>NZ_CP022390.1:663215-994823 GCF_003076515.1 Alcaligenes aquatilis | reverse complement strand
AAACTCTGCAGGCGCAGCATTTTGATGGCTCGCCGCAAGCGGTAGAAGGTTTGTTCCAGGGCTTGCGCAATCAAGAAGTGGCCGCCGACAGTGACTTGCCCCAAACCGGTCTGAGCCTTGAGCACGAACGCTTGTTAAGCAGCCCGTTTATTGTCAGCCCCGATTACGGCACCCGCTGCACCACCGTCATTACTATTCATCAGCATGGGCACGGGATGCTACGTGAACGCAGTTTCAATTCGCTCGCTGAACCCATCCGTCAGCATGACTGGCCTTTTTTATGGCCCAGCTTTCATCCTGACAGCCAGCCTGCCCCCTCTCATAACAGCAACAGAGCCACTAATGGCCCGCTTAGTCTTCCCACTTCAAGCAAGGAAATCTCATGAGTCCTCGTCTTTCTTTGATCGGCATTGCCATGTCGCTGGCCTTATTGAGCAGTCCCATCGCGCATTCCCAGGAACTGCCTCCCAGCCAGTACTACGGATCAACCGAATACATTAGCGGCGGAATAGGCAGCGATGAAGCCCAGTTATTCCGCATGGTGCGCGGCACCTTCCCCTTATCCGTCAACTTCTCGGCGCATCAGGGCGAGCGCGTCGGCTATATTTCCGACGTGCAACTGGTCATCCGCAACAGCGGCGACCAAACTGTGCTGAACAGTCTGATCGATGGCCCCTACTGCCTGATTCGCCTTGCGCCCGGCAATTACAAGGTGTTTGCCACGTACCAGGGTCAAACCCAGGAGCGCCAGGCCAGCATTGTGGACGGTCAGTCCCGTGAGCTGAACTTCATCTGGAAGTAGGATAGTTACGCTGATAGGTATCCAGGCCCATGGCCTGGATCTGCTCTTCGATCAACTGCTCGAAAGGCCGTAACAAAGGCCTGAAATCTCGCTCTGGCTCCATAATCTGCATCAACCGGACAATCGCTTCCAAGGTAGACACGGCCTGAGGGTCGGGCGCTTTACGCAGCCTGTAGCGTGACGCCTCCCCGTCAGGCAGCATCCAATACGGCAGGGTTTGCAAGACCGGATTACGATGCAAAATCAAGCGCGCCTTGCGCCAGGTGCCATCGGGCACCACGATCAAATCCGGTTTTTCTTCTGGGCCTGTTGAACCCGCCACCTTGGCTTGCGGCCCCGGAAACAGCAAGACAGGGCGATGCGCCTGTGCCAGACGCGCCCCCAGCTCTTCAAACTGCTCCCCCACCCATAACTCTGTCCCTTTCAATCCCAAATACGCCAGACGTGCGGTATTGAGCGCATGCCGCGCTTCGGACGGATGCTGCAAAATCAGAACCGGGCACGCCGCTTCTAGCGAGGGAATCAAGGGACACAAGCAGCGAGCCAATGGCCGCTGGCACTGTGCGCAACGGCCTGGGCGGGAGAGAAGGGAAGCGTTCATGCGAGAGAGTCAAACAGAAGGTCACAGTATATAAAAGTTCTGCCTTGAAACCGACTCCTGGTTTGCTGACAAACAAATTTACTGTATATTTATACAGCAATCAGGAGCACACCTATGGCAAGCGCACTTCGTTCCCTTTTAGACCTCCATCCCTCCCTGTGGACGGGCAAGCATTATGCGCATGCCGCAGGTTCTTGCCTGTCCAGCGGCTTTGACGCTCTGGATGCTGAATTACCAGGAGGAGGCTGGCCTATCGGCAGCCTGATCGAGCTGCAAGCACCACAGGACAGCAGTGCCTTATCCTTATTACTGCCAGCCTTGAACACCCTGCCTGCAGAACGATTGCGTATTTTAGTTGCGCCGCCCTATCAGCCCATGCAACAACGATGGCGCGGCACCTCTGCCACGACGGGACAAAGCGCTACATCAGAAAACGCGTTAGCCGCCCGCTTGATCTGGATACGCAGCCAACACCTGAACGACACCTTGTGGGCCAGCGCCCAGGCCTTACGTCACGGCCATTGCGCTGCCGTATTAAGTTGGTTACCTGCTCACGTGCCTTTCGCCTCCTTACGCCAGTTGCAGCTATTAGCCAACCAAAGCGACAGCCTGTTTTTTTGTTTGCGTCCGGCGCACAGTCAGGCCAACAGCCCAGCCCTTTTACGTCTGGATCTTCAGACTCGACAAGACCAACAAGGACAGCCTTGGTTGGATGTCCATATTCGCAAACGTCGGGGCCCACCTTGCAAGGACAGCATTGCCTTAGCGCCCCACCACATCTTGATGCCGCCAACGGCCATTCCGTCTCATGTACCTATGCCTGCGACTGCCCCAGAGCCTGCTTACGCCTGAGGCCAATCCCGAGCAGCAGGACGGTATCCAAGCGGTTTTGCTGCGCTACAGCCCTCAACTGGCACAGGTTCAAACCCATTTATGGGTATTGAATATCCGTGCCAGCATCCGGCTGTTTGGTGGCTTACGCCGTCTGTATCAACAGGTTCGGGCTGATTTGTCCCCTCTTGTCCCCCAGCCCTGTCTGGCCCTGGCGCCGACTGCCCGCGCCGCCTGCTTGCTGGCTTTGTCCAACCACAAGCAGCGCCGTTGCGTCCGCCGTTTACCAGCCTGCTTGAACCCGCTTCCTATCCACTTGCTGGCCCCACCCGCTGACCAGTTGCAGTGGCTGCATAGTCTGGGCTGCCATACCCTGGGCCAGTTACATCAACTGCCCCGTGATGGACTGTCCCAGCGTGGGTTGCGCGCCCTACTTTTGCAATTGGACCAAGCCTACGGCACACAAAGCTGGGCCTTGGAATGGGTGCATACGGCCCCGCAATTTACACGCAAACAGGAGATGGATGCCCCGTCCAATCACAAACCCACCATCTTGCGGGCGTTAAACCGCCTGTTGATCCAACTGGAGGCCTGGCTGAATCAATATCAACTGGCCTGCGGACGTCTGGAACTGGTACTGCATACGGAACGATACAAGGACTACCCCACCGCCACCCGCCTGGAATTACAGATGGCCCGCTCCTGCTGGCGCAGCCAGGACTTTCTGCCAGTATGGCAAGAACAGTTCCAGCCACTGCAATTGCAGGCGGCTGTACAAAGCCTGGTGCTGCAGGCTCAACAACTGCATCCTCGCCAAACTCATGCCAGCGGCTTGTTTCCCGATGCACGCCATTGGCAAGAGCAAGACCAGCAACTTCTGGAGCGTTTACAAGCCAGGTTAGGGGCTGAACAGATTTTGATGCCTGCCGCCCAAGCCAGCTATTTGCCTGAACAAGCGAATCAATGGCTGTCCTTGTCCAGCAGTCAGCCCCCCAAGACCAGTCATCCAACTTTGCAACGTCCTTGCTGGATGCTGGACCCGGCTCAGCCTTTACAACACGATCAGCAATCCCCGCTTCTGGATAATCAGCGCCTACGCCTGGTTCAAGGCCCGGAACGGGTACAGACAGGCTGGTGGAGCGGCTCCGGACATCAGCAACGGGACTACTTTATCGCCTTGTGTCCGCAAGGACGCTTGTATTGGGTTTATCGGGACTTGAGCCAGGAACATGCCTGGTACCTGCACGGAGTCTTTGGATGAAATCCCATATAGACCTGCTGTACTCAGAGCTGGACTGCCTGTCCAACTACAGCTTTCTGAATGGTGCGTCCCACCCCGAAGAGCTGGTCAGCCGAGCCGCCGAGCTAGGTTACAAGGCGCTGGCCTTATGCGATTACGCCTCCATGGCCGGTGTGGTACGCGCCTATGCGCAGGCCAAGCTGCATCCGGAAATTCGCCTGCTGGTGGGAAGCCGATTCTGCTTTACAGGCGTGTGGGAACCGGCGAACCCACCAAACACCCATTCCACAAGCATGACTGGCGACGCTACTCAGGCCCATGAGCTGCTGATTTTGCCGCGCAACAAAGAGGGCTATGGCAATCTCTGCCAATTCATCTCACACGTGCACCAGTCTCTGGACTTAAAACAGCAAGCCTCGATTGACTGGTCTTTTTTGCAGCAAGCCCGTCAAGGCTCACAACAACACGTTTTGCCGGACTGTCTGGTCATTTACAAACCCGCTTATGGCTTGGATCGCGAGCACATCCACCTTCACACACAGCGGCTGTTGGAGCTGTTTGCAGGCCGCCTGTTTTTAGGCATCAGTCTGCATAGACGCGATCAGGACATGCAGCACTTACGTGCCGTCAGGCTGGCAGCGCAGGAGTCTGGCGTACCTTGTGCCGCTTTGGGAGGCGTTCATATGCATGTGCGCTCTCGCCAACCATTGCACGATACCTTGGCTGCCATACGCCTGAAAACGCCCGTGCAGGAATGCGGTTGGTCCTTGGCCGGTAATGCCGAGCATCATTTACGCAGTCGCTTCCAACTGGCCAATCTCTACCCCGCCGAACTGCGTGAGACCACCGATCACATCCAGGCGCTGTGTCAGTTCTGTTTAAGCGAAATCAAGTACGAGTACCCGGTCGAGATTGTGCCTCCTGGCCTCAGTGGCATTGAATATCTGCGACAGGAAACCGAGCGTGGTGTCCAAAGACGCTATCCCAAAGGGATCAGCGACCATTTGCGCACGCGTCTGGAGCAAGAGCTGAGCCTGATTGCAGACCTGGGCTACGAGTCCTACTTTCTGACCTTGCACGACATCGTCAGCTACGCGCGCAGCCAGGGAATCTTGTGCCAGGGCCGAGGCTCGGCCGCCAACTCGGCCGTATGCTATTGCCTGGGCATTACCGAAGTCGATCCTGCCAGCAGCCACACCTTATTTGCTCGCTTCATTAGCCGGGCGCGAGCGGAACCGCCCGATATTGATGTGGACTTCGAACACCAGCGCCGCGAAGAAGTCATTCAGTACATTTACCGCAAATATGGCCGACAACGGGTCGCCTTAACCGCAGTCATCACCACCTATAGACGCCGTAGTGCCTTGCGCGATACCGGCAAGGCACTGAGCATTCCTCAACCCCTGGTCGAGGCCTTGATTCAATGTGACCGCGCCTGGCTTAACGACACCCGCATTCAAGATGAGGTCTTTGCGCGCTTTCCTCAATGCCCACCCGAACAAGCACATCAATGGCTGTCCTTGACCCGCCAGCTCATGGGCTTTCCGCGTCATCTGTCCCAGCATCCAGGCGGGTTTGTGATTTCACAAACGCCCTTGCACAGGCTGGTGCCGATTCAAAACGCAGCCATGCCGGGGCGCAGCGTTGTGCAATGGGACAAGGACGATCTGGATGTGCTGGGCCTGCTGAAAGTCGACATTCTGGCTTTGGGCATGTTGAGCGCCTTGCGCCGTTGCCTGGACAGTATCAGCCAACAAAAAGGCAAACCGTTCCACTTGCAGGACATTCCTTTGCAAAGCGCCAAAACCTTTCGCATGATACGACGGGCCGACACCATCGGCGTGTTCCAGATCGAGTCCCGCGCCCAGATGAGCATGTTGCCGCGTCTGCGGCCCACGTGTTTTTACGACTTGGTCGTGCAAGTGGCCATTGTGCGCCCCGGCCCCATTCAGGGTGGCATGGTGCATCCTTATCTGGAGCGTCGCCGCGACCACCGCAAAGTCGACTACCCCGCCCCCGAAATTCGCCATGTGCTGGCACGTACCTTGGGCGTACCTATTTTTCAGGAACAGGCTATGGAGCTGGCCATGGAGGCGGCAGGTTTCTCGGCAGATAAGGCCGATGCTTTGCGACGAGCCATGGCCGCCTGGCGTCGTCGTGGTGGCCTGGGGCCTTTTGAGCAGGAGCTGCTCGATGGCATGGCCGCCAAAGGCTATGATCCCGAATTTTCCCAGCGCCTGTTCGACCAGATCAGCGGTTTTGGGGAATACGGCTTTCCGGAAAGCCACTCGGCCAGCTTCGCCAAACTGGCCTGGTTCAGCGCCTATCTGAAAGCACGTTACCCGGATCACTTTCTGGCTGCCTTGCTGAACTCCCAACCCATGGGCTTTTACGGCCCCAGCCAGTTAGTCCAGGACGCGCGTCGTCACGGCGTACAGGTCTTGCCCATTGATGTGCAATACAGCCTGTACGACAGCCATGTCTGCTCCAAGCCTGGCAGCCCACGCCAGGTACGTCTGGGCTTGCACATGGTCAAGGGTTTGAGCGAACAAGGGGCGCATGCCATCGTCAGTTACCGGCAAAGCCACCCGGAACGTCTGCTGAATCTGGCCTGCTTGCGCCAGGAGCTGGCTCTGTCAGCCCACGATCAACAAGCGTTGGCCCAGGCCCATGCCTTGCGCAGTGCCTATAGTCAACGCCGCCACAGCGTTTGGGATGCCCGACGTCCCAGCCAGGCAGGATTGCTGAGCCATGCTGAAACGCCGGATCAAACCCCGGATCTGCCGCGTGCCACTGCGGGACTGGAGGTATTAAGCGACTATCAAGCCGTGGGCTTGAGCCTGAACCACCACCCTTTGTCCCTGCTACGCACACAGTTGGCCCCCTTGCGATTCTCAACGGCAGAACAGCTTAATCAAACCTGCCCGGATCGGCGTCTGGCACGGGCTTGTGGGTTGGTCACCACTCGTCAACGCCCCGGCACCGCGAAAGGCACCGTGTTTGTGACGCTGGAAGATGAAACCGGCAGTGTCAATGTCATCGTGCGCGAAGAACTGGCCCAGGAGCAATCCCAGGCCTTGCTTCAATCTCGTCTGCTGGGGGTCTATGGTATCTGGCAGCGCGATGGCAGCGTTTGCCATTTGATTGCCCGCCGTTTGGTATCCATGAATCATCTGATTGGTCATCTGCTTGCACGTAGTCGAGATTTTCAATAATCGGATTTTTCCCCACCTCACCCTGCGTTAAACTATGGCTTTGCCCGTTCAACCAGGAACCACCATGAGTCAAACACTCAAAACCCGTTTAGCTGAAGATATCAAAACGGCGATGCGCGCTCGCGATAGCGGACGTCTGGAGACCTTGCGTTTTCTGCAAGCCGCGATCAAACAACGCGAAGTGGACGAACGTACCGAGCTGGGCGATACCGAAGTAACCAGCATCATTGAAAAGCAGGTGAAACAGCGCCGCGAATCCATTCAGGCTTTTGAGTCTGCAGGTCGTACCGAAAGCGCCGAGAAAGAAAAATCCGAATTGCTGATTCTGCAAGAATACCTGCCTCAGCAAGCCGACAGTGCTGAAGTTGATGCTGTCATTGCCGACGCCATTACCCAGGCCCAGTCCGAAGGCGCCCAAGGTCCCGCACTGATGGGCAAGGTCATGGGTTTGGTCAAAGCCAAGCTGGCAGGCCGTGCTGATATGTCCCAGGTTTCCGCTCAAGTGAAGCAAAAACTGAACCCATGAAGCATTGGCAGGCCGAACGGGCGCAGCCCAAACAGGATTTTTTCGGCACTCACATCCCTCTCATGCAGCACCTGGGCCTGCAAACGGTCAGCAGCACCGAGCAGGAGGTGATCACCTTCCTGCCCTGGCAAGCCTGTAATGCCAACTCCCGTGCTGATGTGCACGGGGGGACATTGATGGCGATTCTGGACTTTACCCTTAGCGCCGCAGCACGGGCTCAACGCCCTGGCTCGGGCATGGCCACCATAGACATGAACTCGCAGTTTCTATTGCCTGCGCGGGGCGATGTCTGGTTCAAGGCCCAATGCCTGTATCTGGAAGGCGATACCGCTTACTGCGAAGGGGGCGGATACGATGAGAAAGAACGCTTGCTGGTTAAAGCAGCAGCCACATTTCGGGTAGTACGCGGTAGCTAAACGCCAAGGGCAATACGACTTGGCATGAATGGGCCGCCACGAGCTTTCTTCACGTAAAGCACTCAGCCATTCAAAGACGGTAGCTGGTTCCCAAACGGCTATCGGATTGAAAAGAAGCGCACTAAAAAAGCCCGTTTGATACGGGCTTTTTTATTTCCGGCGATGTCCTCGCAGACAGGCTTAATGTGTCTGCAAATCCTCATCGACAGGCTGATCCCATTCAGGGCTGGATTTCAAGAACGGATAATCCGTATAACCTTTGGGCCCCTGGGTATAAAAAGAGCCCGGGTCCCAGCCATTCAAGGGAGCACGCAACTGCAAACGCAAGGGCAAGTCCGGGTTAGACAAAAAAGCCTTACCGAACGACACGGCATCTGCCATGCCTTTGGATAAAGTGGTCTGTGCAGTGGGGAAATCAAAATGTTCGTTGGCGATGATCGCGCCGCCAAACTGACATTTGATCATGGGCAATAAGCTGTCCGAAGCCGGGCTTTCACGCAGAAACAAGAAGGCAATATCACGTCGATCCAGCTCACACGCCACATAAGAGAACAAACGGGCTGGATCAGAATCCTTCATGCCGTGCAAACCACCGCGCGGGGATAAATGCACACCGACTCGACCGGCACCCCAAATGGCCACACAGGCATCCACAACTTCCAACAGAAAGCGCGCCCGGTTTTCAATAGAACCACCGTAAGCGTCCGTACGGGTGTTAGAGCCGTCGTGCAGGAACTGATCGATCAGATAGCCATTGGCACCATGTATCTCAACCCCATCGAAACCGGCACTGAGCGCATTTTGAGCCGCAACGGAGAAATCATCCACGATGTCGGCGATTTCTTCGCTACGCAAAGCGCGAGGCACCACAAAAGGACGCTCAGGACTTAAGTGGCTGACCATACCCTCGCAGGCAATCGCGCTGGGCGCAACCGGTATTTGACCATTTAGAAACTCTGGATCAGAGACACGCCCCACATGCCATAATTGCAGAACAATTCGACCACCCTTGGCATGTACCGCCTCTGTAATCGTGCGCCATGCATCGACCTGAGCACGACTCCAGATGCCCGGCGTGTGGGCATAGCCCACGCCCTGCGGCGATACCGAGGTCGCTTCGGCTACAATCAGCCCCGCACTGGCTCGCTGACAATAGTACATACGCATCAAATCATTGGGCATACGGCCCTCCGAGGCGCGCGCGCGTGTCATGGGCGCCATGATGATGCGGTTCAGGAGTTCAATATCACCCAATTTTATTGGATCAAACAAACTAACCATTGTTTTACACTGTCCACTATTGATGTTTCCGCTGGGGCTTAAACGACACGCGCCCAAGGGAATACCCGATAAGGGTTTTTACCAGATATGCCTTTATACCATCAACGCTTAATTTGGCTTGAAATTGTTTCAAGCATCAAACGGATCAACTAAGCTATGGCACAGTTCGCCGTCATAGGATTAGGCCGCTTCGGTTCGGCCTGCGCCTTGGAACTCATGAAAACAGGACACTCCGTGCTGGGAGTGGACACAAACCCCAAATTGGTCAACAAATATGCGGACCAGTTAAGCCGTGCCGTCATTGCCGATGTCACTGACCGCCAGGCCCTGGAAGAGCTGGGGCTGGACAATTATGACGTAGTTCTGGTTGCAATTGGGGCCGATATTGAAGCCTGCCTGGTTTGTGTGGTTCATCTGAAAAGTTTTGGTGTTCCCACGATCTGGGCCAAAGCGACTTCTCATGCCCAGCATTTGATTCTGGCCAAAATCGGGGTTAACCGCATTATTCACCCCGAAGAAGAAATGGGCATACGGGTTGCCCAAATGCTCAGCTACCCGATGGTCAACGACTACATCACCCTGGGTAATGGCGATTACATTGTGGAAGTAACCGCCAGCGAGAATATGAATGGGCAGACCATCAAAGATGTGCTGCGCGAGCAAATGGACGATGTGCAGGTTTTGCTGGTCAAACGTCGTGGTCAAACCACGACCCAGCCCGATGCTGATTTTGCCCTGCATGCCAAAGACCTGCTGATCTTGCTTGGACAGTTGCAAGCTCTTCGTACTGCCGCCCCCAAACTGGTTTGATGTATGCGCAACTGGCTACCCAATAGTCTGACTCGCCGTCTTGAGGTCAATCCTCAGACCCGCACTCTCAGCGCCAGCCCGCCGCTGGTACTGGCTCTGGGCTTTATGGCCCTGATTATCCTGGGCGCTATTTTGCTTAGCCTGCCACAAGCGGCCGAACACCGTCTGGGCGTTTTCCAGGCCTTGTTCATGGCGACCTCGGCGGTCACCGTCACGGGTTTGGCGGTCATTGATCCTGCCACGGACTTAACGCACTTTGGGCAGATTGTTTTGGCACTGCTGGTGCAAGTTGGCGGCATGGGCTTTGTGACCTTTGCCGTCATTGCCGCCATCACCATGCACAAGCGCATCAGTGTCAGCCAGCAAGCGCTGGCATTGGAAGCCTTTAATCAAACCAGTGTGTCTCGTATTCGCAGCACGGCTTTGCAAGTATTCAAAATTGCCGTCTTGATTGAATTAATCGCCGCTGCCATTTTATTTCTGCGCTGGACCATTGATTTACCGTGGACCACGGCCTTGTACCGCGCCCTGTTCCATGCCGTCACTGCCTTCAATAACGCCGGTTTTTCCTTGTTCCATAACTCCCTGATCCCGATTTCGGGGGATGTTATTTCAGTCATTACCATGTCGGGCCTGATTATCCTGGGCGGGATTGGCTTTACCGTGCTGGCCGATGTCGGGCAAAAGAAGCGCTGGCAAACCCTGCTGCCCTATACCAAAGTGATCTTGCTGGGCACACTGATTCTGAACCTGATTGGTTTTTTTAGCCTCTGGGCACTGGAGTTTAGTAACCCCAAAACCCTGGGCATGCTTGGGGTGGGTGATCAGGCACTGGCCGCCTGGATGCAAAATGCCGCCACACGCACCGCCGGCTTTACCACCATGGATATTGCCAGCCTGCGCGACAGCACCCAGTTGATGCTGATCGTGCTGATGCTCATTGGCGGTGGCTCGCTCAGCACCGCCAGTGGTATCAAAATCGGAACGCTGATTGTATTAATGGCCGCCGTACGCTCATATATCCGCCAACGTGAAGAAGTGGTCTTGATGGGCCGCAGCGTCGCGCCTGAAACCGTCCAGAAAGCGCTGGCTCTGTTTCTGATTACCGGCGCTCTGTACTTCATCAGCGTCTTGCTACTGACCTTGTTTGAGGACATGCCCATTACCAGCCTTCTGTTTGAAGCAGCCTCGGCCTTAAGCACCACCGGCATGAGCCACGGCATCACTCACAAACTTTCCATGCCCAGCCAGATCCTGATCATGGTGCTGATGTTTGCGGGTCGACTCGGCCCGCTGACCCTGATTTACTCCTTGGCCACGCGCAAACGCAGCCGCATACGCTATCCGGAAGGCAACTTCCAAGTGGGCTAATTCAGTCGCTAAACCACAGATATACAAGAAGTTTTAATAAAAACGACTATTGTCATCGTTTTTTGGTATGGTTAACAGATGTAAACATCGAACAACTACTGATCAGGATGCAGGCTTATGGATCACAGGAAGATGGCTACCTTAACCAAGCGCGCTGGAACCGGTCTTAGCGCGCTTTGTCGAGAACTGACCAGTCGTGGTATCAGTTACCACCCCTTGGTAGAGATGTACCAAAGTCAAATGGCTGTCATCGGTTTACTCAGTGACGAAGTGGTCGCCCTGCGCAAAGAGCTGGACGATCTGAAAAAAGTGGTTAAGAAAAACGGCTCATGAGCCGTTTATTTTTTGCCTGCCCTTTAATCCAGCCTGTCATCCTTACCCACACTGATTGCCCCTCTTGTTCACACCCATGCTTGTTACTTCGCCCCGTTTTTGGCTGTGCGCCCTTCTAGCCCTGTGCTCTGCCACCGCCTACAGTCAAAACGACAGGGTTCTGTCTACCCAAACGCAGCCTGGCATCCTTCCCAGCATCCCCCCTATCCCGCCTGCGGCCCCTATTTTGAACAAGGGGGCAAGCTTGCTCACACCCGAGTATCAAGGTGCACGCCTGCATATCTACCTGGAGCAATGGCACAGCCAGACTCAGTTGGACGCCGGGAATCTGGCTACACCGGCGCGTCAGAATAATCTGTTTATTGTTTTGCGCTACCGCTATACCAACACCAGCCCACGCCCCCTGAACCCGCAGATCCATCGACCACGCCTGTTTCTGGCAGATGCGTCGGGCCAAAAACTAGCACCCAATCAGCGAGCGACACAGGACTATCGCTACGCACACGATCTGGATACGGTGGGCCCGGACAAAATCAATCCTCTGGTGAGCATCTCGGATGTCGCGGTATTTGAAGTCAGCCCCGCCTTGTTTGATCCAAGCCGCTGGAGCGTTGTGGTTCAGGAAGGCCAGGCCATCCATATTCCCTTGTCGATTATTCCTGAAAAGTCCCCCAACAACGCTGAATAAGCACAATACTCCCCTTCTATTCCAATAAATCATTAAACTCTGCGCACAGACAGACCCGTCTTATAAGCAGACATGGAATAATACGGGGCCATATAAGCAAAATTAATCGACAAAGCTCTCGCGTCGCGAGTCGTCAAGAGCAAGGAAACAAGATTGCGTCATACCCCTGTGCGGCTCAGCGTCACCCTCATCATTGCCAGCATCTTACTTTTACTGGTACTGAGGTCTTTGCCTACGCGCCCTGAGCCCGGTCCTGAATTGATCCCGGTAGAAGGCGGCTCATTTATGGCCGGCAATTTCCAGGTGCCCATGCGTGCTCCCGACGGCGAGCAGTCCGTGCAATGGGTAGCACAAGCCGATCAGGGTGCTCTGGATCCGTACCCGGTAGAGGTCAGCGCGTTTTCCATCATGAAAAAAGAGGCGACTAACGCCCTGTATGACCGCTTCCTGAAGCAAACCCAGCGCCCTGCCCGTTGGCAGCCCGTGAAAGGCGATGATGAACAGGCCGCCAATATGCCTTATGACGAAGCCGAAGCCTTTTGCACCTGGTTGGGAAAAAACAGTGGCCTGGACATGCGTTTGCCCACCGAGGCCGAATGGGAGTACGCGGCCCGCGGCCGCGGGCAAGCGATTCCTTGGGCTACCGACAACGGCCAATGGCAAGCAGGTCGAAATCTGCCGGAACCAGATAGTGGCGCGAACAAACACAAGACGGGTGCATTTCCGCCCAACCCCTTGGGCATACAGGACATGGCCAACGGTCTGCACGAATGGGTTATCTCCGACCCCAATCGCGACCCTGCCCATGTACGGATTTTCAAAGGCGGCAGCAATACGGGGACAAGCTCACGCGACACCATCCCCACACGGGGCATCGTCTTTCCCTTGTCCGACGCGACCATCCAGGCCAAACCCGAACTGGCTCGTCTGAAAGGCCGCCCCGCAGGCACCGTCTACTTTCAAAACGCCACCGCGCGTTGTGTGGCGCCGTTGAAGTCCAATGGCACCCCTCCTGTGTCAGCCAAGCCAGACAGCACCGTGCTGCCGGTTTTTAACGACGTATCGGTATCGGCCCCATCCTAAACCAGTCCCGGCGGCAAACCGCTGGTACAGACGGCGACAACCTTCGCGTCGTCTTCGCTGGTCGACAAGTAAATATGTCCAATGCCGCTGTCAAAATACGCAGACTCGTGTGTGTTCAGAAACAAGGTCTCGCCAGTTTCAAACTGAATAGCAATAGCGCCGGATAGGACGATCACAAACTCTTGCCCGGCATGCCGGATATAGTCGTCAAATTCGCTGGCATCGCGTGAGTCAATGACGGCCAGAATCGGGTTCATGTGTTTGCCGCTCAGTTCGCCAAACAACAGGCCGTATTCATAATTACGCGTCGCATAGCCCGGGGTGGCGGTGGACTTATGGCTGGAAATGCCCACTTCAGTGGTGGGCAAGCGTTGCGTGTTTTCCTCATCCGGTATGGCAAACAAGGAACCCACCTCAATATTCAGGGCGCGGGCCAGAACCACAAATTTTTCATAGCTTAAGGAGACCTGCCCTAGTTCTGCTTTGGAAATGGTAGAAAGCGCCAAGCCCGTTTTTTCAGACACCTGCTTGAGTGTCTGTTTTTGATTATGTCGGGCTTGACGCAGGCGAGATCCTACCTGTTCCTTGCTGAGCAATTCATTACGTCGCATTCCTGGATTGTAAGCGGCGCAAACGAAACCAGGCAATCAAAATCCAGGCCATCAACACAAAGCCCAGATAACCAAAAAACGGGTAGACCGTGCCGACCAGATTGATGAAACCAATCTTGGCCCCCACCAGTCCCAGCACTCCGGCAATGGCCGTACCAATATTGAACTTACGCGTGTTAGGGGTAAAAATTCGGGCTGAGAAGGAATACAGCACACCGACCGACGTCGTTAGAATCATGGCAAAAACCACCACGGACATAATGGTACCCAGCAGTCTGGATTGCTCGGTCGCCAGCATCAGCATAGGCAAGGCGGCAGAGCCAATGGTATCAATACGGCCAAACACACCGGCACTGATGAGCACGATCAAAAAACCCAGCAGCAAACCACCGACCAGTCCACCCAACAGCGCATTGCGGCGCGATGTAGCCTGCGCCCCTGCGATCATCAGAAACGGCGCCCCCACCACCATGTTGTAGGACACGTACAGCAACGCGCCGACTAACCAATGTCCTGCACCCTGAGGTTTGGTATGCGCGATGACATCCAACTCCTCCAATGGCAAGTCCCGGGTATTCCAGCTGTAAATGCACAGGAAAACCATCATCAGAACCAGAATGGGCGTGACGCTGCCAATAAAGGCCATCACCCTATCCACGCGCAAGAACACGATCAGCACGGTAATCAGCATGACGGCGACACTGCCGTACTGCGCCGGTACGCCCCACTGTTGCTCCATCAGCGAGCCGCCACCGGCAAACATCACCACCGCAATGGCATACATGAAGAAGGTAATCATGATGTCGACCACCACGCCCAGACGCGGCCCACAAATCAAATACAACCCTTCTTTAAACGAATGCGATACTGAAACCTGGCTCAGCTCCCCCACCGCCATACCCAGTATCGTGAAGCACAGACCACTGACCACCCCTCCAAGCAATCCCCAATACCCGAAGCTGCTGAAAAACTGCAACACCTCCTGTCCTGATGCAAAGCCGGCCCCCACCACCACACCGACAAAGGCCATCGCAATGCCCAGGATATTTCTTATATTCGACATGCTTTCTCCTCCAGGAGATCAAAGTGCTGCTGTTTTTATGTTCTGAAACGAGCCGGTGACACCACAGCCGGATCAATCTCCAAAGCCTTCAAGGACTCGGGCAAATCCTGCTTTTGCAACAAACTGGCCGCCAGCAAGGACGCACCTGCTGCGGTTTGAATCCCATAACCGCCTTGCCCCGCCAGCCAGAAAAAACCGGGACATTGTGTGTCGTGACCAATGACCAGCTCCCCATCAGGAGCAAAACTACGCAGTCCTGCCCACGTGTGGCTAGGACGACGGATACGAAGCTGGGTGCGCTCTTCAATGCGGTAAATGCCGGTGGCCACATCCAGCTCTTCGGCCACGACATCATGCGCGTCCACATCATCTGCATTGGCCGGCGACCCCAACAACATGCCTGCATCGGGCTTGAAGTAAAACTCTTCACCAATATCAATCACTGCCGGCCAATCCCGGTGATCCATCCCTTCGGGTGGCGAGAACAAAAACGCTGAACGGCGCTTAGGCTGAATCCCCAAGGCTTTGAGGCCACAACGCTCGGCCAGGGTATCGGCCCAGGCACCGGCTGCATTGACCAGAACACGTGTGCGCACAGTACCGGGCTCAGAGCTGAGCTGAACGTCCCAACACTCGCCATCCCATTGCGCGGACAGGACTTCTGTATCCAGACGCAGCGTTACGCCTTTTGCTTGTGCCCCTTTCAGGAACCCCTGATGCAAGGCATGCACATCCATATCTTGGCCCTGCCCGTCATACAAGGCGCCCGCCAATTGCGCCGGATCCAGGCATGGCACCAACGTCAGTGCCTGCTCGGCCGTCATGCGGCTGACATCCAGCCCTTGCTCATGCCAATCCTCATATTGACTGTCCAGCAAATCCTGTTGCTCGGCTGTGCCCACATACAGCACGCCACGCGGCAGCAAAATTGGCTGATCGCTAAAACCGTCTGGCGGATGACTGAAAAAATCGTTACCCGCGACGGTCAGGGCACGAATCGTTTCAGTACCGTAAGTTTCAACAAACATAGCGGCCGAGCGCCCCGTCGAGTGATACGCAGCATGGGATTCTCTTTCCAGAACAAGCACGTGGGCGCTTTCCGGTAAACGGTAGGCCAAAGACACACCGGCCATCCCGGCACCCACAATGACGTAGTCATACACCATAAAATTCTCATATCCGATAATTGAGAGCTAATAGTAGGCCTTTCCCGGAAAAACATCCAAGCGGGTTTTTACTAGGCGGACACCTTGGTCTGTCTTGGACAGTCTTGCTTGACGCCTCCCCGCAGCTTGCTTCGCTTTCAAAACAGGGGCTTGGGAGCTCTGTTGTGGACATGGCAACAGGGCCGTTTATCAAGTGCCGGCTCGTTGCCTCTGCCGCCAGACACCGGGCGAGACTCCTTCCAAACGGCTAAAAGCACGGCTCAGGCTGGACTCATTGTCATAACCCACCTGCACGGCAATTTGCCCTATTGTCTGCGAACCGGCTGCCAACAAAAGCTTGGCTTTATAGATACGCCAAGCCGTCAAATAGGCCAATGGTGCTTGCCCAACAGCCGCCTTGAACAAAGCAGAAAAGGTAGACCGGGACAGCCCGATCAGTGCCCCCATTTCCTCCACCGACCACGGATGCGCAATCTGCTGATGCACAGTTTGCAAGACCGGGGCCATCCTGGGGTCTCGAATACCCGCTAACAACCCTGCCCCAAATGAGGCACAGCGAGATAAAGCCCGCAGTACCTTAATGAACATCACATCAACCAAGCGTGCGTTAATCAGCTGAGTTCCGTAATCTCGGCTTTGCACTTCGGTTTGCAGCACATCCAGGATATTTTTTATGGCGTGGGCATCTTCCGTCTTCAAACGAGTATGCACCATGGGGCCAAGCGCATTGAACAGGGGTTCGGCCGCCAACTTGTTGAAAGCAAAGCGAGCCGTCACAATTTCAGTCGAAACCCCGTCACCACCATGGATGATCGGCTCGGCATACGGATACCGAGCCAAAGTATCACAGGAAACCAGCGAATTTTCCTTGCCGTCACACAGCGAGAATTGCACCCCTGGTTGAATAAGCATGCAGGTATCCGCTTCCAGCAGCACGGGATCTGCCCGCTGCTCTCCCTTCAAATAACAAGCCCCTTTGCTGACAATCAACAGCCGCGCATACTCACCGGTGTCAAAGCTAACGCCCCAAGGCGCACGCAGTTGAAAGCACGCATACAAAGCATGCTGCAAACGCATGCCATCCAGAATTTCATCAAGGGGGTTCATGGCCATCAGACGATAAGACAGGAAAATCAGATTTTTAACTATAGATCGTCTGACACCTCGGGCCTAGCATGCTTCTTACAAGAAGCAACAGGAGCAAGCATGGACACCTATCGTTTTACGCAATATGGCAGTGTGGACTATCTGGAGCGACGTCAGGAACCGTTTCCCGAACCTGGTCCCGGACAAGTGCGGGTTCAAGTCATGGCCTCAGCCTTGAACTTCAGAGACTTGTTGGTCATGAAAGGCACATTACGCTATCCCAATACGCCAGGGGCTGTACCCCTGTCAGATGCAGCAGGAATCATTGATGCGCTTGGCCCCGGCGTGCAGCGCTTCAAGTTGGGCGACCGTGTTATCAACAGCTTTTTCCCGAACTGGTTCGGTGGCCCCGCCTACGCAGGTCGGGAACAATATGGTGTTGAGCATGACGGCTGGCTCACTCAATACAAAGTCGTTTCGGCAGAGGCCTTGTCACTTATGCCCACCCACCTGAGTTTTGAAGAGGCGGCAACCCTGCCTTGCGCAGCCTTGACCGCCTGGTCAGCACTAGAAGGGATTAATGCGGGTGATACGGTGCTGACACAAGGAGGGGGTGGTGTCTCGACTTTTGCCATTCAACTGGCCAAGGCAATGGGAGCCCACGTGATTTCCAGCACCTCTTCCGACGACAAGTTCGACAAGCTGCTGCAACTAGGGGCTGACAAGGTCTTCAACTACAAAGACACGCCAGAATGGTCCGAACTTGTACGACACTACACGCATGGCGAAGGTGCCAATCGTATTATTGATGTCGGTGGCCCAGTGACGATTGCACAATCCATCAAGGCGGTTGCTGTGGGTGGGCAGGTGTCCCTGGTCGGCTCCTTAGGAAAATCTGTGGAATCGCTGGACGTGATGGATCTGGTCTTTAGCCAGGCCAATTACAAAGCCATCGGTGTGGGTAGCCGCAGCGATCTGGAAGCCATGAATCGAGTCATTAGCCAGCACCGAATCCATCCCGTTATCGATCAGGTCTTCAATTTTAAAAACGCCCATGAGGCCTATCGCTATCTGCAACAGCGCCATCGCTTTGGCAAAATCGTAATCCGCCACTTACTAAAGAGTCCGCAGATTACGTAAATCAAATCTAATTGAGAAGCAGTTGGAATACAATTGCGCCATGTCTGTCCAACGGCACCGCTCTCCCGCAAAGAATGGCATAGCCTGGCAAATTCTTTTTTGCCTGGCGATCCTGTCATTTTTGTGCCGTTCGCTGGTGCCGGCAGGATACATGCCGGACAAGGCTGACGAGCAAAACGGCTTCTTTTCCGTCACGCTGTGTGCCCCCGGTGGCACGCCCAGCACGATCTGGATGAGCCTTACAGGACAGGCCGATCCGCCACTATCCAATGAACACGCGGATATCCAGAAGTGCCCTTACGCCCTGGTTCTATCCCAAGTGGCCTTGCCCAGTGCCGACATGGCAAGCCTGGATGTACCGATGGATCACCCGCCTTTGCTGCTGGTGCACCGCAATCAGACCTTGCCCCCCTTACCCGCGCTGGGGCCACCACTCGGGTCACGCGCTCCGCCTGCCAACCTTGTTTGATCTCTCGTGGCCGACTGCCATATGTGCAGTCGCTTTTCAGCGAAGTCATTCAAGGTTTTTTTATGTCTATTTTTTGTATTTCTGCACAGGCATGCGCTGTGCAGGCCGCCCCCTTTCTGCCCTCTGTCCAATTAGCGCCAGGATCACCGCGCACACGAATCAGCGTCCTGGCTCTGACCTTGCTGTTCTCCAGTTCCTGGGCAAGCCTTGCTCATGCACAAACGCCAACACTGGCCCCCGTCGTCGTCACTCCAGACCGTGGCAAAAGTTTGACTGTGCCGGGCCTGCAAACTGCTCAAAAAAATATTGAACAAACCGCGGGCGGCGTCGCTCTGGTGCCCGAAAGCGCCTGGCGTGATACCAAAGCCGCTACCGTCAAAGACATGCTGGACTACACACCGGGGGTGTTTGCGCAGCCCAAATGGGGTGATGATGCGCGCCTATCCATACGGGGTTCAGGGCTGTCGCGTTATTACCATCTACGGGGCATCAGCCTGTATCAGGACGGCATCCCCTTGAACGACCCGGACGGCAGCAGCAACTTCCATCGTATCGACCCTACGGCCTATCGCTATACCGAGGTCTATAAAGGTGCCAATGCCTTGCAATACGGAGCCGCCACATTGGGCGGGGCCATCAACTTCGTCACCCCTACCGGCCATGATGCCGACGCCTTTCAAGGACGTCTGGATGCCGGTAGTTTTGGCTGGCGACGCGTGCAACTGAGCAGCGGCTTTGCGGGCGATACACTGGACGGTGTGATCTCCGGCTCCTGGCAAACTCAAGATGGTTATAGAGAGCAAAGCGCCGGCCATTCCCTACGTGCGAATGCAAACCTGGGCTGGCGCTTATCAGACCGGGCAGAGACCCGTTTTTACCTGAGCGGCTACCAGATTCACCAGGATATTCCCGGCTCGGTCAGCCGCGATCAGGCTCTGAATAATCCACGACAAGCCGCCAAAGAAAATAAGCAAAACGACTGGCAGCTCAACCTGGACGGCGGTCGCATTGCCAACCGCACAGTGCTGGTCATGGGCGAGACGCAGTACGAACTAGGTGGCTGGTTTGAACAAAGTTCGTTGCGACACCCTATTTATCAATTTGTTGATAGGGACACGAGCACCTACGGCGCCTACGGCCGGTTGGTCAACACCAGCCCGCTTGCGGGCAGAGACAATCGCTTCACGCTGGGCCTGACCTGGTCGGCCGGCAAGATTGATGCCCAAAACTCGGTAAACGTGGGAGGTAAACGACTGGAAAAACTGTCTGCTAGCAAAGACAGGTCCAACAACCTGAGCATCTATGCTGAAAACGCCTGGAGTCTGGGCTCGGACTTGTCCCTGATCACCGGCCTGCAATACCTGCACGCTCAGCGCAAGCGCCAGGATCGGTACAACGGCGGCCTGCCTACCACGCGATCCGGGGACAAGAGCTACCACTTCTTCAATCCCAAGTTGGGCCTGTTGTGGCAGGCGGGTCCGCAGTGGCAAATCTACGGCAATATTTCCCGCAGCGCCGAGCCGCCTACGTTTGACGATATGACCTTCTCGACCAGCAATGATCTGGATCGCCTGCAAGCCCAACGCGCCACCACCTTCGAAATTGGCACCCGAGGAGAAAGCGGGGACGTGGCCTGGGACGTCTCCCTGTACCATGCGCGCGTCAAAAATGAGCTGCAATGCATCAGCGCGCCCTGGAACATTTGCGACAAGACCGTCAACGCGGATCGCACAAGCCATCAAGGCATAGAGCTGGGCATGCAATGGACGGCCGCCCGAGGCTTATTTGCACAAGGTCTGCAAAGTGACAGCCTGGAGGTCAAAGGCGCCTACACCTACAGCAACTTCAAGTTCGACAACGATCAGGACTGGAACAACAATCAAATGCCCGGTGTGCCCAAGCACTATCTGCGCGCAGAGATTATCTACAAACACCCTTCAGGCTTTCACATTGGTCCCAATGTGGAATGGGTGCCGCAGGCTTACTACGTCGATAACGCAAACACCACCAAAACCAGTTCCTATGCCCTGCTGGGCTTGCGAGCTGGCTGGGAGCGCGGCCCCTACTCCTTCTATATCGATGGCCGCAACCTGACGGATCGCCGATACATCGCCAGCGCCAGCATTACGGACTACGCCACCGCCTCCTCGCCCTTGTTCGAGCCGGGTACAGGGCGATCGGTCTTTGCCGGTGTGCAGATCCAGTATTGATCCCGTTTTTTTATCTTCTCAAGGGGTTTGTCATGCACGTCAGACCGCAGCCGTTGAGCTTTACATACCGGATCACTGCCCCTTGGCTGCCAACAAGTCAGATGAGCACACTGCTCGGGGTGAAAGCCCCACCCTGTCCTTTATTAGCTTGAGAAACAAGGAGTTTTTATGAAAACCGCTTCACAATATCGCCAGACCTTTAAGGTGACACTCCACGGCCTTTTTTTCTCCATGGCTTTATTCATCTTGTTCGCGATGCTCACGGGCGTGGCTCGCGCTGCGCCGTCAGAGACCGATCGCATCTCCCAGGCCATGAAGGCGATTTGGGACAGTCCCGAAGCGCCTCTTGTGGTGGAGCCTATCGTGATCGAGGGTGACTATGCCCTGGCCGGTTGGACGCAACTGGCGCGCGGTGGCCGTGCGCTCTTAAAGAGTCGCCATGGGCAATGGAATGTCCATATGTGCGGTGGCGATGGCTTGAACGATGTCGAGACTCTAACGATGGCAGGTATGAGCGCTGAAGCGGCAGAACGTCTGGTCAAGAACACCAGCGAAGCAGAAGCCAAACTACCCGCCGAGGTGACCGCCAAATTCTCCACCTTTGGAGACAATATGGTGGTCGATCACAACCACCACCCGGACTAATTCAGGAAGGAGAACCCGCTGCGCAAGGGCTGAGTCAACAAGGGATGACTGCACCGGATCGCCGGATCGCAGCTTGCCCTACTCAGTCTGAGTGTGGTCATGCCCACACTGACCACACTTCTTGCGCGGAAACGGCGAATAGCTGGTGAACAGGCTCTGGCTACCCATGAACGGCGACAGGCCACACTTTGGGCAAGTAAAAACCGTCATGGCCACCAGGCCCTGGCCCAGAATGTAAAAGCCAAACACCCAAAACCCCAATGTCCCCAACACACGGTCGAACACAGGTAGCCCAAAATACAAGGCGACCAGGAGCAAGATATTGAACAACGTAAACAGCCAGGCTTTTCTGTAGAGCGCCATCAAGAACCTTTTAAAATCAACTTCCACAAGTCTGGAAGTGCTTTGTCGATTTCATTTAAGCGCGGACAGTGTACGGGATTCAGTTCGCCTTAGAGGAAACTAGGCGAGCTGGTCACAATTTCGCCCCCGATCGTGACAAGCAGCCTCCTCTCCAGCACAAGCGATAAATGTTTCTGAATGCAATGTTCCGGCAATACCCATCCCCCATGATCTAGGATCTTCCAACAAAATCCCCAACGGACCATGAACCTCGCTTATTTGCATTCTCTTGTCCCCGCCCGGCAACAGCTCTTGCGCGCCCTGGGCATCGCTCTGCTGCCCTTGGTCTTGGCAGCCTGCGACAGTGGCTCCAGCACAGGTGGCAATCCGTCCCCCGAAGCCCCCGTCGTCGCGCCACCTGTCACTGAAGAGCCGGAACCACCCCGCAACACGGCCTATCTGGACAGCAAAGCAGGCGATG
The DNA here is from genome assembly GCF_003076515.1 of Alcaligenes aquatilis. Lineage (NCBI taxonomy): Bacteria > Pseudomonadati > Pseudomonadota > Betaproteobacteria > Burkholderiales > Alcaligenaceae > Alcaligenes > Alcaligenes aquatilis. The sequence continues at coordinate 972,413 of NZ_CP022390.1, read as the reverse complement.
TCATCAAGGTCCGCATAGAAGAACTGCATCCCACCCAGGCGGCCATTGGCTACGATCAGGTCTACTACAAGCTGGGACGCTGGCAAGGCGATCTGGACCGCCCTACCTGGGCCAACAATCCCGCACAGCACCTGGACTACCTGAATCGCACCATCGGCAAGAAGTTTGACGACTACTGCGAGGATATGGGCGGTACCGAGCGCGCCCAGAAATTCCTGACGATCGCTGAGGCGCAAGCGGCCCGCCTGGATCAACCCACCACGTATCTGTGCAAAGACCCGTTGGGCTCACAAACAGAAAACCTTAAAACCGTGGTCGTAGGCTGGGACGGCAATCTGTACCTGACCGATGGCCACCATACTTTCTCCTCCTTGCGCGAGATTCCTGACGGCGGCCCCAAACTGCCCGTCTGGGTCAAAGTCAGCGCCAACTACAGCGATATCCGCGAGGCATCTGCCTTCTGGGAGCGCATGAGCAAAGAAAAACTGGTCTGGCTGCGTGATGGTAAAAACCAAACCATTACCGTCGAACAACTGCCCACTCGCCTTGGCCTGGCCAACGAAAAAGAAGCCGGTGGCATGCAGGAAGATCGCTATCGCTCCCTGGTGTACTTCACCCGCGACATTGCCTATAGCAACGGCAACCTGCCTGAATACGCCGAATTTCTGTGGGGCGACTGGCTGCGTCGCCAAGCCTCGGAAGGCCAACTGGCCAAGCTGGACGAATACCTGATGGCTCCACCCGCCACACCGGTGCAGATTCTGGCCGCCAGCACGCTGAACAAGGCCTTGAAGCCCGGTGGTTCGGACGACAGCTACACGGCTGCCGTGCGTGATGCCTCCCTGAAAATGACAGCGCTGAAAGACACGGATCTGGTCTTCGAAAACCGTGATGCAGCAGCGCTAGGCCGCATCGTCCTGGAAGCCAACGCTGCCAGTGACTCCGACACTAAAACAGCGCGCGAAACCCTGGAAGAACTGCCACGCAACGACGTCAAATCTGACGGTAGCCCACGTGGTGCAGGAAAACTGTGGTTTGCGGTGAACTACCGCAATTGCGGCAAGCCTGCGGCGGGAACTTGCTGGGGGTGGTAATCACGCTACTCAGGACTTGATTAAACAAAAAGCCCGCAATGCGGGCTTTTCTTACAGCGACACCTTGTCTACGTTTCTATTGCGCAACCCTACCGAGCACAATTGCATAACTACCTTGCACCGCAGCTTGAACTGACACGTCAGACAACTGGAGTGTCATGTGTTTGCCTTTATGAAGCGACAGCCTATCAGCAACAAACGCTTTCCCATCAGCAAACACGGAGTAAGCTACCAAAGGCTGATCCTGATTAAGGTCATTTGTGACCTTAATCGAAAAACTCATCACCAAAGCACTTGCGGCGACCTTCCCTTTCGTGGCGGACTTAATACGCTCTTTAATTTGAGTAGGGATAACCAAGCCGAGCAACATATTCTCATGGGAACGGAAATTGATATGTTCCTCAGAAAACAGCTTATCGCTACCAGCGGTATCCAAGGCAACAGGCAACTCAAATCGGGCATAAGAATTCATTCGCTGCTGATAGCATTCCATATACTTTGCATCTTTGAATATGCCAGGAATAGCTTGCTGAGCTTCCAGCAGGGAATTAGAGGGCTTGCGAGAATCTTCATAATGATTGCAAGCACTAACCTCGACCGTCAGTTCACCGGGCAGCATCTTGCCTGCACCACCCTCAAGCTCACTAAGTTTGATTTCGGTGCTGATATTCGTTTTACACGCAGCCAATAATGCAAGCAACGCAATTGCCCCAACCTTTACAACACGCATCTCACGGCTCCTCAGTTTCTTGTAATTCATTGAATACCCGCCTCACGACTTGGACGGTGTTCCCACTTAATCCTTCACCAGATGCCGCACGTGCAGCATGCGCCCTATCTTGCCAAGAAAAACACAAGAACTAATATCGCGATCAGGACAATAATGCCAGACATCACTTGCTGCGATTTAGCACCTTCGGCTTCAATAACCTCTGCCTGGGCAAGTTTTTCAGTTGCACTTTGGTTAGCCATGGCTGTCTGCGCATTTAACTCTTCAATGTAAAGCGCCTCAAAGGTTTCTCTATCTTCTTCTGGAAGCGACAAAAGATAGGCTTGGACCTCATCCTGTAAATCCAGGCTCAATTGATGGATATTACGATCCTGCGCCAATCCCTCGGATAGCGCATCAGAAAACTCTTCTGCTTTTTTTCGAGCTAACGGTCTCAATCGCTTGATTAACTCTACATCCACGCTGTCCACTACTGCTCTCCAGAACAATAATCAAAATCGCATGCTAGCAGATTAAAGAGAGACAAAGCTCAAAAATAACTTCTGCAAAATCTGTTGAGGAAAATTTTGGGAATAAACGAAGAGCACTATTCCGTTCATTCTTGTATCAGAGCAGAAAAGAATCGCAAAATAAGCGAGGCCGATGTGCCAAGAAAATAACTTTTAAATGTGCACTCACTTTTTATTTTAGTGAGTACTCTGCTCATACCAGAAACAGAACTAGAACTGCCGGCAGAGCACGCTCGCAAGCACACAGACGAGAAGAAGGAAAAGCTCGTGGAAACAGAATTCCCCGCAGCAATGAAAAAAGGCCTACAGCAAAAATGCTGTAGGCCTTTTAAAATCTGGTCGGAACGGAAGGATTTGAACCTTCGACCCCTTGCACCCCATGCAAGTGCGCTACCAGGCTGCGCTACGCCCCGAAAGAATTAAACTATAACCCTGTTCTTCCTTTCTTGCAAGTGTTTTTTAGATTTTTTCTTTCGATTTGAGATTATTGATAGTCAATCCCGGCACCGATCGAAATCCACACTTATCTGAACAGGCGGTCTGATTTTCAAAGCTTGTTTTACCGAGCTAATCTGCATCAAAACCGTGAAGGCAGGAGTATACCTACTTGGGTAAAAAATGCAAAGCTATTGTGAATAGGCCCGCCCTTCTGATTGCATGATTCGCCATTGGGACAGGCTGGGGCCACCGGGATACAGCAGGCGCTCTGCCGGTAAACGCTCCCATGGCAAGTCTGTCGTGCGCATGGAAACTCCTCCCGGTGCTGCTCCGACAATGATGCGGTCGCTAATGCTGCCAAAGTCCGCTCTGAAGTGCACGGCGCTTTTCAGAACCAGTACCTTCATCTGCTCCGGCTCGATACCCACAAAACGGAACATGCTTTGATCCGCCATTTGCGACTTGTAGGAGGCCAGAACGATGCGCACGCCCTCTATACGCAAACAGGCGCTGGGCCCCAGGTTCATGGCACAGCCTGCGTAGTACGGGCCGGTGGCGCGGAACTGGCCATCGGATACGGACTCGATATAAAAGCGTGCATGCAAGGGCATATCACCGGGGACACCGGATTTACCGCCCAGAGACAGCTCAATGGTTTTACCGGCCCCTGCCTGGTGCACCAGAGCAGCGCTTTCCGGGTCCACGATCAAGCCTAAAGCAGCATCCGATACCTTGGCTTTCAGCAAGGCGCGCAAGAGACCACAGGTATCGGAGCTGGCGCCGCCACCGGGATTGTCGTGAGCATCGGCAATGATCACCGGGCCTTTACCGGGGTGACTCAGCGCCCATTGCACGGCTTCGTCCGGTTCATAAAGCTTGCCTTGAAAGCCTTGGGCTTTATCAAGCACCTCATCCAGAAAGTCTGCCAAACGGCTATCGGCTTCTTCCTGTGTCTGGGCGTAGGCCCACAAGACCGCTCCGCATTCCGGCACGTCCGCAGCAGGAAAGCCCATGGCGAACGACACGCTCCCCTCGCCTTCTATTTCTTCCAGCGATGACAAGTGACGGTACAGGCTGGCCGCCGGTTCCATCTCGGTGCTTTGCCAGACCGCCGGGATCAGAAAAGGCAATCGATGCCAGGCCAGCTTCGGGCGATGAGCGCTTTGCAGACATCGCATCAGCGCCTGGAAAGTACGCTCGCCCGTTTGTCCCATATCCACATGCGGGTAAGTTTTGTAAGCCACCAGCATGTCGGCCTGCGCCAGCATGGTGTCGCTGACATTGGCGTGCAAATCCAGACTGGCGACCACCGGCACATCCGGTCCCACCATCTCGCGCACCAGAACCAGCAAATGCCCTTCCCCATCATCGCGATGCTCGGCCACCATGGCGCCATGTAAATCCAGATACACCGCATCCACGGGCAAAACTTGCTCCAGGCGGTACAGAATCTCCGCCACGATTGCCTCGTAAGTCATTGCCTCGACGGGCGCGGAGGGACTGGCGGCGGCCCACAGTAGCGGGACGCACTCGACCCCGGCTCGTGCGGCGGCGGCCATAAACCCGGCTGCCGGAATATTGGCCCCACGCAAGGCAGGCTCGATGGCCTCGGCTCGGCACATCCCTGGCCAGCCGCCCCCATGCTCAAAGTCCGCCATCGTGGCCATGGCCGGGCCAAAGGTATTGGTCTCGTGCTGAAAACCCGCTACTGCAATACGCATCACTTGTCTCCGATTGCTCTTACGCTTGTCCTGCCAGTTGGATACACAGCTGTTCGTAAATGTCCTTGGCCCCCAGAACATCGTCGATCGCTACCGACTCATCAGCCGTATGTGCCTGTGCTTCCTCGCCCGGTCCCAAGCCGATAGTAGGAATGCCACGTCGTCCGGCGGACTCGGAACCATTGGTACAAAACCACCAGGTATCCATTTCCACCACACGCCCGGCTTGCTGAACCGCTTGCACCATGGCTTGGGCCAACGGTGCGGACTCATCCAGCCGCCAGGCGGGCAAGTCCCGCTCCGGGCTGGCCTGCTGACCTGTATAGGTTTGTACCTGACTGTCCACCAGTTCCAGCGAAAAACCCTCCACACCGGCACCCTGCAAGCATTGCTCCATTTGTTTCAACACCGATTCGCTGCTTTCACCCACCAGCGTGCGGCGATCAAAACGTACCGTAACGGACGAAGGGATCAGGGAAATGGAAGGATGCGGGTCGGAAATAATGTCAGTAGGCACCAGCAAGGCTTGGCCCACTTGCGCATCCTTGGGCAAATCCAGCGTCTGCAAAGCAGAAATAGCCTTGGCTGCCGCCTGAATGGGATTCACCCCCAGATGAGGCAAGGCCGCATGGGCTGGACGGCCTTGCAAGCGCAACAGAATCTCCTGTCGCCCTTTCTGGCCCACCATGATGCGCAAACGCGATGGCTCACAAATCACCACAGCAGCCGGCGTGCATTGCTCCAGAGCGTGGGACAAGGCATAGCCTTCAATCACCTCCTCCATCACGCTGGCAGACACGGCAATACGCTGTTTCAAGGCACCACGACGAGCCGCTGCTGCCGCGCCACACAGGGCGGCGGCCAAACCTGCTTTCATATCACTGGTGCCGCGCCCATACATGCGGCCATCTTTGATCTGCGCCCCAAAAGGCTCAACCGTCCAGGTTCCGGCGATAGGCACCACATCCATATGGGCATCAAACAGCAGGGCCAGCGGAGCCTGGGCCGGGCCGACAAAGCCCAGCACCGACCCCTTGTCGTCCACACTAATCTGGTCAAAACCCAACTCCCGCATGACTTGCTGCACAAAGTCCGCCATGGCCTGCTCTTGCCCGGACAAGCTGGGGATACGCACAAAGGCTTGCGTCAGGCTGACCGCATCCCAGACCAGGTCCATTTTTGTATGTTCGTTCACGCCCATGGCACCACCGCTCCACGTTGCGAGCTGATCAGGCCATACGCTTCTGGCCGACGATGACGCTCAAAGTTGAAGGTCGTACTCTTGTAGGAATGGCACAGATCCAGATCGCAACGGGCAATCGCCAGCTCGTCACCCTTGGTCGAGCAAGCCGCGACAATCTCCCCAGACGGCGCAATGATGGCACTGCCGCCAATCATCTCGATGCCCTCTTCACTCCCCGCCTTGGCCACCCCCACCACCCAGGTGCCGTTCTGATAGGCCCCGGCCTGCATCACCAAATGGTTATGGAACATGGACAAATCGTCGTGCTCCGGTGCGGGCGGGTTGTGTACCGGGGTGTTGTAGCCCAGCATGACCATTTCCACGCCCTTCAAACCCATGACGCGGTAGGTTTCTGACCAGCGCCGGTCGTTGCACAAGGCCATGCCCATCACGCCCCCGAAGGCCGACCACACACCGAACTCGTGACCAGGCTCGAAGTAGTATTTCTCCAGATGTTGGAATGCACGCCAAGGCTCGTCCTGGCCGTGACCGGGCAAATGCACCTTGCGATATTTGCCTACGATCGTGCCGGTTTTATCGACCAGAATGGATACGTTGAAGCGACGCTTTACGCCGTTTTCAATGACCAGTTCGGCATAGCCCAGGTAGAAACCAATCTGCAATTTGGCAGCGGCATCAAACAAGGGCTGGGTGTCCGGCCCCGGCATCTGGGTTTCATAAAAACAATCAAAATCGGCAATATCCTCGCTGAACCAGCGCGGGAAAAACGTGGTCAGTGCCAGCTCGGGAAACACCACCACATCAACATCCATTTTCTTGGCCTGATGCAAATGGGCCAGCAAGCGGTCAACAACCTGTTTTTTAGTTTCGCTGCGTGCGATAGGACCCAACTGAGCCGCTGCTACATTGACAAACCTGGACATGAGATTTGAACTCCATCAACAATTAAGATCCGCCCTAAGCGGGATTCGATACGCCCTGCCGCACTCCAGCAGCAGGATTTAGCTCTGCACAATCAACACAACCCCAACAGCCGTGTTAATCAGGCATAAGCACAAAAATTCTGAAAATCCCAATGCACGCCGGGTGCGGATTCCACCAGTTCACGGGTGTAAGCCTGGCTAGGCTGGCTAATGACACGCCCTGGGTCCCCGGCCTCCACAATCCGGCCCTTTTGCATCACCACAATGCGGTCAGAAATCTGCGCGGCAACACGCAAGTCATGGGTAATGAACAGGATGGCAACGCCGGTTTTGCGCTTGATGTCCACCAGCAACTTGAGCACCTGTTCTTGAACCAGCACATCCAGCGCCGACACGGACTCATCCGCAATCAGTACATCCGGCTCCATCACAATGGCGCGGGCCAGACACAGTCGCTGCCGTTGGCCGCCCGAAAACTGATGCGGATAGCGCTCCAGCACATCCGCGTCCAGGCCCACAATGGACAAGACCTCGGTCACGCGCTCGATGGCGATTTGGGGATCAACACCGATGTTGTGCATGCCTTCAGTCAAAGACTGGCCAATCGTCACGCGAGGATTGAGCGAGCGATACGGGTCCTGAAACACGATCTGCACTTTGCGCCGCTGCGCCAGGCTGCGGTCCTTGCAGGCGGCGGGCAAGGTTTCACCGTTCAGAGTGATCTGCCCCGAGCTGGCCTCAACCAGGCCAATAATGCAGCGGGCCAAAGTAGACTTGCCCGAGCCGGACTCGCCCACGACACCCAGCACTTCATCACGACGTATATCCAGATTGATGTCGCTGAGCGCGTGCATCTTGCGCCCCTTGGAGAACCAGCAATCCGAGCCGTAAACCTTGCCCAGACCACGGGCGCTGAGCACGATCTCGTTTTGCACTTCCTCTTTTGCTGGCGGATGCACATTGGGAACGGAAGCAATCAGAGAGCGGGTATAGGCTTCTTTAGGGTCGGACAGAATCTGCTGACACGTGCCCATCTCCACGCTATCGCCACGCTTCATGACCAGAATCCGGTCGGCAATATCCGCCACCACACCAAAGTCATGCGTCACAAAAATCACCGAGGTACCGCATTCGCTTTGCAGTTCCTTGATCAGACTCAGAATCTGCTTTTGCGTGGTCACGTCCAGTGCCGTGGTGGGTTCATCCGCAATCAACAAGCGCGGCTGCAAGATCAAGGCCATGGCAATCATGATGCGCTGGCGCTGACCACCGGACAGCTCATGCGGATAGGCCATGAAGAGCTTTTCCGGCTCGGGCAAACGCACGCGCTCCAGCATATTGATCACACGTTGGCGACGCTCCTGCCGGGAGCTGTTCTTTTCGTGAATACGGATCACTTCGTCAATCTGCTCGCCCACCCGTTGCACCGGGTTCAAGGCTGTCATGGGCTCCTGAAACACCATGGACATGGCCGAAGCGCGTAAGGACAGCAAATGCTCCTTGTTCATGGTCAACAGGTTCTCGCCCATCAGCTCGATGCTGCCCTGGCTGACACGCAAGGTATCGGGCGGCAGCAAGCCCATGATGGCAAAGGAAGTCAAGGATTTGCCCGAGCCGGATTCGCCCACAATGCACAAGGTCTCGCCTGCATACACATCGAAGCTAAGCTTGTTCACTAACTGGCGGGGTTGAGCCGCTTTGGTTTCAATGCACAAGTCCTTCACTGACAAAACACATTGGGGTTTGGTCGTAGAGGTATTCATTGTTATGTCTCCTGCCCTCGTCACTTACAGCCGTGTGACCAGCTTGGGATCCAGAGCATCGCGCAAGGCGTCGCCCAGGACGTTGATACTGAGAATGGTGATGGACAGCACAATGCCGGGGTACAGCACGATGCCGGGAATCAGCTGAAAATACAGGCGACCTTCAGCGATGATGTTGCCCCAGGAGGCCATCTCGGGAGGGATGCCCGCCCCCAGGAAACTCAAGATCGCTTCCAGCAGCACCGCCGAGGCAAACACATAAGTGCCCTGCACAATCAAGGGTGCGAAGGTGTTGGGGAACATATGGCGCGACAAGATCACGTAAGCCGAAGTCCCTACCGTCATGGCCGCTTCCACATACGGCTCGGAACGCACGCTAAGAATCACGCCCCGTACCAGCCGCGTCATGCGAGGAATCTCCGGGATAGCAATGGCGATCAGCACTGTGGTCAGGCTGGCACCGGACACCGACACCAGCGCAATGGCCAGCAAGATGCCAGGGATGGCCATCACACCATCCATCACTCGCATGATGACGGCATCCAGACGGCGGAAGTAACCCGCCAGCGAACCCAGAATCACGCCAAAGAACACGCTGATGGCCAGGACACCGAACCCCACCATGAAAGACACTTGCGCCCCGTACACCACACGGGAATACAGATCCCGACCCAGCGCATCCGTCCCCAGCCAGAATTGCTCGGAAGGCGGTTGCAGACGAACGCTGGGGTCCAGTTGAGTGGGATCTTGCGTGCCCAGAAAGGGAGCAAAAATCGCCATGGCGGCCATCAGGATCAGGAACAGCAAGGCGGCACGGGCCGAATGGCTGGCGACCACTTTCTTCAATTTGTTGAGCTTTTGCATATTGTTCTACCTGTAAAAAGCGAGGGCTCAATAATCGATACGGGGATCGACCAGCATGTAGGAGATATCAATCAGCAGATTCACCCCTACATACACCAGCGAAAACAGCACGATCAGGCTCTGAATCACCGTAAAGTCGCGGGACAGCACCGCATCCAGCACCAAACGTCCCAGCCCCGGAATGTTGAAGACCGATTCCGTGACCACCACCCCGCCGATCAACATGGTGATGCTGATGCCGATAATCGTCAGGATGGGAACCGCTGCATTGCCCAGGGCGTGACGTGTCAGGACACGACGCTCGTTCAGGCCCTTGGCACGGGCGGTGCGGATGTAGTCCTCGTTCAAGGTATCGATCACACTGGTGCGCACAATGCGGGTAATCAGGGCGATATACACCGTGCCCAGGGACACCGCAGGCAGAATCAAATGTCGCAGGTGTTCCCACAGGCCTTCACTCAAGGGCTTGTAGCCCTGTACCGGCAACCAGCGCAGCTCCAGCGAGAACAGCAGGATCAACAAGTAAGCCACGATGAATACCGGCACGGAAAAGCCCGCCACCGACCCTGCCATCACAAAGCGATCCAGAGACTTGCCTCTATACCAGGCCGAGCACACCCCCAGCGGAATGGAAATGGCCAGGGTGTAGGCCAGAGTCAACAAGGTCAGTGAAACCGTAGGCCCCAGACGATCCAGCACCAGATCCTTGACCGGGCGGCTGGAGATCAGGGACGTGCCAAAGTCCCCTTGCACCATGCTGCCCAGCCACTGCACGAACTGCACCGGCACTGGCTGGTCCAGCCCCATCTGATGACGGATTTCTGCAATCTGTGCATCCGTCGCGTTATCCCCCGCCACCAGCACCGCGGCATCGCCATGTGTCATGCGCAAGACCACAAAGATCACCAGCGCCACAATCAGCAATACCGGGATGGTGGCCAGTACGCGCTTGAAAATAAGCCCAATCATCGCTTCTCCACATTCCAGAAGACCGGAACCGGGGTTTGCAGAAAGCCATTCAGGTTCTTGCGCATGGCGCTAACCATCTTGAACTCGCCAAGGGGGACGATCACACCTTCATCCATGATGTGTTTTTGCAGATCCGTGGCCAAACGACCCAGCTCGGACTCGCCACTGGAGCGGGCAAATTCCATGCGTGTCTTTTCAATGGCAGGAACATCCGGCCAGCCAAACCAGGCCTTGTCGCCATTGGAGGCCACCGCCATGAAGCTCAGCGGATTGCTCACGTCCACCAGCCCCGAATAAGTGGTGATGATGCTCCAGCCGCCCTCTTGCACGGGACGCTTGGAGGTGCGGCGGGTCTGCACGGTTTGCCAGTCCATGGCTTCCACGTTGACGGTGAACCCGGCATTGCGCAGTTGCTGGGCAATCACCGGCACCACGGGCGAAGTCAGGAAGTCGGTGGGATGCAGCAAGACCACGGGCTCGCCCTTGTAACCGGCCTGCTCCAGCAGTTTTTTCGCACCGGCGGCATCCCCCTTGAAGTAGGCCTCAGAACCGGCTTGTGACGGGAATACGCTGTGGCAGCCAAACACCGCCCCACACGTTTCAAAGTATTCCGGGTTGCCGACCTGCGCCTGCATCAAAGGCTTCTGGTTCAGCGCCATCATGGCGGCCTGACGTACTTGCTTGTTATTGAATGGCGGCTGCAGGAAGTTAAAACGCATCTCGGTCTGCGCGCCCCGAGCCGTAGAAGCATTCAGCACAATGTCCGACTCGTTTTGCAGCAGGGGCAAAAGGTCCAGCTGAACCTGGTCGATCACATCAATCTCGCCACTGCGCAGCGCGTTCACCCCGGTCATGGCATCCGGCATGGCGACCCAACGCACACGGTCTACCTTGACCTGCTTGCCACCGGCCAGGCCGCTGGCAGGCTCATTACGGGGTACGTAGTCCGGGTTTTTCTCGAACACGGCCTGCACACCTGGGCGGTATTCCTTCTCCACAAATCGGAATGGGCCCGAACCCACGGTAGAAGTAATCGCCTGGCTAACTGGCGTGCGTGCCACCTCCTTGGGCATGACGAACAACGGCAAGGAGCTGGGCTTGCCCATGGCGCGCAGGGCAATATCGGTCGGGAAGGAGAACTGCATCACAAAAGAGCGATCATCCACGACTTCCATCTTGGTCAGAAACTCCGTCATGATCTGGCCCATCTTGTCCAACTGAATCCAGCGCTTGATGGACTCGACCGCATCTTCAGCCGTGACGGGCGAGCCATCATGCCAGCGCAGGTTTTCACGCAAGGTCATGGTGTAGGTCTGGCCGTCCTCGGACACTTTCCAGCCTTCCAGCATCTGAGGCTTGACCTGCCCCTGCGCATCTTCTGCCAGCAAGGTGTCGTACACCATATAGCCGTAGTTGCGCACAATGTAGGAGGTGGTAATGACCGGGTCCAGGGAGCGCAAGGGCGCCTCCATGACGGCGGTCAGCGTGGTTTGCGCACTGACCGCCACGGGGGCAATAGCGGTGATGGCAAGGGCAGCCCAGACGGCAGTTAAGGTTTTGGCAGGACGCAAGCGGTCCTTAAGCAGGTTGCTCATGTTTTGTCTCTCCAGGTAGTTAAAAGCGGTCCGCCTTTGCTCTTGTGGCGGCGGTCCCGTCATCGGGGGGGGGGTTACTGCTTATTCACGGGCCAACTCCACCAAGGTCGATAGCAAAATCGAACATCCCGCTATCAGGTCTTTGTCGTGGGTAAACTCTGCCGGGTTGTGGCTCAGGCCACGCACACTCGGTACAAAAATCATGCCTGTGGGGCAGGAACGCGCCAGCATCTGCGCATCGTGTCCGGCACCGCTGGGCATGCGCTTGACCGAGCAGCCCAGATCCTTAGCGTGTTGCTCGACCTTGCTGATCAAGCGTTCATCAAACTGCACAGGATCAAAGCGGGCCAGATGGCGATGCTTGATCTGCACACCCTCACGCTCGGCCGCCTGCCGGGCGAAATCCAGCACCTCCTGCTCGGCCTGATCCAGGCTGGCCTTGTCCACATTACGCAAATCCACAGTAAACACGGCTTTACTGGGGATCACATTGACCAGATTCGGAAACAGCTCGCAGCGCCCTACCGTGCCCAATTGCGGCGGGCCGTAGCGCTCAGTCAGCTGACGCACAAAACTGCCAATCTGCTGAGCCACCACACCGGCATCGTGACGCAGGTGCATGGGCGTGGTGCCCGCATGGTTGGAGACACCTTGCACCTCGAACTCCAGCCAGCAAATCCCTTGCACACCAGTCACCGCACCGATATCAATGCTTTCATGCTCCAGAACCGGACCTTGCTCAATATGCAGTTCCATATAGGCATGCACATCAGGTTGGCCGCAAGGCACGGAACCGGCGTAGCCAATACGTTCCAGGTTCTCGCGCACGGTGCTGCCATCAATGCCCACGGTGTCCAGCGCCTCTTGCAAGGACAAGCCACCTTGAAACACCAGGCTGCCCATCATGTCCGGAGCAAAGCGCGCGCCCTCTTCATTGGTAAAGGCCACCACTTGCAAGGGACGATCCAGCTGCACGTCGGCATCATTCAAGCTGGCCACCACTTCCAATCCAGCCAGCACACCCAGATTGCCGTCGTAGCGTCCACCGGTACGCACGGTATCAATGTGCGAGCCCGTCATAACCGGCGCCACATCCAGACGGCCAGCGCGTGTCCCGATAATGTTGCCGATCTGATCGATCTCCACACTCATGCCCAGATCACGCATCCAGCTGACCACCTGATCGCGGCCTGCCTTGTCCTCGTCCGTCAGGGCCAGTCGGCAGACGCCGCCCCCATCGATCGCACCAATCTGCGCCAACTGCGCAATACGCTGCAGCAGGCGTTCGCCATTAATGGCTAAACATGTGCTGGCTGGACTGTTCATACCGGCTCCTGAGCCAGCACTTCTTTGGCGCTCATACCGACAATGCGCTGATACAGTTCTGCATCGGTATCGCCTTCGCTGGCAAAAAATAGAATTTGACTGTTTTCATCAATACCCAATGCCTGACGCCAGTCCGCTTGCTCGCACACAGCCATGCAAGCAGCCACACCGGCTACAGCAGACTCACCCGCCACAATCGGCGCATCCCCTTTATCGGCACGGGCCAGACGGCGCATGGTTTGCAAGGCGGCATCGTCTTCCAGCGTCATATAGGCATAGGTGCCAGGGTCCAGAATTTCCCAGGCCAGCAAGGAGATTTCGCCGCAAGCCAGACCGGCCATCACCGTATTCAAATCGCCAGTGACCGTGACGGGTTTACCTTGCACAGCACTTTGGAACAGGCAATCGGCCTTGTTGGGCTCAACCACAATCAGACGAGGACGCTGGGCACCCAGGCGCTCCCACATATGCGCGCACACCGCTGCCGCCAAACCACCCACACCACCTTGAATAAAGACGTGGCTGACAGGTTTGCCCGAACCGATCTGGTCCAGGGCTTCCTGCACCATAACGGTGTAGCCCTGCATCACATCCTTGGGCACATCCATATAGCCAGGGTAGGACGTATCGGACACCACAAAATAACCATGCTCTTTGGCATCTTCAGCGGCCTGACGCACCGAGTCATCGTAATTACCGGGCACGCGCACCACCTTGGCCCCGTAAGAGGCAATGGCCTGCTCACGACCCGCACTGACGTGTTCATGGATATAGATCACGCACTGGCAACCGGCATTCTTCGCCCCCCAGGCCACCGAACGGCCATGATTGCCATCGGTCGCGCAAGTTACGGTCAAGCCAGCAATAAAGTCCTTGTAGGCAGGATTTTTCAGATCATCCAGCGTCAGGCTGGTATTGCCGGTATGGGCTTGCAACTGGCGCAACAGCAAACGGTTGACCGCATAAGCGCCACCCAAAGCCTTGAAGCTGCCCAAACCAAAACGACCGGCCTCATCCTTGTAGTACACCCCGCCCACCTTCATCTGCGCGGCCAGACCAGGCAAATGACGCAAAGGGGTAGGTGCGTAACCGGGCCACTGCACAATGCTGGCCTGAGCCTGCTCGAAGGCGGCTACCGACAAAATCGATTGCAAGGAAGCGTCGTACTCCTGGCTGTCCTGAACGCAACGAGGGTTCAGATACAGTTGCACCGCGCCTTGCTCCCGAACGGCATGTTTGTTCATGTCTGCTCCACTTTTATGGGTTTAATTATTGGACTTCAAGTCCTGAAAACTGCGATGGATGGATTCAATCTTCTGCAACTTGCGCGCAACCTGCGTCTCGGCCTGCAGGGCCACCCGGCTGACCAGATAATTGATCAGGCTGAGCGTGCCGGTATGCGAGTCAAACAAGTACTCCCCGCGTGTTGCCACCGTGAATGCGATGTCTTGCGAACGCAGCAAGGAGCTTTCCAGGCCATCCGTCAAAAAAGCCATCTGTACCGACTCGCCCCGCAGATGCTCCACCAAGGAAGGCAAAAGCACCGAGCGGCGACGAAAGTCCATCACGAGGGCCAGATCCCCTGCTTCCACATCAGCCAGTTGCTCGGTCAGATGAGCCACCGTGCCCACCGCCAGATGCACATCCGGGCGCAACTGCTGCAGTAAAGAGTGGGCGTAGCACGCCAGGATCTGGCCATTGCGGAAACCAAACACCCAGATGCGTCGTGCTTTCAGAGCGGCTTGGGTGAACTTATCCAGATGCTGTTCAGTGATGTTCTGGAAGGTGGTGGAAATATTCTGTACGTCTGCATTGATAAACGGCGTCATATCGGCCTGAATACCGCTGCTGGACATGGAGTGCAAACGCTTGAAGGGAGCGCCGTCACCCATTTGCTCGCGGGCCGTGACCCGAAACTCGTTAAAACCGTTAAAACCCAAACGCCGGAAAAAGCGTACCGCGGTGGCCGCCGATACACCTGCTTTCTCGGCCAGTTCCTGAGCGGAGTAAGTCGCCAGCTGCCCCATATGAGACAGGACCACATCGGCCAAACGCCGCTCCGCACTGGGCAGGACATCGAGAATATCCAGGATCGAATCTTTGATGACCATGACACAACCTAAAATTGAAATTTGTTTTTCATATAATACTTAATAAAATTTAAATTTCAATTATGGATGCGATGATTTGGCTCCGTATTTACCCTTGGGGATAGAAAAAAAGGAAGAACCGGGCGGGCTATCCTTGGTCAAGAACGGCTTTAAATAAGGATCTCAAAGAGAAACAAGGGATAAACCCTTGCTTGAATAAATTTCTGCATCCTGACGATGAAAGCATAGAACCCATTATGAAATTTAAATTTCATAATGGGTTCTGGTAAGAGAAATTTCAGCACAAGCGCCGCCTACAAAAGCCACAAAACACCTGTTCAGTGGGCCTATGCTACTGGCAGTAAAGACAAGCAACGCATAATCAGAATATCGGCCATGGACAGATTCCTGACCACACTTCGAGACCAGAGCGCATAAATCTGACAAGCCAGCATGGCATCCTCAATGTCAAGCGCCAGCAACTCACGCCGATACGCGGACGCCTCTTGCCAGGCTTGTCGCATCACGGCAGGTGATGTTGCCGACGAAAACACCGTGTACACACCCAATTCCAGCAACTCATCGGCCTCTGCATCAACGCAAACAGCAGTAACTGGCAGTGAGGCAATGCTTGGCCACAAGAGACTAAGGCTTAAGAGAAGCAGTAACCCCCATTTTTAACGATCGTTAAAAATGGGGGGGGTACCCGATGACAAGTACTGAGACAGCTCACGCCACTCCTTGGCAAAGTAATAGCGCAGGAAACGCTGTTGAGCATGCCAGCGCACCCGTCTGAACAGACCGGCACCGGCACGAGCCTGACGATGCGCCACAATATCGCGCCAGAGTTGGTCTGGTTCAAACCCGGTCCAGATTGAAGGGATGGGGGCAAGCGCATTGGAATAACAAACCGGCGCCACCCACTCGAACAAGGCCCTTTCTACATAGTGGGGCGAAAAGTGCTTAGCCACGTTCGCAATCGCCTGGTAATTAACCGGCCTGTCTACAAACAATTCCGACAAGGCCTCACACAACTGTTTATCGCTTGGCCGATCACCCAAGATGTAACTCCTTCTGTCCAGTCATTTCAATTTGAATTAAACCGGCCTCTTTCTTGAAATGGCCCCTACAAAACACTATGGTAGTGCGCGTTAACAAACTGACTGAGCAAGGAAATTGTTTTGCGTTTTGCCATTACCGCGACGTTAACCGTCTTGATGTTTGCCGGATGCTCTCCTGACGGGCCTGGTTCCAAGCTTACTTTTCACCCGGTTGACGGTGACGAACGGCGCTATCAGGTGTATACCGACATGACAGTGGATGTTCAGCGTGGCACACGCCAGCTTTCCGAGAGCATGTCCATCAAGATGCTGATGCATTACGGTGTGGAGGATCAATCCTCCACCTACAAGCTGAATGTTAGCCCGGAGTACATGCGCCTTAACTTCAAACATGGCGGTATGAGCAGTTTTGAACAGGGCGACTACGGCGAAAAAGAGCTGCGTATTGCCTTGAAAGAAGGCTACACCGTAACCGTCGATAAAGAAAACAACCAGTTGGTCGATGTCACGCTCAATACCTCCAGCCAGAAATTGAAAGCTGAGCTTAAGGCCACGTTGGATCACTTGCTCAATGATCAGTTATCTCGGCCAGGGCTCATGCATCAATTAGCGGTGAAAAAAGGGGCCTCGCAAATCATTAAAGGTCAAAACGGCCTTCCTGACATACGCATGACCGTCAAGGATTTTGACTCAGAGCTCGTTACGCTCGCGATTGCCGATACAAATCAGGACGAGACTGCGGACCCGCACACCCGTATTTTTGGCTATGCCGTCATTGAGCGCCAGACAGGTTGGCTGGTGCGCCAGGCGGTCGTCATGCAGGTCCCCTTGCCCCCCGAACTGCGCGACAAGGGAACATTTAGGATTGTGTCCGCGATTTACCCCGAGAGCTGGCGCTTTAATCATGATCTGCAGTTTCTAGAAAATGCAGAGGGGTACGAGCTGATCACGCAGGAAAAAACAGGCCCACCCGTCCCCTCCCTGTCGTCCTCCACACAAGCCATGCTCAATACACAAGGCGTGCTGGACACGTACGACCAGCGCTTCTTGCTGCACTACGCGCATCTAGGCCTATCCCCTTACATGGTCGGTGAAATAAGCGCCAGCAACCTTGCCGCCTACGATGAAAACAATCAGGCCTTGGCTATCCCTTTCAAGGCTGCCGGCGCCTTCCAGCACCCTGGCCTGGACCATGATGATGCCGAAACCAGTCTTGAGATCCTGCCCCTAGGTTGGGATAAGACTGCCCAGGCTCTGGAAAAACTGCAATACATCGAAGCTACGCTTAACTACCACGCCACGGAGCATATTCAGGTCACCGTGCCGATCAAACCGGAAGGTTCACAGGTGGAGGTTGAAGGGGCCAAAGTCATCGTGCAACCCACAGATAATCCGTATGAGTTCCTGATCCAACTGATACCAGGCGAGACCGGCTATTTTTTCCCTGATGTCACACAGATCGACAAAGGGGAATTACGCTACCCACATGACCAGACTGCGGCTGACTGGCTAAGCCTAGGCGAAAAACGCTTACTGGCCATTGTGTTGCAAGGACACCTGCCCCAAGAGCTCAAAGTCAAGTTTCTCGATACCTTGCCCGATGCCGTTGCGTTGACCTACAGAAACTACGCACCCGAG
This sequence comes from Alcaligenes aquatilis, assembly GCF_003076515.1. Taxonomy (NCBI): domain Bacteria; kingdom Pseudomonadati; phylum Pseudomonadota; class Betaproteobacteria; order Burkholderiales; family Alcaligenaceae; genus Alcaligenes; species Alcaligenes aquatilis. The sequence continues at coordinate 954,488 of NZ_CP022390.1, read as the reverse complement.
CCTATTGAAAGCAAGACGGTACGTTTTTACGATTTGAATCAGGCGCGTCCCGAGAACGCCGCTGCGCCCATCACCACACAGCTGCTGTTCGACTCTTTTCAACAAAACGATGAGTTCAAAACTGCCACGCTAGAGAACTTGGCCCCCTTCAGCACCGATGCCCCAGACCTCTACGTCACGCTGACTCCCGAGCAAGCGGAGCTTTGTACGCTGCAAGAAACCAGTGGCCTGACAGAAAAAGGCACGCCCTTACATTTTGCGCCCCCTCCCACCGCTGACAACACAAACTATGGCGCTACGCAGCGAATGCCGCAGCAGTATGTCTATCAACTGCAAACCTCCGATCAGGCACGCCTCTACTTTTACGGCCTTAAGGCACACATCGCGCTCACCTGCCAAGGGACGCCCGTCTGGCAGCCACTACCGATCAACCTACCTGAACTCAGTGTGCAAGTGTCCGCAGCCGCACTATTGGGAGAGGGCTGGGAGGAACACGCCCGCACACTTCCTATAAAGCGCTTTTTACGCCAATACCGCTTTCTCGATCAACAGGACAGGGTGTTGGCTATTACCGCCCCCCGATCCCAGCCTGCGGTCGGCAGTCCTCTGGGGGACAAACTGTTTGATTACGTGGATGAGTCCGGCCATATCCAGATTATGGGCCTCGTAAACCGTGTCGAAAAACTAGAGGCAACGGGCACACCCATTACAAAAACCTGGCAACATCAATTCGAACCACTTCCCGATTTCAAGGCGCTTGAAGAGGCCATCCAATGAGCTTGACCACCAGACTGGCCCCCACTCTAGGCTCCCTCACACTGACGGCACTAATGCTTATAGCCTTGCCCAGCCACGCCGCCAAAAACGAAAGCAAACAAATCAAGACCGAATACGGTTTGGCAGAACAAGAAAAGTGGTTCCACGAAACCGGCGAACTGCATATTGTGCAGCTCACCTCAGTGGACAAGCGTTGGCAGCTGCACGAAGCCTACAACCCTCAGGGAACCTTGATCGAACGCTCTGAACACCTGGATAAGCAACGACACGGCTTATTTGTACAGCAAGCGTATGACTCTCTTGAGCACACCTCCTATCGGCACGGCAAACGTCATGGCCCCTACCACAGCTACGATCAAGCTGGCGAACCCATGTCCAGCGGTCACTACACCAATGACCAGAGGACAGGAAAATGGGTCAGCAAAAACTCATGGGGTCAGATCATTAGCCACTACAACCAGCAAGGTGAACTGCACGGCCAACAAACTGAGTTCGACGCCAATGGACAATTGTTAAAGCAATCAAACTATAAAAATGGGATGCTCCATGGCGAGTTCATCCGCTATGAGAACGGCCAACTTACAGAAAAAGGACACTATCAAAACGACCGACGGGAAGGCGAATGGATAGAAACCTACCCCTTGTCGACCCGTTACCAAGGTCAGTACCGTAACAGCTATCAGGTAGGGGTATGGCACGGCTACTCGCAGCAGGGCTATCTGGTTGCCATCATCCCGTTTGACAATGAAGGGAACTACCACGGTGTACAGGTCAGGTTTCACGATAGCGGCGCCTTATCGGAAATAAGCCAATACCGTCACGGCAAGCGTCATGGCACGCAATGGGACTACCTGTTCGGCGCCCCCTATCGCCTGGAGAAATATCAAGACGGCAAACGCGTGGAGACCCGCGATCAAGGCGAGTTTAAGCGCAGCGACTTTCCCTAGGCGCCTACTGACCTTGGCTTGTTTTCCCCGAATCCCCCACTGCGAAAAAGCAGCCCACCATCGCGTGGGCTTTTTTCAATCCATGCATAAGCAAGGTGACATTTGTGTGCTAACCACCCCCTCTAAGCGGCCGTCGAATGAACATTCGGTATAGACCTTCCCAACGCTTCAAGCTGGATTAAACCAAAGCGTAAAGACTATACTTATCCTTAAAATACAATGACTTACAAATTAACATGATGAGCATTTCAACGATCAGCCTAGTATGAACGTAGACCTTCTCGATAACTGCTTGAAGGCGCTACTGGCGCTGTTGCTCAGACTCTCTGAGAGACATCCCGCCAGTCATGGCAGGAGTGCCTATGACACACAATCTCCGGTCCATAGGAAGAAAAGTTAACTTGCTTCGCTTCCCCCTTCTCTCGGCCACTGACCAAGCCGATCCCCCTATCCCAGACCCACGCGACAAACGTCCCGTCGAAATCGAACGGATCCACGAAGACGATCAAACACTACCTGCAAACGATGAGCCTATCGGCGACAAAAAACCTCGCACCCCACCACCAGCGCAAAACGACCCATCCATTTTTAACTCGCTCTGAGTGCTTTACCGCGCGGAACCCGCCGCAAGGCAAATACGTCGCTTTTGCAGACTTGCCCCAACGAGTCTGCAAATAGGACTGTCAAACCTCTCAGCGACGGCCCGCTTTCCTCAATAGATTTGCCCCTGGCGACGCTAACAACAACAAAACGTCCCACTACTAGGGTCAACGCCTGGAGTCACTCCCTTCAGGAGAAAAAAGTGCCCTATCAAGGCTCGCGTAATCTGTGCACTTTGTGCCAGCTTTTACCCTTATCCTCGTCACTCGGCCTCAAGCACGAATTCATGACGGTCGCTTGCCCCTCATCACCAGGCCATGGGGAAGCGAAAAAATCCTTATACCAATGCAGCAACTGCAAAACATTGTGGTTGTATGAACGCGATCGTTGGGGCGCTTGCCTGGGCTTTAAGTTATGGCCGGGCCTGTTACAAGATTTTTAAAGCTAGCGTGCAAGATATACGTGCACACACTAAACAACAAAGCCTGCAATGATGACATTGCAGGCCCTTTCTGTGACAGGTTAAAAGAGAGTCATACGAGTCTCCAGGGCTTATCTACCCCGCGCCGCGCCTCTTCCTGTGGGTTTATGATCATGAGCAGCACTGGCGCGCTTGATCCCCTCGTTGGAAGTCTGAGTTGGCCAACCCACTTGCGGTGGAGCAAGCTCAGACTTGCGTGTACTTGCCTTTTTAGGCGCTTTCCCTTTCTTGTCCATTGTGACCTCCATTGGTCAATGGCTACCCCAACAAATGTCAGGCCAGTAGTACAGGATAGGTCATAAACCAATAAATAGCTTGTTTATCTCCGTCTGGTGATCAATAAACAAAAACGCTCCTAAAGTAGCCCTGATTCCCGACGCGGTAAGAGATGGCGCCCCCACACTCAGTTACTCACGTAATTTTTTGTCCGTTTTGCGCATATAGTTAGCGTTAAAGTCAGTAAAAGCCAAACGCAATGAGGCTCAATTTGTCGTTGGCCAGCTCGCAAGAGCTGAGCTGCTACCTGTATCAACCTTCATAAAAGGAGCACTAGATGGGAAAGTGAGATCACGGCGCGATGTGCACGATGCGTCGGACGTTCCCGCCCTCAAAGACGATGAGAGTGATGGCTATGTAGCAACGAACTCTTTGAAAATCATTCCACTTACGCTAGGTGAAAAAATGACTGATTCAACGACCATCCGTAAACTACTGATTACCTCAGCACTGAGCTTTGGATTAAGCGCAGGCGCCATAGCAGATGACAAGACATCCCATCCAAATCTATCTGCAACACCAGAAAATGTAACGCTAGAGAAGAAAACGCCAGGGGAAGCAAACGCTCAGGAAGTGGCCGATTACAAGACGAATGCTGGGGAACAAGCCAACGATGAAGAAATTTCTAAACGAGTTAAAGCTGTTCTAGCACAAGACAAAGGACTGCAGGGTCAGAACATTACTGTCGAGACAAAAGGAGGCGTCACAATGATTGCCGGAACGGTCTCCAGTGAAGACGCCTATAAGAAAACCGTCGCGGCAGCTAAAAAAGTTGACGGTGTGACTAAGGTTGAAGCCACCGGACTGAGAGTAAAAAGCAACTAACTAAAAGGCGCACAGTAAAAACTGAGCGCCTCCTGACTCTTCCTTTCTTGTCCTCTAATTAACCCGAATGCGCGCGCTTGCCCGGATTTTTCTTGCTGCGGGTGTGCGCGCCACGCTCCTGGCTAACACGTTGGCCCCGGCTTTTTGTGCTTAGGGTGACACCCTTGGGCGCAGCGGGAGGAGGAGTACGCTTACGGTCGGCTTCAGTAACAATTTTGGTGCCCATGGAAATCTCTCCAGTTTGGTTAAATTTGATCTTGTTTCACGTTCGCTCGGTTTATTCTTGGCAGAAGGAACTAGGCAGGGGTATGCCCGGTAATGCCTTAACGTACATAGGCACTCCTGAAAGGTCGAATTACCACGGATAACCTGTCAGCTGGTCTAGCATAGCAGGCATTAGCCAAATCGGCTCAAACGGCTTCGTTAGACTCTTCGCAGTCACTCACGCATCCTAGGAGGCAGAGCCGCTGATTGCGCTTGCATCCTAGGCGCGCAAGCCCTAATCACCATAAGTTCGATCGCTGGTGATCCAACGCCTTAGGCTTGAAAGACCTACACCATGCACGTTCGCCAAAACTTTATGCCAACAGGTCCGGCCAGAGAGTGATCATCGATGCTGCGCGGGGCCATCACATCATACTTCGGCATAGAAAAACCCCCAAAGATTGGATGGGTGTCCAACTTTTGGAGTGCCGTTCACACCGAGGCTTTTGTGCTGGGCGATTATGCTAGGCCCGAACATAGCCCCCTTCAATTCGAGGAAGCGTTACAAAGCAATCCTATGATTCAATTGTCAAAACGCCCATACTGGTACAATAAGATTGATCTCATTCAACGATAGCAATCTCGCTATCTCACTACCCCTTCAAATTCAACGCTATACCATTGCCTTGGAAGGCTTCTATGTCCAGGCTGGAGCGAAATTTGGAGTCATACAGAAGGTATCACTATCTACGAAAAACTTAACCAGGCTAGTCGCAGCCCGCTTCATACATCCCCTTTACGCGAACCTAATCGTTCGGCGATAAAAGAATCTCAAGCACTTGCCTCTCGCTTGGTCACAACGCGTCAAACCCTTATCCGACAATTAAAAGACCGGTTCCCCGGCCTTCCGTTCTGATACGTCAGCTCACGTAACGAGCCCATCACCAGAAAGCCCCGAGAGGGGTTTTTTTATTGGGCGCTACTACCCCATCTCTTATTCTTTGGTATCAGGCTGACGATGCCGGACTCCTGTTTACAGGGCGATTCTTAACCGGTTCAACGTCTACAGCGATCCCTGTGGCCATGTCTATGTCGCTTTCAGTGCTGGTGTCAACAATCAGCTTGTCGTCCTTATCAAAGCGGAACATTACGCTCGTTGAGTCCGCGCATCATCAACGTTACTCATGGAGGTCGTGGACTTCCCAAAGCGCAGCGATTGCCGCTGCAGCCAGCATCTTTTTCACTCCCCTCTCCCAAGCAACGAACAAAGACAAGATCGGGCTGGCCTAGGACCTACATAGCCCTGCTATCCGCCCAGAACAAGCGTCTGGCAACCATAGCTCAGCCTGAGAGCATACAAGCCCTGTGCCCGCATGATGATATCGAGCAACATAACGCGAAAAAGCCGAACCCAATGTTTCAAAGGGTTCGGCCTTAACCGATCAACTCAATACTTGCCTAATCAGGCAAGCAGGGGATCAAATGATCTGGATCTGGGTAGCGCAAGGGCCTTTTTGGCCAGCGCCTGCAACGAAAGAAACTCGTTGGTTCTCTTCAAGAGATTTAAACCCAGTACCCTGAATTTCACTGTGGTGTGCGAAGAGGTCTTTGCCGCCACTTTCCGGGGCGATGAAGCCGAAGCCTTTTTCGTTATTGAACCACTTCACGATACCAATTTCTGTTTTCAATGTATGTCCTAATTATTCAAGGGAAAAATCTCCCTGACGACACTATGATCGCTCTTCATGGATATAGATAGCACTGTTACAAAATAAGCAAGCGAACTACACCCAATGCCGGACTCTCCAGCCGCAGCATTTCAATACCCCCACCCACACGCTCGGGGTGGCAGGACTACTGCAACTAGAGGGCATGGAACTCCCAATCCTGCTAACACCTGCCTTTGCACAGCTACCGTGACGGAGGGGAAAGCAAACTACAAGGACGCAGAACGCTCTGCTGTGGTTGCAGCAGTAAGCCTTGCCCTTTCGTATTGAAGCATCGGGCATGAAGAACCGAGGGGCAAGCTGGTCGTTTTGAATCCTGTCGCCCGTTCGGTTTTTTCGGGCCAGCGTGGACAAGATCCCGCATGGATCTTTCCGCACAAGAGCGACCCGATGGCGCGCATGAACGCCTCAGGATAACGCGCAGCCAGGCCCTGGGGCAGCAGAGCAATGGGTGGATTTATATCAACGTCCCGCGAATGCCGGTTTCAGCATTGTGCCGCTGACCTGCCCAAGCTTCAGGCCAAAATCAAGAAGCTTGTTCACAGCACCGAAAAGGCGCCAGTGGTCACGCCACGGAGAAAAAGGCCGGGTCATCGGTGAAAAATGAATCTCCACAAAATCCCCGAAGCAATGAAAAAAGGCCTACAGCATTTTTGCTGTAGGCCTTTCAAAATCTGGTCGGAACGGAAGGATGTGAACCTTCGACGCCTTGCACCCCATGCAAGTGCGCTACCAGGCTGCGCTACGCCCCGAAAGAATAAAGCCATCACCCTGTTTGTTCTGTTGTGCACGCTTTTTCTTAAGAAGCATTTAGCTTAGGCCGAGTGGCTTACTACAAAAATCCAGACGGTTTACATCAAAAGGCCAATTACCGCCAGAGGCCCAGACTCCTAGGATATCCCTTAAGACCCTTCTGTTCGCTCAGTAACGAACAGTGGCAAGAAGCATATACAAATAACAAGGGGAAGAGAAGTGTCCAGGCGATCAATAAAAAGACAAGCTCTGCAAAACGTCGGCCTCTTTCCAGCCAGAACCTCGTTTCTGCGCCGGTTCTGGCTGGATTCCTTTACCCTGCTGGTACTGACCGCATGTAGCACCAGCCTGCATGCCGCCTCCTACGAGGATTGGATCAAACAGGCACGCCAAGGCCAATACCAGTCCGCCATTGCCGGCTTGCAACAGTACCGGCAACAGCATCCGCAAGAGACACGTGTCCAGCTTGATCTGATGCGCATTCATGCCTGGGCAGGCCAGCCGCAAGAGGTCATCCACCTGTACGAAAGCTGGCCGACCAACCTGCCCTTGCCGGCCGATGTATTGCTGCTGACAGCACGCGCCCACAAAGATGCGCGCCAATGGACACCGGCCCAAAACCTGTATCGGGAAGGAATGCGGCGCTTCCCACAGCAAGCCGCCTTCACCATGGGCCTGTGCATGAGCCTGGCCGATGCCGGACTGACTGCCCAGGCCTTGAGCTGCGCCCAGCAACTGCAGCCGGCCACACGCCAAAACACCAATTACCTGCTGACGCGCAGCTACATCTACCGCGCTGCCGGCCAGAACTACGAAGCCCTGCGCGTCAGCCAGGATGCTCTGGCTGCCCAGCCAGACAAAACCGATGTTATCCGGGATTATGACCAGTCCCTGCATGCCGCCGGCCTGCACCGCCAGGCGATGGAATGGCAAACACAACATCCCGATATCTTCTCGAGCGCAGACCTGGCTGACCGTCAAGCCGACTATGCCGCTGAATTGACCCGGCTGTCGCCCCAGCCCACACGCACACTGCCCGAACGTTTTCTGGTCGCCAACCGAGCCATCGCGTTGCAAGACAAACTGGCTGACAGCGCCAGCTTTCTGGGTAACCCCGCTTTCGCCCGCCGCATCCGTGGTGACCGTCTGATTGCGGTGGACACACGCGAAGACGCGCCCTCTACAGTAGACATTGCTCCCGAACGGGCGGCCCAGTATCCAGGCTATGCCTACGCCTCGCTAGGAGCCCTGCAACTGCGCGCCCGTCACCCCGAACAAGCCGTATCCAGCTACGAGCGGGCGTTGGCCGAACCCTCGCTGGACGCAAAAACACGCACACGCTATCAAACCGGATTGGCCTTTTCCTTGCTGGAGTCTGGCCGCGAAGATCAGGCACTGGCATTGGCCGAGCGCATGGAAAAAGACATGCCTGCCACTCGCTGGCTACGCGGCAATCCAATCCCCCAGCCCAATCCAGGCTATACCGACACCTTGATTTTGAAAAACTCGCTCTATACCTATACGGGTTTGCTCAAGGACGCGCGCGAAAATCTGGCCAAGGCCAGCGCACAGGCACCAAGCAACGTCAATCTGCGCGTGCCGCTGGCCGATGTCCAGCGCATATCGGGTATGCCAAGGGCGGCGGAACGCAATCTGAAGATCGCTGAAACCTATGCGCCGCGTCAAGAAGACGTCATCATCAGCCAGGCCCAGACCGCCCTGGACCTGCACGAATACCGCCAGGCCGAAGAACTATTAGCGTATGCCAAAGCGCACTACCCCACTAATATGCGGGTCACGGAACTGGAAAAAGACTGGCAAACCTACCGCAAGAACGAACTGATTTTGCGCAGCGGTTTTGAAACCAGCAACGGTGGCGATGTCTCGGGCAATGACGGCATACGCACTGAGGCGCAATGGTACAGCGCCCCCATCGACTACAACTGGCGCGTCACCGCCCTGGCCGGGCATCTGGATACCAGCGACGAGCTTGGCCACAACGTAATCTGGCAGGGAGCTGGTCTGGAATACCGCGGCCGCGACTGGCAATCGCAGCTGATGATCAACAACCAGAACTGGGGCCAGGGCAACAAAATGGGGGCCAGCCTACAAGTCGATCACGAGCTGAACGATCACTGGAGCATCGGCGGCACCCTGGACTATCGCACCCTGGATATTCCGAATCGCGCCCTGGCCGCAGGCATCACGGCCAACCAGGGACAAGTGCGGTTGCGCTGGCAAAATGGCCCCGAGCAATGGGTGCAAGCCGCCTACACCGGGACAAAATTCTCTGACAACAACGTACGTCAGAGCCTGCAGATCACAGGTAACCAACGCATCTACACCAGCCCGCGCATCAAGGCCGACGCCCAGCTGGAGCTATGGGCTTCCGGCAACAAAGACCAAGACAGACCCTACTACAGCCCACGGCGCGAATACATGGCTGTGCCTGCCCTACGTCTGGAGCACCTGATTTACCAACACTACGACGAGCGCCTGACCCAGGCCCTGACACTGGGTGTGGGCCTACATCACCAAAGCGGCTATGGCAGTGGTGCCGTAGGTTCGGTCGCCTACGAACTGAACTACCAGCACGACCGCAATCTGGAAGTCGGCCTGCGCCTGCAGGCCCTGTCCCGCCCCTATGACGGCCAGCGCGAACAGCAGTACAGCGGCATGGTTGAACTCAAGATCAAATTCTAAGCGGCCACGACAATGAGCACACGAATCCTGACCCTTCTGATAGTGGCCTTCAGCGCCCTTTTATCGGCCTGCAGCGCCAGCCCACCGGCCCTGTATGTGCCGCCCGAGCAGCGTCGCCTCGAACAACAAGAGCAGCCCTGGCGCAATGACGAGTTGCTCATCATCGCCTACCACGACGTGGAGGACCACGATCCTAACCAGGCGTACCTGAGCGTCAGTACCGAGCACCTGCGCCAGCAGTTTTCCTGGCTACAGGAAAACAACTATGTGCCGGTCAGCGTAGAGCAAATTATGCGCGCCCGCCAAGATGTGGAGCCTCTGCCTGAAAAGGCAGTGCTGCTGTCATTTGACGACGGGTATCAAAGTTTCTATACCCGCGTGTTCCCGCTGCTCAAAGCCTATCACTGGCCTGCGCTGCTGGCCCCGGTCGGCAAATGGTTAGACACCCCCGACAACGAAAAAGTGGACTTCGGCGGTCTTCCCACCGAACGTTCGCGCTTTTTGCACTGGGCGCAAATCGACGAAATGGCCAACTCCGGTTTGGTGGAAATCGGCGCGCACACCCAAAACATGCATTACGGCGCCATCGCCAACCCACAAGGCAATATCCAGCCGGTGGCTGCCGCGCATCGCTACCTGACCGATCAGAAACGCTACGAGACCGATGCCGAGTACACCGCCCGCTTTCGCGAGGATGTGCGCGCCATCAGTGCCCGCGTCAACCAGCACGCCGGTAAGCCGCCGCGCGTCTGGGTCTGGCCCTATGGCCGGATCAGCGGCCTGGGCCTGCAAATTCTGGAGCAAGAAGGCTATCAGATGGCCCTGACGCTGACCGACGGCGTGGCCAACGTCCACGACCTGATGAATATGCCACGCTATCTGGTGGATAACGACCCGGACATCAGCACCTTTGCAGGCTTTATCACTGCCCGCGAAGACCGTCAGGCCGAACGCGTGGTGCATGTGGATCTGGATTATGTGTACGACCCCGATCCGGCGCAGATGGAACGCAACTTGAGCGCCCTGGTGCAACGCATCGCAGACCTGAAACCACGTAGTGTCTATCTGCAAGCCTTCGCCGACCCCACAGGCGATGGCCTGGTGCGCTCGGTCTACTTTCCCAACCGCCACCTGCCCATGCGCGCCGACCTGTTCAACCGCACGGCCTGGCAATTAAGTTCGCGTGCCCACGTCAATGTCTTTGCATGGATGCCCGTGCTGGCCATCGATACGTCCGAGCCGGCGCAACACGTACTGCAATGGCATGCCGACGGCAGCCCGCCTTCCCTGCCCACACAAGGCTACCGCCGCCTGTCCCCCTTTGACCCGCGCACCCGCCAGATCATGGGCGATCTGTACGAAGATCTGGGACGCAGCGCCATCTTCTTTGGTGTCGTATTCCATGACGATGCCACGCTGACCGACTTTGAGGATGCCTCGCCCGCCGCCCTGGACGCCTACGAAAAAGCCGGCTTTGGCAGGGACATCGGGACGATACGAGCCAATCCCGAGCAGTTTGAGCGCTGGACGCGCTTTAAATCACAAGCCCTGATCGACTTGACCCAGGAACTGGCTGATCGGGTACGCAAGCAGCGCGGCCCGCAGATCAGTACGGCCCGCAATATGTACGCCCTACCGGTTCTGCAGGCCCAGAGCGAACAGTGGTTTGCCCAGAACCTGAACGATTTTCTGCAAGCCTACGACTGGACTGCCGTGATGGCCATGCCCCGCATGGAAGACATCCACGATCAGCATGCCGTGACCTGGCTGAACGAGCTGGTCGATAAGGTAGCCAGCCACCCAGAAGGCCTGCGCCGCACCGTGTTCGAAGTGCAATCCGTCGATTGGCCCGGCCAAGGTCAGCCATCCCGTCCGCTGGACTCCCATCTGGTGGCCGGCTGGCTCAATGCACTGACGGCAAGAGGGGCGCGACATGTCGGCTATTACCCAGACGACTTTGTCAACAATCAGCCCAAGATGAACGTGATTCGTCCGGAAATCACGATTGAATGGTATCCAACAAAAAATGATTGAACGACTGATCGCCCTATTGGCCCTGTGCCTGATCGTCGGAATTCCTCTGGGAATCACCGTCGCCCTGACCAGCCACCTACTGCTCTACTTCATCTTCATGTACCCGCTGTTCATGTCGGGCATATGGATAGGCGGTGGCTTGATCTTCTGGTTCCAGCATGAACGCCGCTGGACCTATAAACCACACGCCCCACCCGAACTGGAAGGCATGCCGCTGGTCAGCATCCTGATCCCCTGCTTTAACGAACAGGCCAACGCCCGCTCTACCATCCTGTCCGCGCTGAACCAGGTCTATCCCAACATCGAAGTCATCGCCATCAACGACGGCTCCAGCGATCGCACCGCCCAAGTGCTCAATGAACTGAGCGAGGAGCACGACAAGCTGCGCGTCATCCACCTGGCCCAGAACCAGGGCAAGGCACTGGCCCTGCGCATGGGAGCCATGAGCGCCAGCGGCGATTACTTCGTGTGTATAGACGGCGATGCCTACCTGGACCCGGAAGGCGTCAATTACCTGGTCGCCCCCATGCTGCACAACCCGGAAGTCGGTGCCACTACCGGCAATCCGCGCATCCGCACGCGCTCCACACTGATCGGCCGCATCCAGGTTGGCGAGTTCTCCTCGATCATCGGGCTGATCAAGCGCACGCAGCGCGTCTACGGAAAAATCTTCACGATTTCCGGCGTGATCGCAGGCTTTCGTCGACAGGCCTTGGACGAAGTGGACTACTGGAGTCTGGACATGATCACCGAGGACATCGATGTGACCTGGAAGTTGCAGTTGGCCGGCTGGCAGGTGTTCTATGAGCCGCGCGCCCTGTGCTGGGTGCTGATGCCCGAAACACTGAAAGGCCTGTTCAAGCAACGTTTGCGCTGGGCTCAGGGCGGGGCGGAAACCTTCCTGAAATACACCCCGCAAGTACTGCGCTGGGAAAACCGCGACATGTGGCCCCTGACTCTGGAATACCTGTGCTCGACCTTATGGAGTTTCGCCCTGGGCGTGGCGATGCTGGTTTGGTTGCTTGGACAAGTGCTCCACTTGCCTGCGGCCACCCAGATCGACGGCCTGTTCCCACCCTCGTTCACCGGTATGGTGCTGGCCGGCATGTGCCTGCTGCAGTTCGCCGTCAGCATCTGGATCGACCGTCGCTACGAGCCCGATCTGCCCCTGTCGATGTTCTGGATCATCTGGTACCCATTTGTCTACTGGTTGATCAATTTCTTAACCACGCTGTGGAGTTTCCCCATGGTCATGCTGCGCCTGCGTCGCAAACGCGCCCGCTGGAGCAGCCCCGACCGGGGTATCAAGGAGCTGTCATGATCATCACGACCCAACGCCATCCCATCACTCGCTGGATAGACCGTCTACTGACCATCGCCGGCTGGTTCGTCTTCAGTTACCTGATCGCCAAAGGCTTGCTCCTATTGATCGGTCACACCATGGACAAAGCTGGCTACGAACAGATAGACCCGATCTTCCCGACCCTGACCACCTTTCTGTTCTACGGGGCGGTTCTGCTGACCAACGGCCTGCTGCTGTTGGCCTGGTCACGCTGGCGACGCCAGCAGCGCCAGCAGCGCCACCTGCGCCAGGCTCTGTACCGCCAACGCAGCCGCTTGCATCGCGCCAAGCAGCCCCCCCTGCCGCATTTTGATCACGAACAGATCGATACCGTGCGCCACAGCCGCATCGTCGTGCTCTACAACGCCCAGGACGGCGCGGTACAGCATGTGGAAGCAGCCAATCCGTTGCCCATGCAGCAGGCAACCGGCACCCACGACGGAAAACCACTGACACCGCTGATCTTTCGTCCGCGCGCCTACCCCAAACAGCCTACGCCGAATCAATAGTACCGACGCAAAAACAACCCTGCACAAGGGCAAACAGCCTAGGAAATGCGGCTCATGTAATTGCAGATGGCCGTCTCTACCATAGTCAGTAACGCCGATGTATCAAGCCGTAAGGCGAAGGAACAACAGGTGCTGCAATGACAAAACCATACCAACAAGGGGCCGTGCTGCTGGCAATGCTGTGTGTCATGAGCAGCGCCGCCGCACAACCAGGCAGAGATACCAGCAAGCCCAAACCGGCCAACTTCATGGAAGCCATCCGGCAGGCTGAAGTGGTTCGCAAGAACCTGTTTGACGATCCGCTCGCGGGCATCGTCATCAACCGCACCGTAACGGTGCAAGGACAAGACTTTTACCGCTACTTCAGCAATCGCTGGCGCGAGCTGACCGGGGCCAGCCCCTTCACCCTGACGGTGGTGGAGCGCCCGTCGGCCCGCTGGGGCAGCGAAATCTGGGTCGAATACCGTCGCCAGCGCATGTATCACGCTTTTCTCACGCCCGCGCGTTCCGGCACAAAGAAGGCCAGTGAGCGGGCCGTGGATCTTGTTCTGGAAAACGTCAATAAAAGCGAAATCGAACGCGTACTCACCAACAACCCGGACCTTGCTCCGGACGAACTTTAATAAGAGAGACATAACGTGAAGACTTTCCTGCCCCTTGCCTCTGTTCTGCTGACCGGTGCGCTCTTTGCTCCCGTCCATGCAACCGAACTGATATATACCCCCGTCAATCCGAATTTCGGCGGCAGCCCGCTCAATGGGCAATGGCTACTGAACTCGGCCCAGGTCACCAACAAGCACACAGACCCCGAAGCCGAAGACCTGGGCTCGTCCTTTGAGCAGCGCACGCCCTTCCAGGACTTCAACGATCAGTTGGAGCGCTCGGTACTCAGCCGCCTGGCCTCGGCCGCGTCCTCGCAGTTTGTGGACAGCAACGGCAAATTCGTACCCGGCACCTTCGAGACCGGCAGCTTTACTGTCAGCGTCGTCGATATCGGCGGCGGAGCACTGACGATCACCACCACGGACCGGATCACCGGCGCTTCCACTACTTTCCGAGTGATGCAACCATGATGAGCACAGTGACCGTCCTGAACGCGCGCCCAACGCGCCTGTTAAGCGTGCTGGCCCTGACCTCGGCCCTGGCTGCCTGCGCCGTCCCCTCCACCCCGGCCGAAGTCAAAGGCTCTGCCTACCTGACGCCCGCCTCGCCAGCCACGCACGATCTGCTGGAGCTGCCCGCGCCCGCCCAGCGCCTGACCGTGGCCGTCTATGGGTTTCGTGACCAGACCGGCCAATACAAGCCCAATCCGGACAGCTCCTTTTCCACCTCAGTCACCCAGGGAGCCGCCGCCCTGCTGGTCAAAGCCTTGCGTGACTCGCGCTGGTTCACTCCGGTCGAGCGCGAAAGCCTGCAGGAACTGCTGACCGAGCGGCGCATCGTGCGCGCCCTAGACGGATCGCAGGAAAACGGCCAGCGCACCGCCATCAACATCCCGCCGCTAGCCCCGGCCGAAATCATGATGGACGGAGGCATCATCTCCTATGAAAGCAATGTGCGCACAGGCGGCGCGGGCGCGCGCTTTCTGGGCGTAGGTCTGTCTACCCAGTATCGGGTTGACCAAGTCACGGTCAACCTGCGAGCCATCGACGTGCGCACCGGCAACATTTTGCAAAGCGTATCCACCACCAAGACCATCTTTTCCTACGAAGTCCGGCCCAGCGTCTACAAGTTCGTGAACTTCAAAGACCTGCTGGAAATCGAGGCCGGCGTAACCAACAACGAACCGGCCCAGCTCTCGGTCAAAGAGGCCATTGAATCGGCAGTGGTGCATCTGATCGTGCAAGGCATGAGGGAAGGCCAATGGCGACTGCGAAACGAGGCCGACCGTAACAACCCCATCGTGCAGAACTACATGAAGCAAAACGAAACCTATCGCAGCCTGCGCACCCAGACCGCTGTGACCAATCCTGAGGCCGCGCAAGCCAATGAGGCCACAAGCGATGAGGTGCAGACCGCTCCAGTTACCGGCAGTTGAACACGAGCAGACAGCGCGGTGGTTCCGAGAAGACCGGCCACCGCTCTCTTTCCTAACAACGGTCTTCAACATGCACTGAGGAGAAGTATATGAACGGCAAACTGTCCACATTAGCTATTGCCCTGGGCACCGCGCTGGCCCTGCCCACACTGGCGCTGGCTGACAACGCCACCGTGACGCAGACCGGCAATTTCAACAAAGGCGTCGTTCTTCAAAACCACAACGCCAACGCCAACGCGACCATCGACGTGAATGGAGACCGCAACGACGATTACATCAACCAATGGGATAACGGTACGGTTCGCACCACCGTGAAGGTCATCAACGGCAACGACAACAAGGCCGTGGTGGAACAAAGCCGCAGCGGCGGCAACTCCACGATCACCATCACCCAGTCACGCAACCGCAACGACGCCTTTGCCAGCCAATGGCAGGCCAACGGTTCGCAAATCGGCATCAAGCAATTACGCTCGGACAACAAGGCGGTTGTGGAACAAGTCCGCAGCACCGGTGACCAGGCCTGGGTAAACCAAACGGGACAAATGGGCGATGCCTATGTCAATCAATACCGAACCCGTGACGCACTGGCTGTCATCAACGACAGCGGCGCGCGCAACGACTCGGTCATCGAGCAAGACAACAGCAGCCATGTCAACGCCTTCATTACCCAGTCGGGGTACAAGGGAGATGCGTACATCAATCAATACAAAAGCATGAGCTCGACCGCCAGCATCACCGACAGCGGCAAGTACGACAAAGGCGTGATCGATCAGTGGAATGTCTCCAACTCGAACGCCTCCATCGTCCAGGGCGGTGGCCACAAAAATGATGCCACTATCAGCCAAACCGGCACGTGGTGGGGCAATTCGGATCGCCTGCACGCCAGTATTGTTCAGATCGGCTCGCATAACAAAGCCGTTACTGAACAGACCGGCTACAGCAACGATAGCAACATCATCCAAAGTGGTTTGGGTAATGACGCCTACAACTCCCAAGCAGGCATCGGCAACGATTCCTACATCAGCCAGGGCGGCGGCTATAACAAGGCCGTGGTTACCCAGGTCGGTTTCAACCTGGACTCGTCGGTAATGCAGAACGGTTGGGGCAACCGCGCTCAAGTGGTGCAAAGCGGCCTGAGCCACAACAGCACCGTCACCCAGACGGGCAACTTCAACAATGCGTATGTCAACCAGCACTAACCGGCTAATGTAAGCCAAATGTCAGCGGCAATATGTTATATAGTAGGCGCCGCTGACAACACCCAAGCTATTGATATGTAAGCGGTTTAGGGATTATGGAGCATAGGAGTAACCCGAGTTTATAAGGCTTTCTAGATACCTAATCCGAGCTTTTCGGCACAGCATGACGTTTAAAACATCAAAATTTAACGGAAACCAACAATGATTAACAATTTCACATAATTCGTCAGTTCTGAATGCGGCTAGCCACCTGATAATTAGGCTGCCAACAGGAAACAAGAAAAGAAAATACCCATAACTACCAAAGACAATGACACATGCAATCCAACCAACAAAAGGCTTATTCAACGTAATGACATAGAGCCTATGACGCAGCGAGGGAGACATAAAATGACAACAATTATCATCGTGGAGCCACACACCTTATTCAGGTTGGGTATCGTACGGCTGCTGGCAGACACCCTGCCCAGCGCGGAACTGCTCAGCATGGACTACGAATCAATGGAAACCGGTCTGCAGACACGATGTTGTGAGCTGCTGCTATTGTCGGTGCCATCGGCCAAGGCCTGTTTGAAGCTGCTGGCTGATGCGCACCGCAGCCTGCAACCCAGCGCCGTACTCCTGATAGCCGAGTCCCACTACGCCTTGCCTGCGCTTCAAGACATGCCTGCCGGCGTTATGGGACATTTGCTCAAGACCGCCACACCGGAATTAATGGCGGCTTCGATCAATCTGGTGTTGGCCGGCGGCTCCTGTTTTCCATCGCCTGCGCCCCAGCATCAAACGACGGCAATGGCCACGCCTGTAACCCCGCCATCGAGTCCATCGCCGTTCCAAGCCCATCCCGACAAGCTGATTACATCCTACGAGCCCATACGCTGGCCACCCGCCGATCCTGAAACAAACCATCTTGACGAAGCACGGCTGCTAGGCCTGACGCCGCGCCAGTATGAAGTGCTGGTGCTATTGGCACGCGGCATGACCATCAAGGGCGTGGCCCGGCAGTTGAATATTTCATCGGCTACAGCCAAAGCGCATGCTGAAACCCTGTATATGCGGATGAACGTACACAACCGCAACGAGGCCGTCTATCACGCGGTCTCCAAAGGAGCCAGGCTAGGGATGCCCAACACCCACATCGAAAAAGCCTGCTAACCGCAGGCTTTTCTACTACAGCATCCCTAATTGCAAGCGGGCTGATTCACTCATACGTTCCCGGCTCCAAGGCGGATCCCAAACCAGCTCCACCACCGCTTTCTCTACGCCCTGGATGGTCTCCAGCTTATAGCGGGCTTCGTCCGCAATCATGGTGCCCATACCGCAACCCGGAGCCGTCAGCGTCATGTCCATAGTGATGGAGAACGTTTCCGGCCCAGTCTGGTTTACATGACAGGCATACACCAGACCCAGATTAACGATATCGACCGGGATTTCCGGATCGTACACGCTGGCAAGCACAATCCAGGCAGCGTCTTCAATGGTTTTTTCGCTCAGAGGCAGCTCGGGTACAAAAACCTCGGGTTTATCCTGAGACTCGAAACCCAGCGCATCGGCATCGACACCTTCAATTCGGTAAAGGTTGCCCTCTACCATCACGGTATAGCTGCCACCCAGCTTCTGGGTAATCGTTGCTGTACAACCCGCCTCGATCGTAACGGGAGCACCGTAAGGGATACTGACAGCCGGACAGTCCCGGCTGACCAGCACATCATGTCGTTCAAAGTAGCTCATGACTTGCTTGCGCCTTTATTCGGTTTGCGCGGTTTCTTTGGCCTGATTGATGGCGTTATGCAGGGTATGCCAGGCCAAAGTGGCACATTTAACCCGTGCGGGGAATTCACGCACACCCGACAACACTTCCAACTTGCCCAGATCTCGATCGGGATGGGCCTCTGTCAGCATGGCGTGCATATCTTGAAAGAGAGACTCAAACTCGGCCAGACTCAGGCCCTTCACCGCTTCGGTCATCAAGGATGCCGAGGCTTTGGAAATAGCGCAGCCATGCCCCACAAAGCTGACTTTCTGCACAATGCCGTCTTCCACGACCGCGTAAACAGCCAGTTGATCCCCGCACAAAGGATTGTGGCCATTGGCAAAATGGCTGGCGTTTTCTATTACTTCAAAGTTACGCGGGCTGCGATTATGGTCAAAAATGACCTCTTGGTAGAGCTCGCGCAGCCCGTTGAAATCCTGGCTCATTTAGCCAACTCCAAATAGTTTCTGAGCTTTGCGCAGGCTAGCCAGCAAAGCATCAATGTCTGCGTAATCGTTATACAAGGCAAAGGAGGCACGAGCTGTGCCCGGAATACCAAAACGTGTCATCAAGGGCATGGCACAGTGATGACCAGCACGCACGGCAACGCCGTCCATGTCCAGGATGGTGCCCAGATCGTGTGGGTGAATGCCATCGACCAAGAAGGACACAATGCCTGCCTTGTGTGCGGCCGTACCGACAATACGGATACCCGGCATGGCCAACAAGGCATCGGTCGCATACTCCAGCAATAGCGCCTCGTGGTCGGCAATACGCTGCATACCTATACCCATCAAATAATCCATGGCAGCTGCCATAGTGATGGCGCCCGCGATATTGGGTGTACCTGCCTCAAAGCGCTGTGGAACCGGCGCGTAATTGCTTTGCTCGAAACTGACGGTGGTGATCATGTCTCCGCCACCCATCCAAGGTGACATGCTGTCCAGAATCTCGTAGCGTACGTACAAAGCGCCCATACCCGTGGGGCCGTACAGTTTGTGTGCCGAGAACGTGTAGAAGTCAGCATCCAGAGCCTGCACGTCCACCACACCGTGGGGAACGGATTGAGCGCCATCCACCAGTACCTTGGCACCGACGGCATGCGCCTGACGGGTCATGTCAGCGATGGGATTGATCGTACCCAAGGCATTGGACACATGCCCCACGGCCAACAAGCGGGTTTTTTCATTGAGCAATTGCTTGAACGCTTCCTGATCCAGCTCGCCATTGTCCAGCACGGGCACCACGCGAATGATGGCACCGGTACGTTGTGCAACCAATTGCCAAGGCACGATATTGGAGTGATGCTCCAAGCCTGTCAGCAAGATTTCATCGCCTGCTTTCAGATTGTCCATGCCCCAGCTATACGCCACCAGATTG
This sequence comes from Alcaligenes aquatilis, assembly GCF_003076515.1. Classification (NCBI taxonomy): domain Bacteria; kingdom Pseudomonadati; phylum Pseudomonadota; class Betaproteobacteria; order Burkholderiales; family Alcaligenaceae; genus Alcaligenes; species Alcaligenes aquatilis. The sequence continues at coordinate 934,940 of NZ_CP022390.1, read as the reverse complement.
ATGGATTCTGTGGTGCCACGCGTAAACACAATTTCTTCGTCGCGCGCGGCATTCAGAAATGCCCGCACTGTGCTTCTGGCCTGATCGTACAGCTCAGTAGCATGCTGAGATAGCCAATGCACACCACGGTGGATGTTGGCATTGGACTGCTCATAGAATCGCGCCTCGGCTTCAATGACCGAGCGCGGCTTTTGCGTCGTCGCCCCGTTATCCAGATAGGACAGGCGTTGGCCCCGGATGGGGCGGGCCAGGATAGGGAAATCCTCGCGGTGATTCAGCAAACCAGCAGCAGTTACGGGCATAGGCGCATTCATGCAAGCTCTCCAAGGGCAAGACCGCCGGGCAACAAAGCATTGATACCAACCGTGGCACGGCTACGCAGACTCTCGGAAGCGATACGCTCCAAAGACTGAGCCGCAAACGCGTAGATCAGCATATTGCGAGCATCTTCCATCGTCATACCGCGCGAACGCAGGTAAAACAGGCTGTCCGCATCCAGTTGACCCACCGTGGCACCATGTGCGCACTTGACGTCATCCGCATAGATTTCCAGCTCGGGGCGGGAGTCCGCACGTGCCATCTTGGACAAGAGCAAACTGTCCGAGCGTTGCACCGAATCCGTACCGTCAGCGCCCTTGCCAACCAGAATGCGACCACTAAATACGCCGCGAGCGGTGTCGGCCAGAATACCGCGGTAGAACTCACGGCTTTGGCAGTTAGGCTGGGCATGGTCAATGATGGTGTTGTGATCTACATGACGGCGACCGTCTACATAGTACAAACCATTGAACAAGGTTTCGCAGCGCTCACCATTGAACACGGTAGCAATATCGTTACGGGCAATACGAGCACCAAACGACAGGGAATGCGAGTTAAATACCGAACCACGGCCTTGCTGAACATCAATAGCGGCCAGATGGAAGTCCTGCGGGGCTTCCTGCTGCAACTTCATGTGCGTCAGGTTGGCATCGGGGGACACGTTCAGACGAGTCACCACGCTGCTCAGGGAAGCGTCAGTCCCGTCCTCACCCAGATAGTGCTCCACGACGGTTGCACTGGCACCGGATTCCAAGGAAATCAGGTTACGCGTGAAACTGGCGCTGCCCCCTTGCGTGCGTACAAACACCAAATGGACAGGCTGCTCCAGATGTTGACCAGCAGCGACATGCAGTGCAGCACCGTCCTGGGCCAAGGCCAGGTTCAAGGCAGCAGTGGAAGCCCCCCGAGATTCATCCCCGTAAGCTTGCTCCAGCCAGTCCGCCTCTTGTTGCAGACAGGCGCTGAGCGACGACAAGCGCACGCCTGCAGGCAATTGACTCAAGTGCGACAAGGACGCGTCGTAATGACCATCCACAAAGACCAGGAAATACCCGTCTTCGTTCTGGCGCACTGCGGCCACCCTCTCAGCAGCCGAAGCCGATTTCTGAGGCGCAAAGCGTTGTTGTTCCAGCAAAGCCAAAGAGGTGTGATGCCAGGCTTCAATACGCGTGGTTGGCCAGCCTTCTTGTGCAAAACGATCCAGAGCGCGCTGACGCATAGCGCTTAGCCATGGCAGACCGGCCCCAGGTGCTTGTGCAGCCTGAGCGGCAAAGCTGTTGACCCAATCTGGCAGACTCATACCGCAGCTCCCTTGGCTTTTTGTTCGGCGGCGGCTTGTTCCAGCACCCAACCGTAGCCACGTTCTTCCAGCTCCAAAGCCAGTTCACGGCCACCGGAACGGATAATCTGACCGCCCGCCAACACGTGCACAAAGTCAGGCACGATGTAGTCCAGCAGACGTTGGTAGTGAGTGATTACCAGCAAGGAGCGCTCGGGGGAACGCAGACGGTTCACGCCATCAGCGACCACGCGCAAAGCGTCAATATCCAGACCGGAGTCGGTTTCGTCCAGAATGGCCAGCTTGGGTTCGAGCAGGCTCATTTGCAAAACTTCGTTGCGTTTCTTTTCACCGCCGGAGAAACCCTCGTTCACGGAGCGGTACAGAAACTCTTCACGCATCCCAACAATCTTCATTTCCTCTTTAACGCGCTTGAGGAAGTCCATGGCGTCCAGCTCAGGCAAGCCCTGATGACGGCGCACGGCGTTCACGGAAGCACGCAGGAAATAGGCGTTGGAGACACCGGGAATTTCAATGGGGTACTGGAATGCCAGGAACAGGCCGGAACGGGCACGGTCTTCGATCTTCATTTCCAGCAGGTCTTGACCCAGCCAATCTACCGAACCGCCTTCAACGGTGTAGTCTTCACGGCCAGCCAGCACCTGGGACAAGGTGCTCTTGCCCGAGCCGTTCGGGCCCATGATGGCGTGGACTTCGCCGGGATTGATCTGAAGATTCAGACCTTTAAGGATAGGTTTATCTTCAACCGAAGCGCGCAAATCTTTAATCGTCAGCATTTCACTATTCTCCTTAACCTACACTGCCTTCCAAGCTGACGCCGAGCAAATTCTGTGCTTCGACCGCAAACTCCATGGGCAATTCTTTAATCACTTCTTTACAAAAGCCGTTCACGATCATGGAGACGGCGTCTTCGGCAGTCAGGCCGCGCTGCATGGCATAAAAGAGCTGGTCCTCGCCAATGCGCGAAGCCGTTGCTTCGTGTTCCACACTGGCGCTGGGGTTCTGCACTTCCATGGTTGGGAAGGTATGTGCAGCACAGCGCTTGCCAATCAGCAGCGAATCACACTGGGTGTAATTGCGGGCGTTTTCTGCCTTGGGAGTAATACGAACCAGGCCGCGATAGGTATTGATACCTTGGCCCGCCGAAATCCCCTTGGAGATAATCGTGCTACGGGTATTGCGACCCATATGAATCATCTTGGTGCCAGTATCGGCTTGTTGGCGATGATTGCTCAGGGCGACCGAATAAAACTCGCCTTGAGAGTCATCACCACGCAAGACCACGCTGGGGTATTTCCAGGTAATGGCCGAGCCGGTTTCAACCTGCGTCCAGGAGATGTGCGAGCGTGCGCCACGGCATTCGCCACGCTTGGTGACGAAGTTATAAATACCGCCTACGCCGTCCTTATCACCGGGGTACCAGTTTTGTACGGTGGAGTACTTGATCTTGGCGTCGTCCAAGGCGACCAGCTCCACGACCGCTGCGTGCAATTGGTTTTCATCACGCATCGGCGCCGTACAGCCTTCCAGATAGCTGACCGAAGCCCCCTCTTCCGCGATGATCAGGGTGCGCTCGAACTGACCGGTATCGCGCGCATTAATACGGAAGTAGGTGGACAGCTCCATGGGGCAACGTACGCCTTTGGGGATGTACACAAAGGAACCATCGGAAAACACCGCCGAGTTCAGAGCGGCGTAGAAGTTATCGCTAGGAGGGACTACCGTACCCAGGTATTTCTGTACCAACTCCGGGTACTCACGCACGGCTTCGGAAAAGGAACAGAAGATCACACCGACTTCTTCCAGCTCTTTACGGAAAGTGGTGGCAACCGAGACGGAATCAAACACGGCGTCCACGGCCACACCGGCCAGACGAGCGCGTTCGTGCAAAGGCACACCCAGTTTTTCATAGGTGCGCAACAACTCAGGATCCACCTCGTCCAGGCTCTTGGGGCCGTCGGCCTTGCTCTTGGGCGCGGAGTAATAGCTGATGTCCTGAAAATCGATCGGTGGATATTCCACAATCGACCACTTGGGGTATTTCATGGTCAGCCACTGGCGGTAGGCAGCCAGGCGCCATTCCAGCATGAACTCCGGCTCGCGTTTTTTCGCGGACAGGAAACGGATGACGTCTTCGTTCAGACCTTTCGGTATGGTTTCAGACTCGATGTCGGTGACAAAGCCTGCCTCGTAATCACGATCGAGGAAGGTGTCCAGATGTTCGTTGACGGTACTCATTCGGTTAACTCCACGTTGGAGGTGCTCGCCTTGTTTCTGTTTTTCAATTCGGGACCCGGCTTGTGTGTCAGGGGAAATTCATTAACGGGCACACGTATCATGTCTGCAACACTGACCTCTTCCAAGGTGCGACGGACAATATCGTTGATACGCTGCCAATTACTGCGTATATGGCAATCTGACTCCACGGAACAGGCTCCAGGAGTGGCAACACATTCAGTCAAGCCAAAGGGTTGATCTTCCAGTGCATCAATAATCTGCGCTACACTTATCTGTTTGGCGGGGCGGCCCAATACATACCCTCCGCGTGCGCCTCGGCTACTGATCACCAACTCGTGCTGGCCCAGCAGTTTAAGCACCTTGCTGACAGTTGGTTGGCCCAAACCCAGGATGGCGGCCAAGTCAGACGCACTGAACACACGGTCTGGATCGCCAGCCATGTGTGTCAGCACTAAAGTGCCGTAATCAATGATTTTACTGATTCGCAGCATTCCTTCTCTCTGAACAGGTCGTAGAACTATATAGTACTGCTTTGGTACTATATGGTCAAATTATCCCTGCAGACTTTGCTGGATATTCCACATACGGGCATAGGTGCCATCCAGGGCTAAAAGTTCGCTGTGTGTGCCCTGCTCCACGATCTGCCCACGCTCCAGAACCAGAATCAAATCCGCGTCTGTAATCGTGGACAGACGGTGGGCAATGATCAAGGTCGTGCGCTCGCGTGCAATCTCGTTCAATTCCGCCTGGATCGCCCGTTCCGTGCGGGTATCCAGCGCACTGGTGGCCTCATCCAGAATCAGCACCGGCGGATTCTTCAGCAAGGTGCGAGCAATGGCCACCCGCTGTTTTTCGCCCCCGGACAACTTCAAGCCACGTTCGCCCACAACCGTGTCATAACCATCGGGCAGGCTTTCGATGAAGTCGTGGATACTGGCGGCACGGGCCGCGGCCACGATTTGCTCTGTGCTGGCGTCAGGACGGCCATAAGCAATATTGTGCAAAATCGTATCGTTGAACAGGACCGTGTCCTGGGGAACGATACCGATATGACGGCGCAAGCTGTCCTGCGTCCACTCATGCAGCTCACGACCATTAAACAGGATTCGGCCTTCCGTCACATCGTAGAAACGGAACAGCAAGCGCGACAAAGTGGACTTACCGGCGCCCGAAGACCCAACTACCGCAACGGTCTTGCCTGCGGGGATCTCGAAACTCAGGTTCTGGATGACCTTGCGGCGGCTGTCATAGGCGAAGCTGACGTTCTCAAAACGCACGCCCGCCTGCTCACAGGACAAGACCTGAGCATTCGGCGCATCTTTCACTTCCTGCTTGCGACGCAGCAAGGAGAACAGGCGCTCCATATCGGCCAGGGAATTCTTGATCTCGCGGTAAACAAAGCCCAGAAAGTTCAAAGGCGCATAAAGCTGAGTCAGGAAGGCGGACACCAGCACAACGTCACCGACCGTCATGGTTCCGGCCAGCACCCCTTGCGCCGACATGAACAGCAAGGCTGTCACCCCAACACTGATAATCGAGGCCTGACCGATATTGAGCAGATTCAGCGATACCTGATTGCGCACGGCAGCATGAACCCACTGGCCCATATTCTGGTCGTAGCGATTGATCTCGTAGTCCTCGTTACCGAAGTATTTGACTGTCTCATAATTGAGCAAGGCGTCAATTGCGCGCGAATTGGCACGACTATCCAAGTCATTCATGGCGCGCCGATAACGCATGCGCCGCTCTGTCACCAGCAAGGTAAACACAATATAGGCAGCAATCGTCCCCAAGGTCACCGCCGCAAAGACCCAGTCGTAACGCCAAAGCAAGATCCCACAGACCAGAGCAATTTCCAGTAAGGTCGGCAAAATATTGAAGACCAGGAAATTCAGCAAAAAGCTGACGCCTTTGGTGCCCCGTTCAATGTCCCGGCTCAAACCACCCGTTTGACGTTCGGTATGAAAGCGCAAGGACAGATCGAGCAAATGGCGAAAAACGTGGTTCGCAATCAGGCGCACCGAACCTTGCGTGACTCGCGCAAACAAGGCATCCCGTATTTCACCCAAAGCGCTGGAGGCCAGACGCACAGCACCATATCCCAACAACGCGGCTACCGGCAGCATCAGCGCGGTCGCAGGTAGACTCAAGGCATCGATCACCCGCTTTAGGTAAATCGGCATCATCACTGTAGCGACTTTCGCCAGCAGCAAACAGGACAAGGCCAAGACCACACGAGTCTTGAATCGCCAAACGTAAGGAAATAAGGATTTCAGGGTGCTCAGACCACCGGAGACACCATCAAGCACTTCAGGACGAGGAGGCACACGCAACAGGCCCGAGTCCACCAGCACAAGGCCGAAGAACCGCAGACAGCTTAAAAATAAGTTACAGCACAACGCTGAAATCAAGGCGGGACAAGCAAACGATACTTTCCACTGGCAGGCAGGCTCCTGCTATGCCCTTGATACGAATACAGAAAGGAGGCCCGCTACCTGACTAATCACCAACAACAACCAGGCAGCACCTAGCCAAGCAGTATAGCCTTTTACACTCGCCACCCCTGCCAAGACCCTGCCGTCGGCGTGCTTGTTGGACTGATTATTGGTCTGCACACCACAGTAGCGGCAGCAAAGACGTCAACCATCAAGCCTCCAGTGCTGCAGATGGGGAAATTCACGTCCTGCCACTGCAAAGAAAATGCTGGCAATCCAGCACTTTGTTACCTTCAAGCCCTCAGCGAAAGGCATACAATACCTGCTTGTCTGAAACAGGCGCAAACAAAACAAAAACAGCGTCTGATAGCGGACATATGGCTCTTGAATCCCTTTACCGTGCAAAACCCATCCATGCCGTCTTCTTCTTTTTCGTATTCTTCTTCCCTGGATCAGCTAGCCGCACAAGACAGCCAGGCGCTGGATGTGCTGTACAGCCAGGAAGCGCCCTTGATGCTGGCCTTAGGCCAGGCCGTATTGGGTCGCCGTATTGATGCCGAAGAAGTTCTGCGCGATAGCTTTGTCTTGTTGTGGAAGAATGCCGCCGGCTATGACCCAGACCTGGGCGAAGGACGCGCCTGGATTTACAGCATTCTGCGCTTCAGGCTGCTGGCTCGACTGCGTCAACGCACGCAAAGCGGCGACAACCATTACGCCCTGCCCGCCATCAAGCCACAAGCTGGACAACGTTTTATCCCTGCCATGGGCAAGCTCGATGGCACCAGTCAACGTGCCATGATCCATGCTTACCTGCACGGCAACAGTTACGAACAACTGGGCCCTCAACTGAACCGCTCTCCCGCCCAATTACGCGCGGTGGTCCAACATGGCTTGCAGCAGCTCACTCCCCTGATCAATGAAGGCAATATCAACGACCCACGTCACGCCGTGATGATTGGCGAGTACACCCTGGGTCTGCTCAGCCAACATGAGCTGGTTCAAGCCCATAGCCTGATGCAGCAAAATGATCAGGCCGCGCGTCTGGCATTGGCTTGGGAACATGCCTGGCTGGAACTGGTGGACTGCCTGCCCCCAACATTGCCCGCGCCCACTAGCCTGGCCCATATCCACCACACCTTGGGCTTGCCACCACCTACTGCACGTCACCAGGCTGGCAACACGGCCACTGGCGCTGACGAATCATCCAAGCCGGACAGCGCCAACAACGCCAGTGCAAGCACTCCAGCCATCAAGTCGGAACGTCAGGAACCCGGCATAAAGACCGGCGCGGCTCAAACGCAAACTGCCACTCGCACTGAACCTCGCTGGTCAGACAACAACACTAACCCGAGCAGCAAGGCAGACGATCACACGCCGCCCTTCCCCACCTTGCTACGCGCCGACTCTGACCCAGCCACAAAAGCCGCTACTGCCGCACCCAATCCAGCGCCGACAGTTGCGCCCCCAGTGGCAGAGAAGAAAAAGTCCGCGAAAAGCGAACCTGAATCTGTGGCGATCGAGCAGAAACGCAGACCCGAACCCGTTGAAGGCGAACGCAAGTCCCTTGGCTTTGCCATGCCCATGCCAATTTTGCTAGGTGGCTTGGCGGCTATCGTGATTCTGGGCCTGGTCATTGCCTTGCTCATGAACCTGAACTCCGAGCCCCCCATCAACGTTATTGAGATGAAGCCGCGTCAAGCTGCCATTTTGCAGGCCCCCGGCCAATCCTCGACCCCGGCCTGGATTGCTACGGTGGATCCACAAGGCAATGTCTTGCTAGTGCCCAAGGTCAACACCGAAGTCAACGCCACGCAGTCGGTACAACTGTGGACACACACGCCGCGTGGCACGCAAATCCGTTCTTTGGGCTTGATTGATCCCAATCGCCCCATCACGGTACCCGCTGCTTTGATTGGCACCGTAGAAGACGAGCAGATTTTTGAAATGACCCTGGAGGCAAAAGGCGGCTCCAATAGCGGTGCACCAGAAGGCCCCGTTCTGTATATTGGCCGCATCGTCAGCTTTGGACAGCTGGATAATCTGCCCCAGGCCAATACGGAAGCTAACTCGTCGGCAACCCGCTCTTAAAAGCAGCATCCAGCCGTTCCAGCTCGTCGATTTCCTCGACCGTGAAGCCCGCCTCCAGGCGGGCTTGGCGATTAAAGGGACCGCGCAAACGTGGCGCGCGATAGCGCTGTGCCAACTGACCATAGGTATCAAAGTCAGGTAAACCTTGCTCTTGGCAGACTTTGCGATACCAGTAATTGCCCAACGCGACATGCCCAACCTCATCACGCAAAATGAGGGCGATAATCGCAGCCGCTTTTTCATCTCCGGCATCCAGTAACTTACGATGCACCAGGGGGCAAGCATCCAGCCCCCGCGCTTCCAGGGTGCGCGGCACTAAGGCCAGACGCGCCAACAGATCAAAGCGCGTTCGCTCAGCCATCTCCCACAGCCCGTCATGGACGGGCAAGTCCCCATAGCAGACACCGAGTGTTTGAAGATGATTGCTTAGCAGCTCAAAATGCAGTGCTTCCTCCACCGCCACCTGCAACCAGCCCGCATAAAACGAGTCCGGCAAACCTGGATAACGCCACAACACGTCCAGAGCCAGATTGATGGCATTGAACTCAATATGAGCCAGAGAATGTAATAAGGCAGCGCGACCCTGAACAGTCCGCACGGAACGCTTGGGAACCTGTTGAGGGCTGACAAAACACAAACCCTGGGGCCGTCCTGGCACACCTGCCGGCTCGTCCAGATGTTCGTCTGCCCCTACGGGCAAACCATGAGCAATTGCCCTTACCGCTGCCAACTTGCCAACGGGATCTTGCACTAACAAAGCCTTTAAAGCCTGACTACGTAAGTTCACTGCGTGTTCCTTCCATGAAAAAGGCCGGCTCCAAGGCCGACCTTCTTTCCTGCTGAGCAATTCCGAATTACTGGGCCGAGCCCGGATCGGTCATTGCCAAGGCTTGATCCAACATTGTCTGGATCTGGCCAAGATTAGTGCGCAAAGCCTGCATCTCCTGGCCAGTCAGTCGCACAGCCGCTTCCTGATCAAAAGGCATATCTGGGCCATCGCCCAAGCGATTGCGCGCCCCGCTGATCGTAAAGCCTTCGTCGTACAGCAAGCCGCGAATCCGGCGTATCAGCAGCACCTCGTGGTGCTGGTAATAGCGTCGGTTACCGCGTCGCTTGACGGGCTTTAACTGCGTGAATTCCTGCTCCCAATAACGCAGGACATGGGGCTTGACCAAGCAAAGCTCACTGACTTCACCGATTGTGAAATAACGCTTGGCAGGGATAGGTGGCAAGGTCGCCGTCTTTTCGTTTGTGCTCATGGCCACTGATGCTGATCGACAATAGGAATGATTTTACACGTTCAGTCAGGCAAAACTGTACGCAAACGTACCAGGGCTCAGTCCTGGTCATCCTCGGGTGCCACGGGCGCCCCTTCGACTACACTTTTGAGCTTCTGACTGGCATGGAAAGTCACCACTCGGCGGGCCGAGATAGGGATCACTTCGCCGGTCTTGGGGTTACGGCCAGGACGCGGGGGTTTGTCCCGCACCTGGAAATTACCAAAACCGGACAGCTTGACCTCCACACCGTCGGCCAAAGAGTCGCGAATCTCGGCAAAGAAAGTATCCACAATATCTTTGGCTTCACGTTTATTCAAGCCAACGCGCTCAAACAAGAGTTCGGCCAAATCCGCCTTGGTCAAAGTACGCTCTACGTTCATTGTGTCTCCTTATGCCCTTGCCCGAGCGCCATGCACGGATACCAGTGCCGTCAACAATACCTCCAGGCATTGCTCGACACGCTCATCATCCAGCGTGCTTGCGCTGTCTTGCAACCAGAAGCGAATCGCCAGACTCTTTTCCGATGCATCGTTCTTGTCGCGCCAAACGTCAAACAATTGAATGTCCTTGACGATGGCGGCGGCCGCTGCCGTGCTGCGCACCTGGTTCAAGGTATCCAGCACAGCTTGATAGGATACGTCTTTATCCAGCCAAACCGCCAGATCTCGTTGCACCACGGGCTGCTTGGATACTTCCTTGGCATGCACCACTTCGTCGTGAGAGATGGCATCGACATCCACCTCAAAGACCACGGGAGCCTGGCTCAGGCCAAATTCATTTAACCATTGGGGATGGATTTCACCAATCCAGCCTATGGTTTTACCATCCAGCTTCACACTGGCGCTACGGCCTGGATGCAAGGCGGGGTGAGCTTCAGGCTCGAAACGGACTTGAGCGGCACGTTGGCCCAATAAGGTTTCCAGATCGCGCTTAACGTCAAAGAAGTCAACCGGACGATCAGGCTGGCCCCACTGCTCGGTCACGACAGGGCCCCAGGCAGCGGCCGCAATGCGATTGGGCTGATGGATACCGGCCACGGTCAAAGGACCATTTTCCTGGGAAGCATCGCGCATGAAAACGCGGCCGAACTCGAACACACGCACACGCGACTGACGACGGTTGGCATTGCGTTCGATATTGGCCAGCAGCCCAGGAATCAGGCTGGTACGCATCACCGCCAATTGGCTGGCAATGGGGTTCAGCAAACGGATAGGATCAGCCTGCCCGTTAATGTCTTTTTCCCAGGACTCTTGCACAAAAGAGAAGTTGATGACTTCCTGGTAGTCCTGAGCAGCCAGCACAGCGCGCAAGGCGTGCGGGCCACGCAAGGACTCAGCCGGCACACGCATTTGCGCGGCAGCAACTGGAGGCAGATCAGGAATATTTTCAAAACCGTAAATACGGGCGACTTCCTCGATCAGGTCCTCTTCGATCGTCAAGTCGAAACGGAAGCTGGGAGGGTTGACCGTAAAGACACCGTCAGCCACCGAGAACTCCAGGCCCAGCAAGGTGAAGATGCTCTCAACCTGCTTTTGTTCCAGAGGAATACCCAGAACACGGCGGCAGCGATCCAGACGCATGGCAACGGGCTTGCGCTCGGGCAAGGCTACAACCTGATCATCCATAGGACCGGCCTGGCCACCACAGATTTCCAGGATCAGCGCTGTGGTGCGCTCCAGATGCTGAGTAATGGAGTCGAAGTCCACACCACGCTCGAAGCGGTGGCTGGCATCGGAAGAAAACTTGTAGCGACGAGCACGGCCCATGATGGCTTCTGGCCACCAGAAAGCGCCTTCCAGATACACGTCAGTGGTATCCAGCGTGACAGCACTTTGCTCGCCCCCCATGATACCGGCCATACTTTGCGGGACATCGTTAACCGCGATCACGCCAACATCGGTATCCAGCTCGACGTTCAAACCGCTCAACAGCTCCAACTGTTCGCCTTTACGTGCCCAACGCACTTCCAGACCGGCTTGTACATGCTGCAAATCGAACACGTGCGTAGGACGGCCCAGTTCCAGCATGACGTAATTGGAGATGTCCACCAACGCGGAGATCGAACGCTGGCCACTACGCTCCAGACGGGTTTTCATCCAGTCCGGGGTTTGGGCGCGCGCATTGACGCCACGAATCACACGGCCGGCAAAACGGCCACACAGATCGGCGTCTTTCACGGTAACGGAAACGCGATCTTCAATCGTGACAGGAACAGGTGTGAAGTCGGGCAGTGCCAGTGGTTCGCCCGTCAGAGCGGCCACTTCACGCGCCACGCCCAGCACGGACAGACAGTCTGCACGGTTAGGCGTCAATTTCAATTCGATAATCTGGTCGTCCAGATCCAGCAGTTCGCGCAGGCTCTGGCCCACGGGTGCGTCTGCATCCAGTACCAACAAACCATCGTGATCTTGCGACAGACCCAGCTCGCGACCCGAGCACAACATGCCGGCGGATTCCACGCCACGCATTTTGACCGGGCCAATTTTCATGCCACCGGGCAGTTCCGCACCCACACGGGCCACTGGAATCTTGATGCCTTGAGCCGCATTGGGCGCACCGCACACAATCTGCAGCAGCTTGCCCGAGCCGTCATCGACCTGGCAGACGCGCAGGCGGTCAGCGTCAGGATGAGGGGCAATCTCGGCAATAAAGCCAACGACAACATTCTCGAACGCTGGCGCGGCGGCTTGAATTTCTTCAACCTCCAGACCAGCCATCGTCAGTTGATGACCCAGTTCTTCAGTTCCCAGTTTGGGATTCACAAAGCGGCGCAGCCACGATTCGGAAAATAACATGATGCAAAGATGGAGACGTAAAACGGCGTATACCGGAACCGACCGGGCCTAAGAGGCCCAGCGGCGCGAAGTAGGAATCAACGATTGAACTGCTTCAGAAAGCGCAGATCGCCTTCAAAGAACTGGCGCAAATCGTTAACACCATAGCGCAACATAGTCAGGCGCTCCAGTCCGGAACCAAAGGCGAAACCGATGTAACGCTCTGGGTCCAAACCGAAATTGCGCACCACTTGCGGGTGAACCTGCCCGGAACCGGAGATTTCCAGCCAACGGCCCTTGTTGGGGCCGGAGGAGAACATCATGTCAATCTCGGCAGATGGCTCGGTAAAGGGGAAGAAAGAAGGTCGAAAACGCACGACCAGATCATCGCTTTCAAAGAAAGCACGCAGAAAATTCGTGTAAACGCCTTTCAGGTCGGCAAAGGAAATATCCTCGGCAATCCACAGCCCTTCCACCTGATGGAACATGGGCGAGTGGGTGGCATCACTATCGACTCGATAGGTGCGGCCGGGGGCAATCACTTTGATGGGCGCCTGATTCATGCGGGCATAGCGCACCTGCATGGGGCTGGTGTGTGTACGCAGCAAATAAGGCAAACCTTGCTCGTCGTTCATATCGATATAGAACGTGTCCTGCATCGAGCGGGCCGGGTGATTCTCTGGATTGTTCAGAGCGGTAAAGTTTGTCCAGTCATTCTCGATCTCGGGGCCGTCAGCCACATCAAAACCGATAGAGCGGAAAATGGCTTCGACACGCTGCCAGGTCTGGATCACCGGATGGATACCACCGGTACCACGGCCCCGGCCAGGCAAAGTCACATCAATTTGTTCTTGAGCCAGTCGCTGGTTCAATTGTTCTGCCGCCAAGGCAGCACGACGATCGTTCAGCAAACCTTCAATTTCGCGCTTGAGCACGTTGATGCTGGCACCTGCTGCTTTTTTCTGCTCCGGCTCCATCTGGGCAAGGCCTTTCATCAAGGCAGTGATGGCACCTTGTTTGCCCAAAAACCGAGCTTTGGCGTTTTCCAGCGAGGCGGCGTCCTGAGACTGCTCAAATAAGGCCCGAGCCTGGGCAATCAGATCGTCGTGAGAGGAAGTCATGGCGTGTTACTTTCCAAAAACAAACGGAGCCCCAAAGGCCCCGTTTGTGAACTATACAGTCAGATACCGCTTAAGCAGCCAGAGCGTTCTTAGCCTGTGCAACAACAGCAGCAAAACCTGCCTTGTCTTTAACAGCCAAGTCAGCCAGAACCTTACGGTCCAAAGCGATAGAGGCTTTGTTCAGGCCGGCGATAAACTGGCTGTAGCTCATGTCCAGTTCGCGGCAGGCTGCATTGATACGAGTAATCCACAGCGAGCGGAATACGCGTTTTTTGTTACGGCGGTCACGATAGGCGTACTGACCTGCCTTCATGACAGCCTGTTTGGCTATACGGAATACATTACCGCGACGGCCGCGAAAACCTTTGGCCTGGGCAATTACTTTTTTGTGGCGTGCGCGTGCGTTAACACCGCGTTTTACTCGTGACATGTGTGATTCCCCCTAATTAAGCGAAAGGCATCATTGCTTTTACGGAAGCGACGTCGGCTTTATGAACCTCGACGGCACCGCGCAACTGACGTTTGTTCTTGGTCGTCTTCTTGGTCAGAATGTGACGCTTGAACGCTTGGCCCCGCTTGATGGAACCGCTACCACGAACCACAAAGCGCTTGGAAGCGCTTTTTTTGGTTTTCATTTTAGGCATGAAATTACTCGACTAATTTGTGTCTGCGGGTGGTCGCCTAGGAAGCTGGCGGACACTTGTATGACCCACAACAGGCACTTATTTTTTTCTTTGCCCGCTGCCAGAAACAGATCCAAACAGGGGAAAAGCCCTTGATTATAGAGTGATTCTTGGGAAATTGTCCAGATATCAGGGGGATTTTTTATAGTAGAGCCCTTGCTATCTGACCATCAAGGAAAGCAAGGAACAGTGTCTCTTCTTAGGGCGCGGTACCACACAGCATCCGGGCGATCGTGTGGGACGGCCTCGTTCATAGACTGTGCCTGTCACTTATTTTCGGAACACCCATCACCCCAAACCATCTTTAAACACGAAAAAATAGCGCACAGGCTACAAATCAATTAAATACAAAACATCATCAGATAGAGATTAAAAGCAGGGTATTCAGCGCATGAAAAAGGCAGAAAAAAACTCAAATAAGACCATCGAGCAGATTCCAAAACATAATCACACCGCCTCCTGATCACTCATATATTCGATCATTTTTTTTGAAAAAAACCCATAAAATAAATTCAATTAATAAAAAAAAAGAAATATAAAATAAAAAACAAAACAAATAGGAATAGGAATACACGCAAGAAGTGAAGTTTTTCTATAAAAACGATTTTTCAGATAAAAACTAAAAAAAGACTTTTGCCGCAGCAGCAGGCCCTGCTGTCTTGCATACGGAGTGGCACCATGAACCCACTTATTGATCACAAAGAAGTAGTGACATGGATTGACGCGCTGAACACTCCCAAGCCGCCGTACCCGCGCAGCCCTGCCTACAATAACAAGCGACGACAATGCAGATGGTGCCGTCGTCGCTCTAGGCTGCGATGCTTACTTTGTCAGCGGTCTGATTTACCTCCAAACCAAGCTGGAAATCAGCAACGCTCTATTTGAAAAGATACTCACCCTCAAAGAGGGTATCGATGGTGCCCACGTATTTTATTTAAAATTCCACACCCTTGAATCGAATTAAGAAAAAGCCCGAAAAAACGCCAGCGATAAACCAGGAGAGGAAAACACTCATACTAATATCTTACTGGTAGCGAAAAATTCCGCGACAGCCTCTTCCTTGTCCTCTGGCGCAGCGCACGGCTTTATCCATAACTTGCAAATCTAAAACCCTAGGCGCTTTGGACCTGAGCCTGAGCGAAGTGCAAAGACCATATGCCTTAAACGTTACCTCCTCTTTCAAGCGGCTGATCCGCCCTTGTGGGCCTGTGTGAGTTACGGCAAATCAGGACGAAATTGCAAAGCCTCTGCAATATGGTGACGGACAATTTGATCCATCCCTGCCAAATCTGCAATCGTTCGCGCCACACGCAGCACTCTCCCCTGCACTCTTTCCGACCAATGCCAACGTTTACGTGCGCTAAGCAATAAGTGCACCGCATCCTCAGACAAAACCGCATACTCTCTGAGATTGGCAACCGATAAATGGGCGTTACTGCTTCCCTGGCGAGCAAGTTGCCTATCCAGGGCTTCTTGCACCCGCTTTCGTACGTGACTGGATGACTGTGCGGCCTGATCACGTTCCGGATCAGACTCACTCATCGTCACCAACAGGTCAATTCTGTCCAGCATGGGTCCAGACAAACGTTGCCTGTAAAGTTCTCGCTGAGCCAAAGAGCAGCGACAAGCCCGATGTTGACTCGCCGCCCATCCACAAGGACACGGGTTCATAGCAGCCACAAATTGAAATTGAGCCGGAAAGACAGCCTGCTTCTGCGCACGAGAGATACGCACACAACCTTGCTCCAAGGGCTCGCGCAAGGCCTCCAGAGAACGTCGACTGAACTCAGGCAGCTCATCAAGAAACAGCACGCCGTGATGAGCCAAGGACACCTCTCCTGGCCTGGGCCGGCTACCACCGCCAATCAAGGCGGGAGTGGAAACGCTGTGATGGGGGGCGCGAAATGGGGGGCGCCTGCTAAAAAAATCCTGTTCTTGCACAAAGGAATACAAGGCGGCCACTTCCAGTTGTGCGTATCGATCCAAATCCGGCAATAGGCCGGGCAATCGTTGGGCCAACATCGTCTTACCCACTCCCGGTGAGCCGTTTAGCAGAAGGCTATGCCCACCCGCCGCGGCCACCTCCAACGCACGGCAAGCCAAAGACTGTCCCAGCACGTCCGATAAACAAAACTGTTGATCCGTATTCTGCTCCGGCCAAGGCTGAGCTACCGTCTGTTCCAGCTCGGTATCGCCACGTAGATAGGCTGCGGCCTCAGCCAAACTGGCCACACCACGCACCTGTAAATCCGGCACATATGCAGCAATTTCAGCACTTTGCGCGGGCAGCAACAGACAAAGTCCCGAATGCCGACGCGCCATGCCCAAAGCTATCGTCAAGGCGCTTTGAACAGGGACCACAGCGCCGGTTAACGACAGCTCCCCAGCCATCACATAACGATCCAAACCGGTAATTGCCTGCTCGCGCTCTTTATCATCCGGACGACTAAGCTGGCCGCTGGCTAATAAAATCGCCAAAGCCACTGGCAAATCGAAGCGTCCCGAATCTTTGGGCAGATCCGCAGGAGCCAGATTGATCGTCAACCGGGCGGCGGGGAAGTCAAAACCACTGGCGTGCAAGGCCGCTCGTATGCGCTCGCGACTTTCACGAATACCGGCATCGGGCAAACCCACAATATGGAAAGCGGGCAAACCCGGCGCGACATGCGCCTCAACGCGTACATCGATGAAATCCAGGCCCGACAAGGCACAACTGTTCAGCACGGCCAAGGACATATGCCCTTCTCCCTTTCCAAGGCAAATAGTCAGTCTGCCTGTCAGGGAAAAGAAGCTCCAGATACCTGCCTTAAAACATCACTGCGTACTTGTACGGCCTGCAGGTCTTACTGAACCTGCACACCCATGGAGCTGACCAACTGGACGGCCTGTTCGACGGACAAGCACGCGCCTTGGAAAGAGTTATTCAAGTCGTACAAGCTAATGCTACCCAACTCTACACTGCGCAGGTCCGTCCCTTTGAAGTTCACCCCTCGCAGACTGGCGCCCCGCAAGCTGCCACCTTCAAATACCGCATCCTGAAAATCACAGCCGCCCAAGTCGGCATCAGAGAAATCCAGTTGCACCAGGGTTTGTTTGCGGAAATTAATGGCCCGCAAAGTCGCCCCTACCAGCTTGCATTCACGCAGACTCAAATCCAGACCACGGGTTTCGTTGAAGATGGCCCCACTTAGTTTGGAGTCCTCGATCTGCAACGAAGCAATCTGGGCACGCACCCACTTGCTCAAGTGCAGATCACACACCCGAAAGCGTGCCGAGCTTAAATCAGCCAGACTGAAATCCACTTGCCCCAGCTTGCAGCGTTGCCAGACTGTGTCTTGCAGATGCGCCCGTATAAAGCGGGTATCCAGAAAACTGCAAGCGGAAAACTGCAAGCCCTCCAGTTCCAGACCCGATAGATCCTGGCCATCAAAGGTACAGTTTTCAAAGCTTAAAGACTCATGGGAGGCGGCCAAAAGATCAATCAATTCATCTCTTGTAATCTGGACATTACTGACTAGCATGCAGCTGCTTTCCCTTCAAAAAAACAGAGCCAGCATTGCTGAGCTGGCTCCTTCATTATCTGCTTCTGATGATCCGACTGTGATCAGAGCAAAACTTAACGGCCATCGGGCAGAACCAATCGTGACAAGCGCCAGGCAATGATCAAGCCCAAAACGGCAAAACTAACCGTCGCCACCCAAGCCCACTGCCATCCGCCCAAGGCATGCACAACCGACGCCACCACAGGCGGCCCTACAAACTGCCCCAGTGAAGAACATTGCTGCACCCAGCCCACGGAGGTTGAGGTGGTCTCTGGCGACGGCGCTGCCGTAACCGACAGAAAAAACAAGGTAGCAGGAATTAAACCGCCCACAATCGAAAACAGCAAGATGGCGACAAATTGAACCACCAGGCTTTGTGTGAGCCCAAAAGCAAGAACTGCACAAGCAATCATGCCCAGATAGCCGGCTTGCAGCAGTCGATGAGGCGGGATACCTGCATGCAGACAACGCCCTGCTCCCAGATTACCCACGACATTCCCGGCCGCAATCAAGGCCGTCAGCAAACCAGCCGTGCCAACCGCTATCTCTGCCTGATTATAAATAGTGGGCATAAAACCCACGACCGCAGCCCATTGTGCCGCGTAAACGCCAAAGGCCAAGGCCAGCAACCAAACCCGGCCCGAGCTTAAGGTCGTGCGCAACAGGCTCGACCAGTGATAAGCGGATACATCCTGCGTCGCACGCTTGGTTTGAGTTTGAGAATCCGGCGGCACCAGAAGAAAGGTCAAAACCATGAAGATGGCCGTCAATACGCCCAGAACTACCCAAAGCGTACGCCAGGAGCCTACTGCCAACCAGGCAGCGCCAGCCCACAGCATCAAGACTGCTCCGGCAGGCATATAACAGCCCCACAACCCCATGACCCGGCTCAAACGTGCGGCATCGGTAATACGTTTGATCAAGGCAGGAATGGGCAGCACTACCATCAAGAAGCCACAACCCTCTATCATGCGGCCCAATAAAACCAGCGAACTATGCTCAAACAGAGAACCAATCAGCGAAGCCAGGCTCAAAATGCCCAGCCCCGTCAGAATGCAGCGGCGCAAGCCGATTTTCTCGGAAATCAGTCCTATACCTAGTCCCAGCAACATGCCGGCCATTTGCACGCTCGCCAGCAAAAAACCCGACTGCACCAGGTCCATGCCCAATTCCCGCTGCATAAAAGGCAAAGCCGGGGGTACTTTCCACACATGCAGTGCGGCGCACACCCCGGTCAACACAAGAAAAACAGCAATAAGCAAGGGGCTGGCCGAATGTTTGCCCCTACCCCCAGGCCTGGTAACAGTATTCAAATGAAGTTATCAGCCTTGGCTGCCCTCTTGAGCAGGAGCATCACCTTCCTGAGGAACAGGAGTTTGGCGCCCTTCCAAGGCTTGCAAACGTGTTTCCAAAGCAGCCACACGAGCCAGCGCACGCTCCAGCATCAACTGGTAAGTATCGAACTCTTCACGGGTGACCAAGTCCATACGGTTGAAGGCCTGTCCCATAAAGGCTTTTACATTGCGCTCAATATCGGCAGCCGGACTTTTGGCGATCAGCTCCGAAACATTTTTTTGTAGATCTTCCAGCCACTCGCTACGATTAATCATGGTCCTCTCCTGAAAATATTGACACTATCAGCAGTATAGAAAAAGCGGGTGCCAAAGGCACCCGCTTTTTTCATCTGGCCAGACAAGCTGCCCAATTATTCAAGCCTTAAGGTTTGGCTTGTTCTGAAGGAACGGAAGATGGTGAAGAGTCAACACCATTACCCAGTTTGTCCTGAATGGCTTTATCAGCTTTGGCTGCGCCTTCTTTAATCGCATCACCAGTACGGCTGGCAGCTTCAGCCATAGCGTCCTTGGCTTCGTCTGCTTTTTCAGCGATTTTATCGCCAGCAGCCTTGGCATCTTCCTTCAAGGAGTTAGCATTTTCCTTGGCGTTTTCTTTCTGTTCCTCTGCTTCTTTTTTGACGTCTTCAGCAACTTTAGCGGCGTCCTGCTTCAACTCTTCCGTTTTTTGCTCCATGGATTTGTCAGCTTCGGGAGCAGGTGCAGTGGCAGGCGCCGTCGATTGTGGCGCAGCGACAGGAGCCGGTGGCGCGCTCGAAGCGGCTTTATCGTCCTCTTTGGAACACGCAGCCAAAAGAGTCATCGAAGCAGCAGCGGCCATGACAGCAAAATGAGCACGAGTCAGTTTCATAAGATTTCCTTTCTACTATTCCAAGGTCGCTAGATAGAATGGGCCGATGCCTGGTGCGACTTCCGGCTCGGCCTTGGGTTTGTTACAACTCCCCTAAGAGCCATTCTATCGGTGCCAGGCATACAGACCAATCTATTAGTGTAAATCCTGATTTCAAATATTCTGACGATATCGCTCAAGGTTTGTGACAAACCCTTTAACAACAAGTACCTAGCCTGAAACCCGGATACGAGACCCCGTTACAAACAGAATCCCTCATCGGGTTACAGCCGGGGTTTGTTACATATTTGCCAAATTAAATTGATCTATTTTCAACCACTTAGGCGGCTAATGTCGCTAAATCGATGCGCTCGGCCCGGTTCAAGGCACTGGCAACCTTGACGCGCAAGGCATTGGAATGCGAAAGACGCACTTCCTTTTTCACATCCAGCAATTGCTGCGGATGCATGGAGAATTCTTTTAGGCCCAGCCCCAGCAACATGCGAGTGACCGAGGCATCCCCTGCCATTTCCCCGCAAATCGCCACAGGTTTACCTGCTCGGTCAGCCGCATTGATGGTATGCGCAATCAATCGCAAGACAGCGGGATGCATGGGGTCGTACAGGCTGGCCACTTCTGCATCTCCCCGGTCTACCGCCAGAACGTATTGAATCAGGTCATTCGTTCCGATGGACAGAAAATCCAGTTCCTGCACAAAGGGCTCAATAGCAATAGCGATGGCTGGCACCTCTACCATGGCGCCCAATAAATAATTTCGAGCAAAAGGCGTGCCGGATTTCTCCAGCTCCCGCGCCGCCGACTCGATAGCCTGGCGGCTTGCATGGACCTCGTTCATGGAGGAAATCATGGGGATAAGAATACGGATTTGCCCGTACTGACTGGCTCGCAGCAAGGCACGCAGCTGCGTGGCAAACATTTCAGGCTTGTCCAGACAATAGCGAATTGCGCGTAAGCCCAGCGCGGGGTTGGTTGCTACCGTTGCGTCACCATCCAAAGTCTTGTCAGCACCAATATCCAGTGTGCGAATAGTGACGACCTTGCCTTTCATTGCCTTGACAACACGAGAATACGCCTCGTATTGCTCTTGCTCAGAAGGCAGATCCGCGCGCCCCATAAACAAAAACTCGCTGCGAAACAGGCCAATACCATCGGCGCCCGCCTTCAAGGCAAGCTCGGCTTCTTCAGGAAGCTCAATATTGGCCTCCAGACGAACATGGATGCCATCCAAGGTCATCGCAGGCGCATCCAGCAATGCCTCCAGCTCGGCCCGTTCACGACGATAGGCCTGCTGACGTTCCCGGTATTCAGCCAGCACCGGTTCAGACGGATTCACTATCACCGCGCCGGAGAAACCATCCACAATCAAATAATCGCCATCGCGAATCAGACTGCGGAAACTTCCCAGGCCCACTACGGCAGGAACACTCAAACTGCGGGCCACAATCGCTGTATGCGAGGTTGGCCCACCCAAGTCGGTCAAAAAGCCAGCAAAATGACCACCACGCAAGCGGAGCATATCCGCTGGGGAAATATCTCGAGCGACCACAATCAGCGGTTCTTCCTGAGCCGCAGAAAAACCCGGCAACAAGGCTGGCTTGCCTGCCAGAACTCGTAATACCCGCTCGATAACCTGGCGCACATCAGCACCACGTTCGCGCAGGTATTCGTCTTCCATTTGGGAGAACTGCTCAACCAACATCTGACCTTGCGAAGTCAAGGCCCACTCTGCGTTGTAGTGCCGCTCGGCGATGATGGCGCAGGTTTGCTGCGTCAACATGGGATCGTCCAGCAGCAGGCTGTGCACAGTCAATATGGGAGCCAGCTCGCGCGGGGCATCCACAGGCAACTGATCAACCATGGTGCGAAGCTCATCGCGAGTACTGGCCATGGCGCTTAACAGGCGCTGGCTTTCAGAATCAACGTCTTCGGCTGCAATCCGATAATGAGGAACTTCCAGTGCTGCTGCGCTCATCACCACGGCTTTGGCAATGGCGTACCCCTTACCGACTGCTTGACCTTGAGCGGTAAACATCGAAGGCAAATCAGGTGCCGGGGTACGAGCTGCTGCACTATTCATGAATGGATTGCTTCCCTATTCGTTTTCACCAAACTTGGCATCAAACAACGCTTGAATATCATTGAGGGCCTGGTCGGCATCCTCGCCCTGAGCGTCGATAACCACGGTGACCCCCATTCCGGCGGCCAGCATCATGACACCCATAATACTTTTTGCATTCACGCGTTGAGATCCGCGCGCGATAAAAATCTCACTACGATACCGGCCAGCCAACTGAGTAAGCTTGGCTGCTGCCCGAGCATGAAGACCTAATTTATTACTAATCGTGATGGATACGCTAGGCATAAGGGCAACTGAAAAATGAAAATGAACATTCAAATTAGCAATGGCAGTCTGCGTGAACAATGCCACGCAATGCGCCTGCCATGACATCCTGGGCGAACTGCTCAGGATTGTCACGTCGCTCGGTCAAGGCTTTCAACACCATACACATATTGGTGCCAGTCAATAAATAAGCGCCCTGCCCTTGATCTTGCAAAGCTTGCTGAACCCGTCGGGCCACATTAAAGGGTGTGGCACCGTACAGATCACACAGGATCAGCGTGGCCAATGCGTCCGGCGCTTGTGTGTGCAACCGCTCCAGCAAGCGATCTACCGCTGTATCGGTGCATTCGTCGGCCTGTATGTCAAAGACAAACAGATCGGGCTTTTCACCCAAGACGTGCTCGGCACAACTGGCAAACGCACTGGCCAGAGGCTCATGCATGATCAAGGCAAGGCGAATCACGCGCGTCCCGTCGCTTGTTCGACGGCCTGGGCAAAACGCTGCGCAACGTCAAAGCCTGTCTGGTCCGTGATTTCAACAAAACAGGTTGGGCTGGTCACGTTGATCTCCGTGACGTAGTCACCAATCACATCCAGACCGATCAGCAGCAAACCACGAGCGGCCAGTACAGGGCCCAGGGTACGAGCAATATGCCAGTCGTGTTCGGACAAAGCTTGGGCAACCCCTCGACCACCTGCAGCCAGGTTGCCGCGCGTCTCACCAGCCAAGGGGATACGTGCCAAGGCATAAGGCACCGGTTCACCATCGATAATCAGGATGCGTTTGTCACCCTTGACGATTTCCGGGATGTAGCGCTGCGCCATAATGGTTTGCGTACCATTCGCCGTCAGCGTTTCCAGGATGGCGCCCAAATTGGGCTCTGGATCTTGCAGACGGAAAATACCCATGCCGCCCATACCATCCAGTGGTTTGACGATCACATCCTTATGCTCCTGGTGAAAGGCACGCAGGCGGGCCATGTCACGGGTGACCAAAGTGGGTGGGGTAAATTCTGGAAATTCGGTAATCGCGAGTTTTTCAGGGTGATTACGAATGGCTGCGCCCGAATTGAAGACCTTGGCCCCCTGCTCCTGCGCAAAGCTGAGCAAATGCGTGGAATAGGAATATTCCATATCGAAAGGCGGGTCTTTACGCATGATGACCGCATCAAAGGCATTCAACTCCTGCTCGGTCGCAGGTTCGGGGTGTGTCCACCACGAAGTCGCACGCAAATCGGCATCGGCAGCAATGCTTACAGCCTGACTACGTGTACGAACCCGGCTTTGGGAAATATACAAATCAGACTGCAATGTGACGCTGACGCGATGACCACGCGCCAAAAATGCACGCATCATGGCAACGGAGGAATCCTTGTAAGCCGACAGGCTGGGCAAAGGATCAATGATGAATAAAACGTGCATATCACACCTAGAGAAAAACGCCTTTGCAGCCGAGCTGCAAAGGCGATTGCGCTCGACTCACCACTTGGGAGTGAGTCGAGCGACGCATAATGCTCCTGGGCGGATCCAGGCAGCATCGTGCAAAAGTATCAGGACGCTTTCTTGCGAGGCGCCAAGACCATGACCATTTGACGGCCTTCCAACTTGGGCATTGCTTCAACCTGACAGATTTCGCTGACTTCGTCGCGAACCCGCTCCAGCACACGCATCCCCAATTCCTGGTGCGCCATCTCACGACCACGGAAACGCAAAGTCACCTTGACTTTATCGCCATCATCGATGAAACGCTTCACATTGCGCAGCTTGACCTGGTAGTCTCCTTCGTCCGTGCCGGGACGGAACTTGACTTCCTTGATCTGAATGACTTTCTGCTTGGCCTTGGCTTCTTGTTGGCGCTTCTGTTCCTGATAACGGAATTTGCCGTAATCCATCAGACGACAAACCGGTGGTGCAGCCGTAGGGGCGATTTCCACCAAGTCCACATCATGTTGTTCTGCCATTGCCAAGGCGTCAGGCACCTTGACGATACCTAGCTGCTCACCCTCGACTCCAATGAGTCGCACCTCTGGAATACGAATTTCACCATTGATGCGATGTTTTTTCTCGGTTGCGATGTCGAAAACTCCTAAAAATGTCGATAAAAACGATAGCGTTTCTGTTTTACTGACGGCTATCGATCTCTTGCTTCAATCGTGCTGAAAAATCGGCTATTGGCATGACGCCCAAGTCCACGCCACCACGCGCGCGTACGGCCACTGCGCCATTTTCACGCTCTTTTTCACCCACGACAAGAATATAGGGCACTTTTTGCATACTGTGCTCACGAATTTTACGAGTGATTTTTTCACCACGCAAATCAGAGGAGGCACGGAACCCCATTTTCTTCAGGTTTTGCGCTACGGACTGGGCGTAATCAGCTGAACCTTCAGAAATGCAGCATACCACCACATGCTCTGGAGCCAACCAGGCCGGCAAGGCACCAGCGTGGTTTTCAATCAGCATGCCGATAAAACGTTCGAAAGAACCCAAAATAGCACGGTGCAACATCACTGGCACGCGACGCTGATCCTGGGCATCCACATACTCGGCGCCCAAACGCGCTGGCATGGAGAAGTCCACCTGGATAGTGCCGCACTGCCAGTGACGGCCAATGGCATCTTTCAGTGTGTATTCAATCTTCGGACCATAGAAAGCGCCCTCGCCTTCAGAGATCTCGAACTCGCAACCAGTACGGCGCAAGCTTTCGATCAGGGCTTGTTCAGCCTTGTCCCAGACCGCATCGTCACCGATGCGCTTTTCAGGACGAGTGGCCACTTTATACAAAATCTCGGTAAAGCCGAAGTCCGCATACACGGCTTGCAACTGAGCCGTAAAGGCCGCGCACTCGTCTTGCAGCTGATCTTCGGTACAGAAAATGTGACCGTCATCTTGTGTAAAACCGCGCACACGCATCATGCCGTGCAAGGCACCCGAAGGTTCGTTGCGATGGCATTGACCGAACTCGCCGTAACGGATCGGCAGTTCACGGTAGGAATGCAAACCGGAGTTGAAGATTTGCACATGGCCGGGGCAGTTCATGGGTTTTAAGCCATACACACGATTTTCCGACTCGGTCGTGAACATGTTTTCAGCATAGTTGTCCCAGTGGCCCGTTTTCTTCCACAGCGACAAATCCAGAATTTGCGGCGCCTTCACTTCCTGATAGCCATTGTCCTGATAGACGCGGCGAATATATTGCTCGACCTGTTGCCAGATCACCCACCCCTTGGGGTGCCAGAAAATCAGACCGGGAGCTTCTTCCTGGAAGTGGAACAGATCCAGCTCACGGCCCAGTTTACGATGGTCGCGGCGCTCGGCCTCTTCAAGCATGGTCAGGTAAGCTTGCTGATCTTCCTTGGTCGCCCAGGCAGTGCCGTAAATGCGTTGCAGCATTTCGTTATTGCTGTCGCCACGCCAGTAAGCGCCGGCCACTTTCATAAGCTTGAACACTTTCAGCTTGCCAGTAGATGGCACATGAGGGCCACGGCACAAGTCGATAAAGTCGCCCTCGCGGTACAGGCTGATGGGCTCGTTGGACGGGATAGAGGCAATAATCTCTGCCTTGTAGTCCTCGCCAATACTCTTGAAAAACTCAACAGCATCATCACGCAGCCATTCTTCGCGAGTGACCACTTCGTCTTTCTTGGCCAATTCTGCCATTTTCTTCTCAATGGCTTCCAGATCCTCGGGCGTAAAAGCGCGCTTGTAGGAAAAGTCGTAGTAAAAGCCGTTGTCAATCACCGGGCCAATCGTGACCTGGGCATCCGGAAACAGACTCTTGACGGCATAAGCCAGCAAGTGGGCGGTGGAATGACGAATCAAATCCAGACTATCCGCATCTTTGGCAGTGATGATGGCCAAATGGCTGTCCTGATCGATCACATACGAGGTGTCCACCAGACGCGACTCGGTACCTGGCGTGCCGACACGGCCTGCCAGGGCGGCACGGCCTAGGCCAGTACCAATCGAGTTCGCCACTTCGCTGACGGAAACCGGGCCCTGAAACTCTCGCTGGGAGCCATCGGGCAGTGTGATTCGGACCATAACACTTCCTGAAATAAAAAACGCGGCCTTGAAAAAGCCGCGCTTTTGAATTGAACGTTCTTGGAAAGCAAACGAAACGCTACGCGGCCACGGCTAGACTTG
Source organism: Alcaligenes aquatilis (assembly GCF_003076515.1). Lineage (NCBI taxonomy): Bacteria > Pseudomonadati > Pseudomonadota > Betaproteobacteria > Burkholderiales > Alcaligenaceae > Alcaligenes > Alcaligenes aquatilis. Next base: position 908,472 of record NZ_CP022390.1, on the reverse strand, counting down.
CCGACGGGTAGTTCGCGTTGAGTTCATAAGATTCTACTTCCCAAATAACACATTTGATTGGCTAAGTTTATCACCTTCGCCCACGATCGCGGTGCGGTATCACCACAAAAAAACCACATTTGGCAAAGAATTCAGTCCATGCGGGGATACCAGCTACGGTAAAAGGCCCATTCCTCAGACTCCGAGCCATCTTTCATCAAACAGGTTCCATAAGCGCCACGCTCACTTTCGTGAACAATGGTTTGTCCGCCCATGCTCTGACAAAAAAGCGAGGCCAAGTTAGCCTGGGTCGCTGGCGCAGTGCTCGTTTGGCTGGAGCTGGCACATGCCGATAACATCAAAGAGCCTGCACAAGCAGAAACTAAGCGGAAAAACATGATTTCCTTCTCCTTGACCTGATGTTTGCTGAGGCCTGGTTTGTCATTTGACACGATGATTGACCAAGCAGCGTCTGCTGTTAACGCAAGCTAGAAAAAGCTTTCAGGCGCTGGTCGCGAAACAGATCGTGGAAATAGCTTACTACACTTGTTAGATAGGAAAAGTGAGCAATGGCAGGCGTGCAGCAAAAGCAACACGTTAAGTAAAAGAAGAAGTTGAAATCACGCGTAAGTAACCGGGTTTTATGACAAAGTAAGACAATGCCCGGCGCAATTTATGAGCGATGCAGACAGAAAGACAGCAAAATAAAGCCCAGGATCCCGCAACCAGCCAGCATTAATACCACTGGTACATAATCGATCAGATTCAAGGTAGTAATCATGGCGCACATCCTGAAATTTCAACTAAAACAAGCTTGAAACCATGGTAACTGCCCCTCCTCAGAACATGAAGTCAACGATTGTCAAGATCCCGTACAGCACAGACACAAAGACCAGGCTCGAGCCACACGAGCGTATTTCTGCAGCAAACAAGCTCGCAACATGGAACAACAGCCTCTGCACAGACACTTCGCGTCTGCGCTCTATCCACTGAAGACGGTAAAAATTGCGTAAACCACGGGGACTGCCAAGGGCGTAACCATTAATAAAGCCGTATCACGTTTCCATGTCTTGGGACGGGTATGACAGAGTGTGATGCCCAGTAAAACCATCACCAGTAGATATAAACCGACAATAATGACAGTGACAGCCATCTCCCCTTCCTTTGCGATTGTTTTTACTGTGTTCTTTTATTCAATACTCACCAAGCCAGAACGTCATCCGCGCTTTGCCCGAACATAGGCGGAAACGTATTGGCCGCCCACTGTTCCAACCTTGCTGCCGCTGCCTGGTTGGCCAAATCCAGGGCCTCTAGCGGTTTCAGCCCCCGTTTCCAGGCCAAGGCAAAGTTGGACAGAAACGCATCCCCGGCCCCAACTGTTGAACGCACCATGACTTTACTGGCAGGCTGCACATAATGTTGTCCATTAAAAGCCAATACCGCCCCCTGCACACCCAAGGTAATCAGCACAGCTTGTTGGGGATGATGTTGCAAACGCGTGGCCAGCTCGCACGCTTGATGAATGGATAATTCCAGCTCAATATCGGTATCCTTAACACCTGCCAACATTTGGGCCTCTACTGCATTTAAACCGAGCACATCGGCACGCGCGCAAACTTGCTGAAATCCAAGTCCTTGATGCTGCAAACAAGCCACACTGGGATTGACCACCAAACAAGCTGACGTCTCGCTTCTTTCAGCTAAGGCCTGCGCCAAACTTTCCATAGGCTGCAAGGCAACAGGGGCCACGTAGATCAAGTCTGCTTGCAGATCTTGAGCCTGAACACGCAAGCAGGCATTGGCACCTCGTCGGGCCAGCACCGAAGCACTTCCGGAAGGCCCTACCAGAACAATGGCTTTACCTGTAGGTTGATCAGGGCAGCGCTGCATACTGCTGACATCAATACCTAGTTGCTCAATATGGGTTCGCAAACAGCCGCCTAGGCCATCTCGACCCAGCGCCCCCAAGAGTCGAACCGACTCGCCTTGCTCCATAAAACTGGCTGTCGCATTTAGTGCACCGCCGCCTGGATACAAGTCGATCGAACCCACTTCCTGCTTGTCGCCACGCGCCAGCTCGGCTGGCATGCCAGAGACCACAATATCAACGGTAATACTGCCAATCACGACAAGCTGCACCCTGAACCTCGGCAATGAAAAAAGAGAGCGGAAATCTGTTTGGAACAGTATACCCACGGGCTAGAACGGGTAGTCCCTGGTAGAACATCAACGCTGGGCAGTCGGCCAGAGCCCAGCAACCGTGCGACCTGGTTCCAGCAGCACAAAAACGTCAAAGAAGTGAACTAACAATTCATGCTGCAGATATCACAAAAATCTGGCTCAAGATAAAAAGGCATGCTAAATTACTGTTCATCCATACAGCAAAAAAGAAGCATCATGTCCTATACCATTACTTTGCACGACGCTCCTTCCGATATCACCGAACGCGGCCGCCGCGAGGCTGAGGAGCGTTTTCGCCGCAGCTTAGAAAAAGTCATGCAAGGCCCGGAGGCTGTGGTCCAGGCCTATCGAGCCTGGCAATTGGCCGAAGAAACGGCAGAGACGGAGTTATCCGGCGAGGACATTGCCCTGGCCAAGAAATGGATTGCCGCTGCCACGCGCGCCATGAGTGACGGCTTTCGCGATCTGGGCGAGTCTGAAGCGTACTTTGAAGTCCGCATCGAACGCTGACAAAAAAGCCAGCTTTTCGCTGGCTTTTACTCTCTGGCTTCAGGACTTTGCTGAAGGGTGGTCACGACGCATCAGCTCCCACTCCTCAATCACCGTACCATCCGGCAAGGTGCACATGCCCACTTGCCCAGTTGGTGTATTGACGATCTCCAATCGCCCACCCTTCTCCACGCAATAAGCCGAAGCCGGGTTGGCCATACCCACAGGTGGCTGTGTCGAGGCTTGATTCGCGCAAGCAGACAAAACGCCAACCAGTCCCAAGATTCCCCATTTTTTCATCGTGCTCTCCGGATATGTTCTGTCCTGCAGTGTACTGTGTACAGGCTAGTTCTCAGGCTGATCTTGTAATGCAGTCAAAGGATTGGCAATGGTTTCCCAATGCTGACAGCGAACCGAGCGGTGCTCGCCTTCAGGGATGAGCTTGCAGTTCATGCCAACCTTGGCTTTACCATGCACAAAAGGAAAGGCGAAATCGTAACGCGCCGGTATCCAGACTTTCAGGGATTGATCGTGAAAACCCATCTTCCCCTTGGCGACGAAACGGGCCAGACCTTCTTCAAAATAATCAGGGCCATTGTCGTAAATAAAGGGACGTAACACTGCTGCGCCCTTTTCATTCACATAAACCCAGCCTTGCTCATCTTGCGTCAGGCTCAGCCCTTGTGCGGCGGGACTGAATACAGGCAGTAGAGCCAGTATGAAAGCGGACAGGGCTGAAATAACCCGACACCCGAATCCAGCTTGCGGCCCTGTCATTGCCGGTGCAGCACCAGCATTCACGTATGGGCCTATACCCTTGTCCCTAGCAGACACAGTGCCCACCTTAGTCACCACACTAATACGATTACTGGCACCAAGCTCAGCCCCAGCCTTACAGCTTGCGCGCTTCAAAGGAAATAATCCCGTCCATATCCTGAGGCGTCTTGCCATATTGATACCCACCGGAGATAACAATCTCACCAAAGCCCAACTGCTCCAGCGCCATGCGCAGTTCCTGAACGCCCCACCAACGTAGCGAGAACTGTTCCAGTTGGGTTTCCAGCAAGACACCATGCTCCCATAATTCGTAGCGATGCATTTCACGGCTTACCTGGGCACAGTAATCTTTATCCAGAGCAGTGGCATTGAGGGTAATCAGCCCATGCGGCGGTGCCGACCAGGTCCGCATTCCGGGCTGCACATTCACAATCGCCGCCACCGGGTCCAGATCCAGCAACAGCCGTCCACCTGGCTTCAAGCACGCATGAAAACGGCGTAGCGCGGCCATGCCTTGCTCAAACGAATCCAGTAGTTGAAAAGAGCCGGCCGGCACCACGATCGCCTCCAAAAGACGATCTGCCGTGAAATCCGTAAACCCTGCCAGTTGAAGCGGCGAGTTCAAAGACCGCAGTTCCAGTTCACGCTGGCAGTAATCCAGCATTTCCTGGGACAGATCGAAGCCGCTGACATCCAGCCCTGCTTGCAGCAAGGGAATCAAAATGCGGCCTGTGCCTACTGCGGGCTCCAGAATTGGCCCGCTTGTGCCATGCAAACGCTCCAGGTAGTACTCCACATCCCCGAAAGAGCGTCCTACCGGCTTGTCCAGGTGATACACCAAGGAAGCCAGCTTGCCGTAGCGATTGTTCATCATTGTTCTTACACCCTACTATTTATCTTGCTCAACAGCCTGAACACGCATTTCAGCGCCGTCCACTGCCAACACCACAACTACAGCGCCCTGTTCCAGATTCTGGGTCGCAGTGGCACTGTAATAACTATCGTTAAGCCGAATACGCCCACGGCCACTCACAAAACTTTCGCTGACCTGCGCATGGGCGCCAACGTAAGCACTCAAGCCGGTATTGACAATGTCAGGCTGATTGGCCCGGCTGCGTCGCTGCCAACGCACACCGACCACGACCCATCCCAGCATGGCAACAGCCAGAATCAACCACTGCAACCAGTTGGGGGCATCCGGCCAGGCAGCCGCAAACAAGCCCACCGTCAAGGCTCCCAGACCCAGCCAAAGCAAATAGACACCGGAGATCACGACCTCGGCAGCGATCAGCACGACGCCAGACACCAACCAATACCAGAAGGAATCAAAAATGAACGACAAGATCAGCTCCCCCAGCTATTCACTTAGCTTTGTCCCAGCTTGCTGCCGGTGGTCTTGAGCAGCTCGGTCACGCCCGCCACCGCACCCGTAATGCCGCTAGCCTCCAAAGGCATCAGCACCAGCTTGCTGTTAGGACCCGTACCCACATCACGCAAGGCTTCCACGTACTTCAGGCCGACAAAGTATTGCAAGGCCTGAACGTCACCACTCTTGATGGCGTCAGACACTTCGCGGGTTGCACGGGCTTCGGCCTCGGCTTCACGCTCACGTGCTTCGGCACGCAAGATAGCGGCTTGTTTTTCACCTTCAGCACGCAATACGGCCGCTTGCTTTTCACCTTCGGCTTGCAGCACTTCCGCTTCTTTCTGGCCGCTGGCCTTGGTCACGGCTGCACGACGATGGCGCTCTGCCGTCATCTGCAGATTCATGGCTTCTTGCAACTCGGGCGCCATATTCAAATCGCGGATTTCCACACGGGTGACTTTCACTCCCCAAGGTGTGGTGGCCGCATCCACTGCCGCCAGCAAACGATCGTTAATGACTTCGCGGTTGGACAACATATGATCCAGTTCCATCGAACCCAGAACCGAACGCAGGTTCGTGGTCGTCAGATTCACAATAGCCAGTTCCAGGTGATCAATTTCATAGGCTGCCTGGGCCGCATTGTCGATACGATAAAACACCACACCGTCCGCTGTCACAGCCACGTTGTCGCGGGAAATCACACTTTGTGAAGGCACATCCAGCACAGACTCCATCATTTTGAGTTTGCGGCCCACGCGGTCCATAAAAGGCACCAGCAAAGACAGGCCTGGCGTCAGAGTGCGGGTGTAGCGACCAAAACGCTCCACCGTCCATTGCTGGCCCTGGGGCACAACTTTGACCCCTGCCATCACCACGACCACAGCCAGAAACGCCAACACCATCACAAAAGTAAAGGAGCCACTCATGTCGATACCCTCTCCAAGAACACAACTGAAAAAGCGATTTTAGCCCAGCCTTAATGACAGATCCGCTAAAACGGATGTTTGACCACCCCGCAGCCTCTCTCAGTGCTGTTCGAACTGAACCGCGATGAAAAGAGCGCTCATACCAATCAAAAGAAAGAAACGATCAAGCCTTAGTACCGTGGTGGGGGCGCGTAGTGTCCACCGCTCTTATCGGCAGGAAAAGGATTGGGCGACTGCACGGCAGGTTGAGCCGGAGTCACCGGGCGCACTTCGTAAAGCACCGTACCGATCACACCGATATTGCGTGTATCACCCGCCAGGCTGTTTGCGGCATAAGCCCGATCCTTGGGAGAGAAACGAAACGCCGCCACTTCATCAGCACTTTTACGAAAGCCTTCGATGCGCAACACGGCCCCTGCCTGCAAGAGATAGCCATTATGGCTGCGGCTACCCGCCTTTCCCGACAAGACATCCAGACCATCTACCGTGGCAATGATTTCATAAGGCGTCGCGCTGCGATTGGTATAGACCAGGACGTAACGCTCGCCTGATTTGCCTGCCAATTGATAGTTCTTCTGCCCAATGCGGCTGTAAATAGTCAAAGGCCTGTCGCGTCCATCATGGATAGACAGCTCCACCTTGCCTTGATCGAGCAAGATGCTGCGCTGGGCATCCAGGTTCTGTCCCAACGCCTGGCGAATACTGCGCTCATCGGAATAAGCCAATTGCAGCTCATCGCGCTGCGGCTCGACGCGTTGGGCTGGAACAGCGTAGGCTCGTGACTCGCGCCCCTCTCCCCACTGCGTACCCAAGGTTGAGGCTATTTGCGGTACTGAGGCCAATACCGCCTCACGCTGTGCCGACTGCTCAGGCAAACTACTGCACGCCGATAGCAAGAAGGCAGCGGCCAACACGCTCCAGCGTCGACGATGGTGTGCAGATAATAATGATTGAGACAGACTCATACGCTTCCCCTTTTATTAATACAAGAGCCATGAAGAGCCCCTGTTGAGCGCGAGTATTCCTGATCTTTACGCGTTTGTGCCGTCAGCAAATTTCTAAATTGAAATTGCCTGTATCAAGACAAAATACTAAGGAGACAAACCAGGCCCCGCAAACAGGCCTACTATGAACATCATCCCTTCAAGCGAGCCACGAGCATGGATATTCAGAATTTACCTTTTTGCACCGTTAACTGGTCCGACATTACTCCCACTGAACACAAAGGCGAAACAGGCATGGCCTTGTGGCGCACCCAGCAATTTGGCCCCATTCGCGTACGCATGGTGGAATACAGCCCCGGTTATCTGGCCGATCACTGGTGTGTAAAAGGCCATATGTTGTTGTGCCTGGAAGGCACGCTGGAGACAGAACTAGAAGACGGACGTCGCTTCACCCTGGAGCCGGGCCAGTCCTACCATGTGGCCGATAATGCCGAACCGCACCGTTCCTCCACCCAGACGGGCGCCAAGCTCTACATCGTGGATTGACGCCTATTACGTAAAAACATCCTTTGGGCGGTCGTGCCTGACTGCTTGAAGGGTGAGCCATCCCTACTGTTCAGACGCTCTTTCGTGTCGTCTACGCTTCACGGCCCCTCCCCCTACCGTTTTCCATACCCACTATGGCCAAGTCTCTGATGACTTCGGCTCTCCTCATGCCGCTTCCTGCCTCTACATCAGATCGCTTGGTTCCCTGCTAAGCGACCCTCATCCGGCTTGCTAGGACACATAGAAGTGCTGGCCTTGAACCACGCTAACAAACGCAGCCTCTAGCTCACTGCGAGCTGCCTGATCTCCACATCTGCCTCTGCCTCTGCCTCTGCCTCTGCCTCTGCCTCTGCCTCTGCCTCTGCCTCTGCCTTCAACAGGCTATTTCAGCGTAGCGAAATAATCCTTATTTGATTTCAACATCGACTTTTCGGAAAGGCCAAAATACACTACCAAAACGTTTTGGTTGAACGTAAAACTTAAAACCAAATCGTTTTACTTATCACGCAACAAAAACCAAAAGGCTGCGGCAGGCTCTTGAGAGACTAGCAACGCAGCACAGGAGACACGGATGAAAGACACCCCCACTGCGCAAGTGGATGAGCTGTACTCCCCCCAGCGCATGATTGCCTTCGGACTGCAACACGTATTGGTCATGGCCGCCTCACCCATCGCGGCTGTGTTCTTGATGAGCAAGGCCCTAGGCTTTGATACGGCACTGACCACTGAACTGCTTAGCGCCACTTTTCTGGTTTGTGGCATAGGCACCTTGATCCAATCCTTCGGTCCGGCCGGCATAGGCGCCAAGCTGCCTTTTGTGATGCTGCCCGGTGGCGCGCCCATCATCTTGTTCATTTTGATCGCACAACAAACCGATCTGCCCACCGCCTCGGGCGCGGTGATTCTGTCCGCCCTGCTGTACTTCCTGATCGTCCCTATCTTCAAACGCTTTTTGCGTTATTTCCCATCGCTGGTGATCGGCATCATGCTCTTGCTGGTTGCCATCAACCTGGCGCAGATCTCCGGCAAGCTGATTGCCGGCACGCCCGGTACGGCCAATTTCGGCAATACCGACAATTTGCTGCTGGCCCTGATCACTATTGCGTCTACGGTGCTATTTGCCCGTTTGCTCAAGGGAATGTGCCGCCAGTTGGCGATCTTGCTGGGCTTGATGGTGGGCGCCTTGTCCGCTGCCTTGATGGGCGACATCAGCTTGAGCGGTGTGGGCAGTGGCTCACTGTTGGCCCTGCCGTCCCCCTTCCCCTTTGGCCCTCCCAAGTTTGATCTGATTGCCGCTTTGCCGCTGCTGCTGTTCACCTTGATTTCCATGGTTGAAGCCACTGGCCAGACCATTGCCTTGAATGAAGTCCTAGGCAAAGAAGGGGAAGCCGAGCAACAGGCGCAAGTCCCCAATACGATCCGTGGCGACGGACTGGCGTCTTTGCTGGGTGGCATTTTCGGGACCTCGCTGATCATTACCAGCGGCGAGAACATCGGCATCATCCGCGCCACCCAAGTGCGTTCCCGCTATGTCACGGCGGTAGGTGGGCTGTTCCTGATTCTGTTTGGTGTGTTCTCGCCCCTGTCCGCGCTGATCAGCGTCATCCCAGCCTCTGTCATTGGCGCAACCGGCCTGGTGGTCTTTGCCATCGTGGGCACCATGGGCATAGATATGTTGCGCAAAGTAGACCTGCGCGGTCATGCCGCCATGTATGTGGTTGCCACGGCCTTGGCCGTGGGCTTGCTGCCCATCGTTGTCCCCGGCATCTACGACCAACTTCCTTCGCAACTGCGTTTGCTCTTGTCCAACGGCGTTGCCATGGGCGCTCTGACGGCGGCTGTCCTGAACTATCTGTTCATTCACGTCGGCCAGCGTTCCCCCAAAACCGCCCCCCTTCAACATTCTTGATGAGCTGTGCCATGAATCACGCTTCTTTATTCCAATCCCATGAGCTGGCTCAGGCCCGCATTCTGGAGCCTGAACATCTCTTGTTGCCGCAAGGCCCCGTCAGCGGACACGCTGTGCTGATTGAAGAAGGTCGCTTCAGCGATATTGGCACGGTGGAAGAAATTGCCTCCCGTCACCCCGGGCTGCCGCGCCTGAGCTTACCCGGCCATTTGCTGATGCCCGGCTTTGTGGATGCACACCATCACGTCACTCAGTCTTATGGGAAGTCGCTGGTATATGGCGAGCCTTCGGAGATTTTCCGCCGCGTCTGGGTGCCGCTGGAAAGCACTTTGAATGCCCGCCATCTGTATGCGTCCAGCAAGCTGTCTGCCCTGGAAGCCTTGCGGGGTGGATTCACCACGGTTTGTGATGCGGGCACTCGTTCATCCGAGGATCTGGACGCGATTGTGCAAGCCACCACTGACGTAGGCCTACGCTGCGTTCTGGGCCTGATCTGCAACGACAAACACAGCGCGGTACTTTTGGACGCCGAGCCTATTGTGGCTCGCGCCCAGGCCCACCTCCAGCAATGGGAGCACCATGCTTTGATCAGCCCTTCACTGGCCATCTCTATTCCCGAAGCCGCCAGTGATGCCATGTTGCATCGTATCTACTCCATGAGCGAAGAAGCCGGTCGGGTATTCCAGACCCATGCCAACGAGCATCTGGTCGCGGTGGAACGTTCCCTGAATGCTCATGGCCGCCGCCCGATCGAGCATCTGGCTCATATCGGTGCCCTGGGCTCGGCCTCCTTGCTGGCCCATGCCACCTTGGTCACCCCCAGCGAAGTCCGTCTGCTGGCCGACTTGAATGCCGCCGTTTCCTACAACCCAGTTGCCAGCGCCTGGAAAGGCAATGCCGTCGCTCCTGCCGAAGCCATGCGTGTTCAAGGCATCCGTCTGGGCATGGGGACGGACGGCACTCGCAGCGATGCCTTCCGCATGATGGATTATGGCGAGGCCGCACAACGCTTTGCCTTCGGCATGATGGTGGGCGACTCCTCTTGCGGCGCGGGTTGGACCTGGCTGGACATGGCAACCCGTGGCGGTGCCGAGGTCGTGGGCCTGGGTACTCAAACTGGGCAGATTCGAGTGGGTGCGCAAGCTGACTTCCTGGTGCTTGACCTGCAGGTGCCTGAAATGACGCCTTCCTGGGATCTGCCTTGGGAGCTGGTTCGGATTGCCGCCCGCGATCAGATCCGGGCTGTGGTGGTCCAAGGCAAGCTGCGCCTCTGGCAAGGCCAGCCCGTAGATTGGGATCCCCTGCCCTTGCTGGAAGAAGTGCGTGAGTTGGCTCGTCATGCGGTCGCGCAATCAGACATCCGCAAACTGCATGCGCCGTCTACCGAGCACCTGGCTCGTCGCGCAGCACAAGAAAAGGCCTTGGCATGACGGCTGGTTTGCTGATTGCTTTTGCCGCCGTGTTGGCAGGTGCCTTTATCCAGGGAGCCAGCGGCATGGGTTTTGCCCTGATTGTGGTTCCGGTGTTGGCTTTGGTTCATCCCGAAGCCATACCCGGCGCCCTGTTGTTCCTGATGCTGCCACTGAATGCCTATGTTGCCTGGCGTGAACGCGAGGGGATTGATCGCACCGGTGCGGGCTGGATCACCGTCGGACGTTTTGCGGGGACATTTGCCGGTTTGGGGATTTTGCTGGTGCTATCGACTTACTGGTTAAACCAATTTGTCGGCATCAGCACCTTGCTCGCGGTGCTGGCTTCAGTGCTGGCACCCAGCTTCACGCCCGGTAAAAAAGCGTTTATTGCCACAGGCCTGGTCACCGGCATCACTGAAACCGCAACCGGTATTGGTGGCCCACCCTTGGCTCTGGTGTACCAGCATGCCCCCGTCGCGACTCTGCGCTCAACCGTCGCCTTGTGCTTTCTGGTGGGGGAAGTGATCTCGCTGCTCGTGCTGGGCATCTCCGGCGCACTGAAGTGGTCCCACCTGAGCTACGCCGTTTTATGCCTGCCCGCATTGTTATTAGGCATGGGATTAAGCAGCCTGGTTCATCACAGGCTGGATCAACGCCGTCTGCGTATTGGGGTTCTGATATTTGCGACCGTCTCCGGTCTTGCCGTTATGCTGACTTAAACATCCAACTGTGTAGAGGCACGGGCCCTTAGCTCCGGCTTTGGGCCCAACGCCGACAGGCGGCTCTTATCGCCCGACAAATGCTCAAACAGCAGCTCTACCGCCAAGGTCGCCACTTGTTCCAGATGCAGATCCACAGCGGTCAGAGCGGGTTCTGCGGTACGAGCACGCAAACCGTCGTAACGGGTCGCAATCATCACATCTTGCGGGACGCGCAAACCGGCTTGCTGGACCGCGGCCAAAGCGCCCACCGCGAAAGCATCCACAGGCACACATAAGGCATCCGTATCGGGATACTGTGCCAAAAGCCGAGTGCAGGCATCAAACCCACCCGCTTCACCCAAGCTTTCCTCTACCTGCATATAGCGCACCGGCATGGCGTGCGCGGCGGCGAAGTTCTCGTAGGCCTTTTTATGACTGGCATAAGAGTCTCGCGCGGCGCTGCTTTGCACCAAAGCAATACGTCGCCGCCCCTGTTCCCACAAATGGTTCAACAGCAGATGCGCGGTTGCGGTGGACTGTAGATCAATAAAGGGAATGCTGTCCGCAGTGCCACCCTGACGCCCAATCGACACCAAAGCCACGCCACGCTCCTGCAATAAGCGCACATTGGGATCATCCGTCATGGGCTCCAACAAAATCGCCCCATCAATATCCAGCCCCTCCAAAAAGGCCTGGGCATTTTCCAAGGGGGGCACGAACACCAGAGCCAGACCGCGCCTCATGGCCGCTTCGGCCGCAATCCCCGCCACTTCCATCATGAAACCCAAACGCGACACACCGCCCGACACAGCAAACGGCATGGACGATACCAGCGCTATGCTGTTGGCCGCCCCCGAGCGCAAACGCTGCGCCCGCACATTGGGCCGGTAGCCCATATCAGCCGCGATCTGCTTGACCTTGGCACGTGTAAGTGGGTCCACCACACCTCTGTCATTCAAGGCATGCGAGACAGTGGTCAACGACACCCCTGCCGCTTTGGCGACATCGCGGATAGTGATACGACGAGAAGAGATAGCAGATGAACGTGGCAAGGCTGAATCAATCAGAAAAGGGAAAGAGAGAAAAATAGCATAGGCCCTGACGGACTTGTGTACGCGCAACAAGGCTATGAATCCGCCATGCACAGCCGTCAGCTACACAATTTCACAGCCAGTTGCCATCGTGACACCCACAGCCCATGGAAAGGCCAGCAGTAGGTACGGCCCATCAGAACAAGTCTGAAAACCCCTTGATCACGTTTAGTCAGAGGCCATATTACAAGTTAATACCTGCCCAAGGGAGCACTAGCATTTTGATTTCCCCTCCAGCAGGCAATTGGTTTTACGCTGCTCCCGAAGTTGGTCTTGCATCAATCTACGGTTTTCTTCTTGTTGCGCCCGCAGTTGCCGCAAGGTCTGCACCCGCAAACCATAATCCGCATCCTGTGCATAACCGTCTCCCAGGGGACGTTTGGCCATTTGATAGCCAAAAACCGGAATCCGGGGAAGGTGCACCCGATTGCTATACGAGACCCGGTATCCACTGAGCCACTGCGCATAACAAGAGTCTGTATAAAGAACCCCTAGGCGCTTATCGTCATCGCTAAGCGCATAGCGAATAGTCAGTGGGGTCTCACCATAGACGCTGCCATTGCAAACGACAGTGGCTCCTTCGGGGTCGCTATAATAAGTAACGGCGATACTGGAGCAAGCGCCAAGAAGCAGGGGAAAACATAAAACAAACAAGGTCTTGACACCATTCATTCTTTTTCTGCTCCGTATTATTTCAAGCCACCAAGCGCAATAAACCATAATTTAAGGTAGCCCAGTGGGGATTCCCTGTCATAGGCAATTCAGCATTGGAATATTATCAATAAACGACAGGGCAAACCTTAAAATACATCACTATAAAAACCAGAACTCTTGTGCGCCAATGAAAAAGCCGCCCATAGGGCGGCCTGGCTGCTTAATGGTCTCCGCTGTTCTTGGAAGGTTTATATTGAATCGTGTTTACTCGGGAAATCACTGGGCCAGTTCATGGGTATGTCATTCATCTCCAAGCCTCCTGCCATTTAGGTAATAAAAAAGCCTAGAACGAATTTTTATCCTAACAAAAAAATTACAAACTTCAAGCATTAAACAGCATATTCAGTGTTTACCCTGTACAAATAGAAACAGAAGCAAAACAGGCTCTTCACACAGCAACAGGGGATTTTTCAAGTTCTTTGTATTGAATTTAAAAACACCCATAAAAACATGAGACTTGGCCTTGCCAGACCGGTGATAGGCATAAAAAAAGCTCTCGCAAGGAGAGCTCTTTTTCACAGGCCTGGGCGGGCCTGCCGCATCAGGAACGTCGGGCCATGGCCAGGATCACACCAAAACCTATCATCATGCTGCCGCTAATACGGTTCACCCAACGCAGGCCACGCGCATTTTGCATCACGCCTGACAGACGCGTGCCCACATAAGCATAGGCTGCAATCGCGATCACTTCCAGCAGCAGGAAAATCACGCCCTGTGTCAGGAAGCTAGACCAATAATTATTCATATCCACAAACTGCGGGAAAAAAGCAGTGAAGATCAGAATGGCTTTAGGGTTACCCATCGCCACGAAGAACTCCTGGCGTACCAAACCCCAGACATCACTCTTGTTCAGTTTTGTTTGTTCAGCGGACGATTTACCACTGGCACGCAGCACCTTAATGCCCAGCCAAATCAAGTATGCCGCCCCCGCGAACTTGACCACGGTAAAGGCCGTTTCCGAGACCATCAACAAGGTTCCCATCCCCAAGGCTGCCACCACAATCATGATGGCAAAAGCGACCAGACGCCCCATAGCTGCCACCAGGGCAGTCGGTATCCCTTGCTTGGCCCCTACCGTCATGGACAGCAGATTATTGGGACCAAAGGCCATATTCAGGGCAAAACAGGCGGGTAAAAACAACCAGAACACATTAGAACTCATGGCAAACCTAAATACCTCTAGGGGCTTCTCGACAGGATGTCAGCCCTACTTTGACGAAACCAAAGAGTATACCCGTCGACAAAAGCACTGTTTTAACCAGCACTACCTCTTCGGCTATAGGGGTGTCCCCAAAATACAACTACCCATAAAGCAAAAAACCCGCCAAAGCGGGTTTATAAAGAATCCAGCAAACAGTTTATTGTGCTGTTTTTTGTGTCTCTTTAATCAGAGTCATGGAGTTTTCCATCGTCTTCCGACTAATCTCAGCGGCATCGTCTATATAGGTCTGATTACCCCAACGAGTCACTTTCCCCTCTACGAAAGTCACCACTAAACGGTCTTGCGCAAGAGTTTCATTATCAATAGGCGTAAAGCCGATAATCGCCGGGTTCCAGAAAATCCAGCGCTCGCGATCCTCATTTACATCTGTGCGACGTGGCTCGCCCATTACGGCTCGCACTTCCGATTTATTCATCCCAATGGCTAAATCTATCGACTTCCGGTTGTAATCAACACGCGCAGCGCATCCAACCATAAAGACAGATAGCATCACCACGGCTAGCCACTTGAACATATAGACCTCCCCGAAAGTAAAAGTCAAAGCATAACAAAGCACAGGTAATAAGCCTATCAACTCATTATGCTATTGACTCATTTTTTGACTTCCAGCCCTTCAGGTGGCTTTAACAGGATCCTAATTCAGGCTTTACCTCTATTATTACGCCACCGCAGTCAGCGACATTTTGCCTGCCTGACGTAACGACACCATAAACACCAGGAACGCCAACATCGCCACGACACCCGGCACAGCAAAGGCCATGAAGTTCATCTGCAAGGGCAACTTGGCCGCCATCAGCGTGCCGCCCAGGAAAGGCCCGGCAATGGCACCGATGCGCCCCACGCCTGACGCCCAGCCCAAGCCCGAGGAACGCATGGACAGGGGGTAAAACTGTGCCGTATTGGCGTACAGCAGGATCTGCGTACCAATGGTGGTGGCACCAGCAATCACGATCAACACATACAGCACCAGAGTCGGGCTCTTGAAACCCAGCAAGGTAATGGACACCGTCGACACCAGAAAGAACCAGGCGACCACTTTAGGCAAGCTGAAACGATCCCCCAGCCAACCACCCAGAATCGCACCGAACATGCCGCCCAAGTTCAAGGCCACCAGGAAAGACAAGCTGGAACCCAGGCTATAGCCCGCATTGGCCATCAATTTAGGTAGCCAGGAGCCCAGGGCATAGACAGCAGAAAAACGCCACCCAGATCATCAAGGTGCCCAGCAAGCGCCCTTCTTTGACCAGATCCAGCATGGGCACACCCGTCTGTTTCTGTTCATTTAAGGTCAAATTGGTATCTTGAGACACGCCCATTTCAGGGTCCAAGGCCTGCACAATACGACGTGCTTTTTCCTCTTGCCCTTGGCGTATCAAAAACGTCAGCGACTCCGGCAATTTCCAGACAATAAAGGGGAGCAGCAACAGCGGAATAGCCGCGCAGAAAAACATGGACTGCCAGCCAAAGCGCGGCAACATATAGATGCCAATCGCCGCCGACAACAGGCCACCCAATGAATAGCCACTGAACATGATCGCCACCAAGGTACTACGCGAACGTTTAGGCGAATATTCATTCATCAAGGCTACGGCATTGGGCATCAAGCCCCCACAGCCCAAGCCGGCCAGAAAGCGATATACCCCAAACTCGGTTGGTGAGCTGGCAAAGCCATTTAGAAATGTGGCCAGGCTGAACAAGGCAAAGCAGATCGTCACGCCTTTTTTACGGCCAATCCTGTCTGCCAACGGCCCGAACACGAAGGCGCCAAACATCATGCCAAACAAGGCGTAACTACCCAAGGCTCCGGCTTGCACCGGCGTCAAATTCCACTCGTCCATCAGCACCGGCAAGACCACACCGTAAATAAACAAGTCGTAACCATCGAATATCAACAACAAGGCACACAGGCTCATCACCATCCAGTGAAAGCGCCCAAAGCGCGCCTGCTCAATCACTGCATTAACGTCTACTGTTTTCATGATTTGTCTCCCCCATATGGAGTTTTTTGTGTTGATGTCATTCGCTGTACCAGCCGCCTGCATCGCTTGATCAGCCCTGATCGCCGCCTCCTACTGGCAAGACAGTGCCGGTGATATACGACGCCTCGTCCGAGGCCAAAAACAAAATGCTGGCGGCCTGTTCATCCAGGTTGCCGTAACGCTTCATCAAACTGCTGGCCACGGTTTGATCCACAATCTGCTGATACCAGATCGCTTCCTGGGGATCTTCTTGGGTCTGGGTATTGCGGGGAATGCGCCGTGGCGGTGCCTCGGTTCCGCCGGGTGAGACGGCATTGACCCGAATGCCGCGCTGGGCATTCTCAAACGCCAAGGAGGCGGTCAAGGCATTGACGCCGCCTTTGGCCGCCGCATAAGGCACGCGGTTGATGCTGCGGGTCGCAATCGAGGACACATTCACAATGGCCCCGCTGCCCTGCTTCTGCATGCTGGGCAACACGGCATGACAGGACCACAGGGTTGGAAACAGAGAACGACGAATCTCGGCTTCGATCTGCGGCGGCGTGTAGTGTTCGTAAGGACGCGTCCAGATCGTACCGCCGACGTTATTGATCAAAATATCAATACGCCCCCACTTATCCAGTGCCGCCTGGGCCGCGGCCTGCGCACCCTCAACGGTTTCCAAATCCACTTCCAGCGTCAAGACCGCCTCGTCGGCCAGTTCCCGCACCAGTTCCGAACGGTCTACCGCCAACACCCAAGCCCCTTCGGCCTGCAAGCGCTCGGCAACGCGACGGCCAATGCCTTGGGCCGCGCCCGTCACAATGGCCACTTTTTGATGAAAACGCACAGGCGCAGTCATGATCTTTCCTTATAGGAATCATCCAGCACAGCACGCCCCGAAAAGGGGCGCCGCTTGAATGCATTTATTGGCTGGTGATGAATTTTTCGTAGTAGAAATTCGCGGGAGCATGAGCTTGGGCATCAATGAACTGGCTGACGGCATCCACCATGGGTGGCGGCCCGCACAGGTACACATCCACCTGTCCTTCATACCAATGCGCCAGATCCAGATGCTGAGTCACGTAGCCTTTGCGTTCGTGGCGGGATTCTGGGTCCACCACGCAGGTGAGGTAGCTGAATCCGGGCAAGCGCTGGGTATAGGAATCCAGCTCAGCCAGCATCACCAGATCCTGATCACGCGTGACGCCATAGACCAGATGCACAGGCTGCGTACAGCCTTGCCGGACCAGGACTTCCAACATGGACAAGAACGGAGCCAAGCCTGTGCCACCGGCCAGGAACAACAAGGGGCGCGTTACCTGACGCAGATAAAAACTGCCCAAAGGCCCGGTCATTTCCACCTGCTGGCCTAGCGGCTTCGCCGCCAGCCAGGAGCTCATCAGGCCGCCCGGAACCTGCTTGATCAAGAAGCTCAAGCGCGACTGGCCCGGTGCCGAACTGAAGGAGTAAGAGCGATGCGTCTGCCCGCCGGGCACCGTGATATTCGCGTACTGCCCAGGCAGGAAAGGCAAGGCGTCATCAGCCGCATCAATCTTCAGTTCGTAAGCCGCATCCTCATACTGACGGCATTCCGATACCTGCCCCTGCCACTTGACCACGGCGGTCTTGCACACACCCGATGAAATCGGCACGGCAATCACGCAATCCGACTTGGGAATCATCTGGCAAGTCAGAACCAAACCTTTGTCCGCTTCCTCTGGCGTCAGGGCATCCTCGATATAGTCATCGCCCTGCTCATACTGACCACTTTCGGCCTGACATTTACAGGTGCCGCACACCCCGTCCGAGCAATCCATAGGCAGATTGATCTGGTGGCGATACGCGGCATCCAGCACTTTTTCGTGTTCACCACAGTCCACGAAACGGGTGACGCCGTCCTCAAAATTAAGCGCAATACGATAGCTGTTCACGACTGGTTCCCCGTTTTAAATGTGATACACATCAATCACTTGACGGATGTAGTCGTTTTTGAGCACCACCTTCTTTTGCTCAATCAACCAGCCCTGCTCCTGACGTGACAAAGTCAGATAAATCGTGCCGAAGAATTGATCCGTCACCCGGTAGCGATGGTTCAGTGTCAAAAAGTTGTAGCGGACGTCCACCTGCCCCTCACGCTCGGCCAAAATCTCGATATTGCTGAGCATATGAGCGGTACGCGGCTCGGGCGTGGAGGCACCGGAGCGCTCGGTCTTGATGCGGAATACCCGATCCTCCAGACCATTGCGGTTGGGATAAAAAATCAAGGAAATCTCGCTGTGCGGATCTTCGGTCAGTTGATCATCATCGTCCCAGCAAGGCATCCAGTATTGGACGTTAGGGCTATAGCACTCCAGCCATTCATCCCACTGGCGGTCATCCAGAAAACGGGCTTCGCGATACAGAAAAGCGCAAATAGAGTGATAAGTCGCGTTCATGGCTTAGGCCTCCCCGCTTTCTGCGTTCAGTGCCTGGCTCATGGTCTTGGCCCAGTACTCGTGCTGGCAGACAAACAAGCCTTCATCTTCGCTTCGCCCGCCACTGATCAAGGGCTTCATGCCCATGGCGGTAGCGTTCTCGTCCGGGCCTTGCACCCACAAGGGTGCACCTCGGCTCAAGTCATTCCAGGGAGCGGCCATTGCGGCATAGCCTTCCTGACAGGCGCGGAATTCCTCCAGATCGTCTGCCGTCCCCATGCCGGAGACATTAAAAAAGTCTTCGTATTGGCGGATACGGATGGCACGCTGCTCCGCACTTTCACCCTTAGGGCCAAAGCAGTAAATCGTGACTTCTGTCTTGTCCACGCTGATAGGACGCGTTACCCGAATCTGGGTAGAGAACTGGTCCATCAGATACACGTTCGGGTACAGACACAGATTGCGGGTCTGGTTGACGATGAACTCGGCACGTTCCTCGCCCAGACGCTGTTTCAGTTCTTCGCGGTGCTCATAGACCGGGCGCACGGTTGGATTCATGGTCTTGGTCCACAGCAGGATATGGCCGTAATCAAAGCCATACACACCGCCCAGGCTTTTGCTCCAGCCATTCGCATCCACCGCTTGCGTCCCACCCTCCTTGCGGCGCCCCATGGTGGCGGCGTAATTCCAGTGCACGCTACTGACGTGATAGCCGTCCGCCCCGTTTTCCATCTGCAACTTCCAGTTGCCGTCGTAGATATAGGAAGAATTACCGCGCAGCACTTCCAGGCCTTCAGGGGCTTGGTCCACGATCTGGTCGATGATGACCTTGGTTTCACCCAGATACTCGTCCAGAGACACCACATCCGGATTCAGGCTGCCAAACAAAAAGCCACGATAGTTCTCAAAACGCGCGACATGCTTCAAGTCATGCGACCCATCGGTATTGAACTGCTCGGGATACTGGGTGTTTTTCTCGTCCTTGACCTTGAGCAACTTGCCCGCGTTATTGAAGGTCCAGCCATGAAAAGGACAGGTGAAGCTGCCTTTATTGCCATGTTTGCGGCGGCACAGCATGGCGCCCCGGTGAGCACAGGCATTGATAAAGGCATTCAAGCCGCCGTCTTTGCCGCGTGTCAGAAACACGGGCTGGCGGCCAATATAGGTAGTGAAGTAATCATTCACATTGGGCAACTGGCTTTCATGCGCTAGGTAAACCCAATTGCCTTCAAAAATATGCTTCATCTCCAGCTCGAACAGATCCGGATTCGTGAAGATGTCACGACGGCAGCGATACACGCCTGTTTCTTGGTTTTCTTCCAGGGCAGTATCAAGCAAGTGCCTGATATCGTTGGTTTTATCCATAAGGACTGACATGATGTGGCCTTTATGAGAGTTGCAGCCGTCCCTGCCCATGTCCATGAAGACATAGCAAGTACGTGTGATAGAAAAGAAAAATCGCTCCGGATTGAGACCGGACTGGCTCGTGGCAGCGTGTTGCTGGCTTGGCCTTGAGCCTGATTCAAGCCCGACAGGGACAGCATCGGGCTGATCTTGCCCAGCCCGTTTTATCTAACATCCTGGGGCTGTTCTGCATGGCTTTCATTACAGTCTTTAGAGGGGCAGGCTTCCAATACCATATCGGTCCCGCTCCATAGCAAAATGCTATAGTTTGTTTTTTTATTAATAAAATCAGATACTTGCATCACCCACAAAACAAAACCTATCGTTAACCCTAAAGCTTGTCAGGTATATGCTTGAGGCTTGGATGGTCGAGATAGGTGATATATTGGTCCGGGTTTTCTGGACCTGGACCACAGGCATGGACTTGAAACAAATCCGCTATTTTGTTGCGGTCGCCCAAGCGCGCAATTTCACGCGTGCTGCCGAACAGTTACACATCGCCCAACCTGCACTCAGCAGGCAGATCCAGTTGCTCGAACAGGAGCTCAATGTGCTGCTGCTATCACGTGAGAGCCGCCCCCTGCAACTGACCGAGGCAGGCCGCATCTTTTACGAACAATCACTGCAATTGCTCAATCGTGTAGAAGTGATGAAGGCGGCAACCACCGAAGTCGGTCTAAACCAGCGTCCGCAATTGTCGATTGGCTTTGTCGCTTCCACTTTATATGGTGGCCTGCCTATCCTGATTCAGAAGTTTCGCCACGCCTATCCGGATATCCGCTTTCACTTTCTGGAGCTGACCTCCAGCCAGCAAATTGCCGCCTTGCGCGCCGGACGGATTGATATCGCTTTTGGGCGTGTGCGCATCCATGACAGCGCGGTCTGTCGCACCGTTCTGCGTGAAGAACGCCTGGTGCTGGCGATCCCGCCCAAGATTGACTTGGCCAAGGACCGGGGGCCAGTGTCCTTGCAAGTCATCGCTGATCACGCCTTTATTGTGTATCCCAAATCCCCACGCCCCAGCTTTGCCGATCATGTACTGAACATTCTGCACGACAACGCCGTTTTCCCCTCCGAAGTACACGAGGTTAAGGAACTGCAAACGGCCATGGGACTGGTTGCAGGCGGTGTCGGCTTATGCCTGATTCCTTCCGCCGCCCAGATACGCAGCGATCTTGTGTACCGGCTGATTGACGATGAGAAAGTAACCTCGCCCATTATTTTCAGCCACAGAAAAAACGACAACTCCTGGTATATCGCCCAGATGCATGCGTTTATCGAAGAAATGTATGCAGAAAAGCCGCCCTGGCTAATTCCAGGGCACAGTGCTTTGAGCAATGGTCCTGCCTGAATAGCGCGACGAAGTCCAATAGATGCCATATCAGTGTCATATATTATTTAGCTTAAATAATATATGGCGCCTTTCGAAATTAGAGATAAAGGCATTTTAAAAAATAAGCATAAAACCGTAATACAGTTTTAATTACAAAAAAAGTAGGGTTTTCGACTTAGCATTCCGGTTTATCATCTTGCTAAAGTAATAAATAAAAATTGCCCTCAAAAACAACGCGCAAAACCTAACTCAGTATTTTCGGCAAAGGTGCTTATCAATGGACGATATAAAAGCATTTGCTTTAAAAATATTTCAATCACAAG
Organism: Alcaligenes aquatilis; assembly: GCF_003076515.1. Classification (NCBI taxonomy): domain Bacteria; kingdom Pseudomonadati; phylum Pseudomonadota; class Betaproteobacteria; order Burkholderiales; family Alcaligenaceae; genus Alcaligenes; species Alcaligenes aquatilis. Next base: position 886,780 of record NZ_CP022390.1, on the reverse strand, counting down.
CCTTCAGCCAATTCATCGGCGCTGAGCTGGTGACATGCTCTAAGGACAGCGCCGAACTGGCACTCGCTGTTCAGGATCATCACAAACAGCAACATGGATTTGTTCATGGTGGCGCAATCAGTTACCTGGCGGACAATGCCATCACTTTTGCTGGGGGGCTTGCACTGGGCGGAAACGCGTTAACCGTAGAATTTAAAATCAATTACATCCGGCCAGCGATTGGCACTCGTTTGGTCGCCAAAGCGCAAGCACGTAGTGCAGGAAAGCGCATGGCAATTTGTCAATGCGAGGTTTACGCTATTGATGGCGAGTCCCAAAAACTATGCGCTCTGGCCCAGGGAACAGTGGTTCCGGCCACGTAAACTCCTTGAACTGACTCCCCCCAAAAGCTTGGCTTCATATCAGGGCACGGCGAACAGCGATAGCCCGGTATAAAGGGAAAGATAATGCGGCACGATGCACAGTTACAACTACTGGATACGCTTCTCGCACTTCATCGCACAGGCCGGGATCAGTCCATGCTTGATCGTGTCGTGCAACTTCCTGTGAATATTTATACAGACCCCGATATTCTGGAAAAAGAAACGAGCAGTGTATTTCGGCATTATCCGATGCTGGTTGGACACGCTTCACGCATTCAGGAACCGGGTAGTTATTTACTGAGTGATTGGGATTCATTCCCGTATGTCATCGTGCGAACTCAAGAAGGCCATCTGCGCGGGTTCCTTAATATCTGCCGTCATCGTGGCGCGCGCCTCGTTGCTGGCACGGAACCGTGTCTGAAGGCTTTCGTCTGCCCTTTTCATGGATGGTCCTATGACTTGGACGGCAAGCTTAAAGGAGTGACAAAACCCTATAATTTTCCGGATCTCGATAAGCACGCGTTTTCATTGATCGAACTGCCTGTCGCGGAGCGGGCCGGTCTCATCTGGATTCACCCCACGCCAGGCGCAACGATAAATCTGGAGCACTTTCTTGGCTTTGTCGGCGAGGACCTCGATCATTTCGGCCTGACGGAGCTTGTGCCTTACCGCAAGTCCCAAATTATCAAAGAAGCGAATTGGAAACTGTTGATCAAGACCTATCTTGAAGGCTATCACGTCCCTTATCTTCACCGCGATACGCTGTCACATGCCTTTCGCAAGGGCGTTATCGCCCACCATGAATATGGGCCACATATTCGCTTGGCGGCGGCGCGAACCAACTTTCAGGAAATAGTGAATGTGCAGGCGGACCAGCGGCGTATTCTTGATTTCGCATCGGTTTACTACTCTATTTTCCCGCACGCTTTTTTTATTATGCATCCAGATTACGTGTCCATTAATCTGTTCTATCCAGAGGCACCGAATCGAACCATCTGGACACATGAAATGTTGTATCGGCCCGAGCAGTTTCACGGAGAAGCGGGCATGAAGGCGCTAGAAAAACGTTTCAGCTATACGAATGATGTCGTATTCGATGGAGAGGATTTCGCCATAGCCGAAGGCGTGCAGCGGGGTTTGGTACATGGAGGCAATGTCATGCACACACTAGGGCTCGAAGAGGGGCTGCTGGCCATATTTCAACAAAATATTGAAAATGCGCTCATGGCGCACCCGTCGAGCCCTTTCATTGCCAAAGGGCCCGACTGATGGAAATTCCTAGCCCTTAAATACGCTTGAACAAGGCCGAGCGCACCTTGCCGCTTGCCCCATCTGCCGCTGTCAGAAACTGCTCCATGTGAATGTCACGCTCAAAAAGACGGCTTTGCATCAAGGTGGAGATCGCCGCTTCGATCATGGGCGGCGGTCCACACAAATAGGCTTTATTGCCTGAACAGCGTTGCTCAAAGAACTGCCCCACTGCCTCGTGTACAAAGCCTACAAAGCCTTCCCAGGCATCTTCCGGCAAGGGCGCATTCAAGGCCGGAATGTAGTGAAAATTGTCATGCTTTTCAGCTAGCTGATAGAAATGATCGGCGTGATACAACTCGGCTTTATTGCGCGCCCCCTGGAATAGATAAATAGGACGGGTATCGCCCTCTTCCAGCAAATCCATAATCATGGATTCGGGGCTGGACAGGCCCGAGCCACCGGCGATGAAAATCGCACCTTGTGGATCGGACTTGCGCACAAAAAACTGCCCATAAGGACCAGACACATCCAGAGACTGCCCCACTTCCAGTTCCTCGTGCAGCCAGGTCGTGCCTGCGCCCCCTTCCACCTTGCGTACGTGCAAATCGATAATGCCGGCCATGGACGGCGGATTCGCAATGGAGAAAGCACGGGTACTGTCGATGGACGGCACCTGCAGGTTGATGTACTGCCCGGCCTGGAACGCCATCGGACGATCCAGTTCGAGGCGGATGTGCTTGATCGTGGGCGACAAGTCTTCAATCAGGACGACCTTGCCCTGATAATCCTCGACGGGCAGCCCCTGAAAATCCGGGTCCACGTCCACATCGGCCTCGATGACCATATCGGATTCGGGCAGGCAGCAGCAAGCCAGCAGCTTGCCTTCGTCCCGCTCCGAATCCATCAGGGCAAAGCTGGACGCATCGCCTGCGTCTGCATAACCTTCCAGCACCTGCACCTTGCAGGTGCCACAGGTTCCATGTCCACAGGCAAAAGGCAACCAAACCCCTTGTCGCAACGCCGCGTCCAACAAGGTTTGTCCGTCTTCCACCTCGACCACATCACCTGTGGGTTCTACGGTTACCTGATACGTCATTGCTGCCTCCGCCTCTTATACGCCCGTACCCTTGTAGCCATTCAGGCCAGGGGTTTTGAAACGCAACAAGGATTTGTGATCAAAGCCCTGGGCACCCAAGGTGTCGTTCGGGTTCAGTTCAACCGCCTCGCCATTCAGATTCCATTGCACCTTGCTCCACTCGATCTGTTCGAAGTCAGGGTGCTGGGCAAAGCCGGCCGGCATCAATTGCTGAATCAGTTGCGACACCGTCATGTCGGGCTGAACCAGAAAAGCCTTGGCTGAGCAGAACAACAAGTGCTCATCCCAACCGATGTACAACAACATGCTTTCGCCGTAATGCGATTTCTGATCGCGCGCGTAGCCTTGGTAGTCCGGGGTAATTGCAGTAACTGCCATCTTGATCTCCAATTTTTTTAGGTCGTGGCCGCGCCCGCCGGGGGCGCGGTCCTTTGTCTCGTGTGACTAGGCCGTCACTCCTTTCCATTCATTCCAGCGCGCTTCGTCCACCGAACCCTTGAAGTCCATATTGTCGACACCCACGTTCAGCTGGTAGTAGTCGCTCAGGATCTTCTCCAGCTCAGGACCACCGCAGCCGCCTTGCAGGATCTGGTTCACCGGCAGCCAGGCCTGGATGTACTTTTCAGGCTCGTGCTCGAAAATGTCGCGGCAGCCATCCGAGCACGTGTGGTAACGCTCGCCCTTGTACTGACTTTGGCGATAGGTAATTTCGTCGGGCTTGTCCATGTCGGTAAAGGTCATGGGCACCTGGCATACCTGGCACAGTTGTGGCAGGCCACTGGAATAGAAACGCTTGCCTTCGGCTTCCATCTTTTTGGCCATTTCCCAACGTGGGCGGTAGTACTTGTCGAACGTATCGGGGTACTTGGCGCTCAGCCAATCCAGTTCCTCGTCGCTGGGGATCCAGGTGTGGAAACCGGCAGCATGGCCGAAGTTGTAGAAAATCCACCAGGCTTGGTGCGAGATGTGCTCTTTCTCTTTCTCGATCACATCGCTGTACTTGGGCATGCGAATGCCATAGCGGGCCAGATCCTTGAACAATGCGCCACCGGCCTGCTCGAAATAGACCTCCCAAGCCTCTTTCCAGGACATGACCTTGTTGGGAAGCATATAGTCCATCATCATGGCCACCACGGACAGCAGGCGGGTGCCGCGCCAGAACCATTTGTCGATCCATTCCTGCACAATCGGCACGTTGTCCTCGTGCTGCTCCAGCAGGAACTTGATCACTTCCAGACCCAGCGTCATGTGGCGTGCTTCATCAGACTGTGAGCTGAAGCCGAAAGTCACGGTGGCCATGTCGCCGTTGTAGGCCGCACCCGACATAAAGGGCACGAACAGCAAGTTGGTCAGCACATACTCGAAGGAGAAGCTGATTGCCAACAGAAATTCAAAGGGGCCTGCAGCACGGGCATCTTCAAAAAAAGACTTGGGCACGGACAGGTACCAGACGCGGTCGTGCATATGGCTCCAGTCCTGGAAGCCATTGAAAAACTTGTTGTAGTGGCTCATGGCGTGAACCTGCGTCTGGACGTGACGCAGCTCGTCAATCGACTGCATCTGGCACGCAATACGTGCGCCAATACCGCTGAATTGACGTCCCACATGGGAGTAGCCCTGGTAAGCCTGGTATTCCAGCGGGGTCACCGCCGTCAGGAACACCTTGATCGCGTTCAGATAACGCGGATCGGAAATATTCATCTGGCCATTGTTCTGCGCGAAGGCATCAAAAATGGCGTACAGCTTCTTTTCTTTTTCAGCCTGGTACTTCCAGTACGCGTCCATTGTCAGACGGAACGGATCTTCCCATTTGGACCAGTCGGTAATCTTGATGCCCTCGAACTCCTCGTAGGGGAAGGCGTCCTTGCGATCCTGATAGCTGAATTCCCAGTCCAGATCACGCGTCAGATAACGATATTTGTCTTTGATATTTAGTTTTTTCGTGGCCATATTGCCCCCTTTTCTGATTTAGCTGTTCCAGTGCAACAACAAGCGGTCTTCATCTTCATCCACATTGCCACCCAAGGTGATCAGATTCAGATGCAGTTCCTGCATGTCCCACTGCTGCCCGTACTTTTCTTCCACGGTCTCGCGCTTGACGGTCAGTTGGCCCACACACTCAATGCGAATCATGGCTGGCTGATAAATCACCGTGGCGTCCGGGTTGTCTTGCTCGATGGCCTCGACGATGTAGCGCGACATGTCGTTATCTTGCAGACCGATATAAACCTTGGATTTCATCAGGCTTCTCCCCCCAGGCTCAGGCCTGCTTTCGTGACGCGTTTGGCAATGGTTTCCTGCACTTGTGCCCAGACTTGATCAGCCTGGTCGGCAAAGGCCGCCTGGATGTAGGGCATGAAGGCGGCTTGCACTTGCGGCAGCCACTGATCCAGCCAGTTTTGCAATTGCTGCTTGTTTTGCTCGCTTTCAGCAACGGCAATCTTGAAGACGCTATCGCTCCAGTTGGACAGATCTTTATGGCAATCCAGCATGAACTCCAGCAGCATATCCAGATCGCGGCCGCCTTCCTTGGCCAGATCCGCCACCAGGCCCTGGTACACCACTTGATGCACCACGGTGTTGATCAGCAAGGACTGCACCAGCAGCAGTTCAAACCAGTCTTTCTGAACCAGCGTTTTTTCGCACAAGGCACGCAGACCTTGCCAGGCCGCATCCTGCATCCAGGCCTCTTTGGCTTGGCTCAGGGAATCGGCACTATTGCCATCAATCAGCAGGCCAATACGGGAGACGTATTGCGCCATACCCAGCGCGTCCATCCCGGCATAGAGACAGGCTTGGGTAATAGTGGTGCCATACCCATAGGCCGAGCCGGACATGAAGTTCAGATTGGCGGTTTGCTCGATGTGGCGCAAAGGCAGCAGCAAACGGGTGACCTTGGCTTTGACCTCCTCGCTCAGGTACTGGGCCAGATCACGCTTTTCAAAAAAGCCGTAATTGGTTTCAGCCGCTTCCTGCATGCGGGCACGGTTTTGCACGTAAGCACCGTAGTAGAACTGACGGGGGTCACGGAACACATACCAATCCTTCATCTGGATGGCGGTATGCGTGGGGTCATTCAGGGTCTTATCCGGCATCCACAGGGGCCGGTAATGAAAGTTGGCCGTCGCCTGGGCATCGTATGTCGCTTCCTGGTAGCGGGTAGCCGGCTTTTCACCAAAGCGGCGAGCCACGTTGGCGAAGGTTTGCCGCACGGGCTGCAAACTGGCCGTTTTAATTTCTAATGTCATCCTCTTGTTCTCCTGAATAAAACCTACTGGGCTTCAGCCTGACGGCTGTTACCGACCAAAGTGTCATAACCAAAACGCCATTTTTCTTCGTTCTCGTCATTGACCCGCATTTGCTCCTCGCTCATGGGCTGGACATTGTTCTGCAGGCAAAACTGCTCAAATGCCGCCGGTGGCATGACCAGTTCCACAAACAGGTCCGGCTGACCAATAGCAAAATCAAATTCCACAAAGCGGGCATTGGCCGGACTGCGCACGCGTACGTACTTTGTCAAAGTGGGCAAGCTCGTGTCTGACATCGGTTCTCCTCCTGATCAAGCTGTTGCATGAGTGTCCACAGCCTGTTCATAGCAAACTGCGTGCCAACTTTATGTTTGAAGGATTTAACCCTTTAGGATTAAAGAGATAGAGGGGGTGGCAGTCAGATACCCTGTGCTACTGAGCGGCTGGCTCAACAGAAAATTGATCATTTGATCAAGTGCTTAGCGCCGTTTTCATCAAATGCTGAGTTAGGGTAAAGCCCTAGAAAAAACCGTTTTATCCGTCCTCTGGACACTATTCTGTTTTCCTTGAGTCACCAGAAAGACAGGCGGCATACTGATTTTTAAAACACCCAAAACCACAATAAGAAACAACAGATGGAGACAGCCATGGGGGCTACGGAACTCACACTGCCATTAAGTCAGGACCTGATCGACGCCATTCGCTTTGATGCCCGTGAAGGAAAAATATGGTTTGGCGAGCAGCGCATGCTTTTGCTGCATGCCAGCGGTTTTGGCCAGCTACGCAAGGAGCTGATTGCCTCTTTGGGCAGCGAGCGCGCCAAATACTTTCTGATGCGCTTTGGCTACCACGCCGGCATGAAAGATGCTGAAGTGTCCCAAAAAGTGCGCCCGGACCTCTCATTGAAAGAGACCTTTCTGGCCGGCCCACAAATGCACACCATTCGCGGCATGGTCAAAGTGGTGCCTACTTCTCTGACTTTTGATCGCGATGCCGGCCAGTACTACGGCGAATTTGACTGGTTTGATTCCTACGAAGTCAGCAATCACCAGAAAGAGCACGGCCAATCCAGCGAGCCGGTCTGTTGGAGCTTGCTTGGGTATGCCAGTGGCTACACCAGCTTCTATATGGGCAAGAGCATCATCTACAAAGAAACCCAATGCGGCGCCATGGGCCACAGCCACTGCAAGATCGTGGGCAAGCCTGCCGAAGAGTGGGAAGCGGATGACCCCGAGATTGACCGCTTCATGCTGCCTGACCCGGTTCAGGACGAACTGTTTGCCTTGCGATGTGAGCTGGTGAAGTTGCGCGAACAGGAGTTCAAACACTCCAGCGCCAACTTCACCTTGCCCAACTCCATTGGCCAGTCCGCCGCCTACCAGGCCGCCTGTCATCTGCTGGAAAAGGCGGCACAAAGCAAAGTCTCCGTGCTGCTGCTGGGGGAAACCGGCGTCGGGAAAGAAGCCTTCGCGCGCGGCCTGCACGCCGCCAGCGATCGGGCAGATCAGCCCTTTATTGCAGTGAACTGTGCGTCCATTCCCCCGGAGCTGATTGAGTCAGAACTATTTGGTGTCGAGAAAGGTGCTTATACCGGCGCGCATAAATCCCGCCCCGGTCGCTTTGAGCGTGCCCAGAGTGGCACCATCTTTCTGGATGAAATCGTGGAGCTATCGCCCCGGTCCCAGGCCGCCCTGCTCCGTGTCTTGCAGGAACAGGAGCTGGAGCGCGTCGGTGATGAAAACATCCGCCATATCGATGTACGCGTCGTGGCCGCCACCAACGAAGATCTGGCCGAGGCCGTACAAAAAGGCACTTTCCGTGCCGACCTGTACTATCGCCTGAATGTCTTTCCCATCCACATCCCGCCTCTACGTGAACGCAAGGAAGACATTCCGCTACTGACCGAATATTTCCTGAACAAGTACTCCAGCATGTACAAAAAACATGTGCTGGGGGTGAGCGACCGCAGCCGGGAATTGTTGATGCAGTACGACTGGCCAGGCAATATCCGCGAGTTCGAGAACATGATCGAGCGCGGTGTCATCCTGACCGAACACAATCATGAAATCGAAACCCACCACCTGTTTCCGCAGCAGAAAAGCGCTTTGCAATATCTGAGCAGCCTGAATACCCAGGGCTATATGGCCAAGGAAACCTGTTTTACGGCAAACCAGACCCAATGCGTGGAGCATTTGCTGGAGACACCCTTCAATCTGGATGATTTAGAAGAACAAATCATTCAATTGACGTTGAAGAAAACGAACGGGAATATTTCAGAAGCGGCGCGCAGGCTGGGGCTGACTAGGCCTGCTTTGGCATATCGGCTGAAAAAGGTGGCGATGCCAGCGTAAACAGCACCAGCGCCTTGCCCTGCCAGGCGCTCACCTTAACCAAATATATGCTGCCCTTGTAGCAGCCTTGCTCCTATGCCTGCGGCACCCAAGGCAAGCAAACCGATCAAAATGGCGTAAAGCGCCGTTAGATACCAGCCCAGTCGTTTACCAATACCTTGATTTGCCATCGGTAAGCCGCAACAAACACGGTCATAAGTGCGGCTCATGGCGAAAATCAAGCAGGAAAAACACAGACCCAAGGCGGCAAATACATAATTGATCAGCGCGAATTGACGCTGCGGGTTAGCAAACCCATCCACTAAAAACACCAAAGCCAGGAGCAAGGCTAACAAGGACAGCCCTAGTCCTGACACGGTGGCAGCACAATGGAAAAATACTTGTCTTTGACGTTCCACGATTTATCCCAACAAGCTGGCAGCGCCATCGCCAAACACGGCGCGTCAAGAGCCCATGCACACAGAAGCGGCAAGCACCTTGACCTCGCTATAGCGACCCTGACTTGTCTTGACCATGACGCATGTCTGGGTGGCACGATTCCACCAGGTCGTACTTAAACCTTTTGTTTTTACTGCGACATACCCTTCTCTTTGCAGCCTCATTTCTCCCCCCGCCGCACGGGCATCCTGAAGGCTGAGCGGGTCAAACTCCGACGTGTGGCTCTGCCCAGACTGCACGGCCTGCACCTGAATGACCGAACCGTCTTGGCTAATGAGCGCCTCGTGGCTGTGAATCACGCTATCTTTGCCGATCACCACCACATTGCCCGAGGCTTTCAGCGAATTCGCCCCCAGCATTTCAATGCTGTCTGCCTGCACATGGACCCGCCCTAAACGGGCATTTTCTTGTCCGTTGGCAGCGAGAGCCGATGCAGACACCCACAGCAGGCCCACGGTCAGCGATATACGTAACATCGTCATTATTTTCCTTTCGTATTTTTCATACAAACGTTAAGAGTCCATTAACTCGACAAGGTTCCTTGATCCGAGTCATTGCCTGGCTTGTCGGTCTCAATAGAACCCACATCAGCGGCACAACACTGGCCTGATTTCTTCTACCCACTACAATGGAGGCTTATCAAGGAGTCTTATGTTGGAATTTCAGCCCCGTGAACGGGCGTATTTATCTGGTATCCGTGCCCTGTCTCAAGATCAGGACGACAATGAAGTGTTTGTGGGTATGACCGTAGCCGAGTCCATTTGGTACGCAAACTACGTAGCGCAGTCATACAAAGGGGATGTAGCGCGAGGCGATGAGGCCGAAGCACATTACCTGGCCCTGCATGATCAACACGAACAGGCACGCCGTGCCGTACTGGCATCAGAGTCTGTGCTGCAATCGTTCGACACAGCCGCTCAGTCTTCCTGAGCACATCGCGACACTCTCCAGGCCGGGCAAGCATGTCATTAGCCCTGTTTCATCAAGCCTGGTTTGCTCGCCCATAAAAAAGCCCGCCCATTTTCAACAGGCGGGCTTTTTTTATGAAGACGGGCCCCAGCCTCTGCTGCGCTTGGCTTGGCTTGGCTTGGCTTGGCTTGGCTTGGCTTGGCTTGGCTTGGCTTGGCTTGGCTTGGCTTGGCAATCATCAAACTAGCTGCCGTGCAAAGGTACAAGCTACAGACGCAGCTCCTTGGACAAAAAGGTTTGCACTCGCTGTGGCCGGCCCTCCAGATCACCAAAGAATACATCCGTGGGTACGTCCTCCAGAATCTGGCCCTGATCCATGAAAACCATCCGGTCCGCCACTTTGCGGGCAAAGCCCATTTCATGGGTGACGCACATCATGGTCATACCCTCTTGCGCCAAGCTGACCATCACATCCAGCACCTCGTTGACCATTTCCGGGTCCAAAGCCGAGGTAGGCTCGTCAAACAACATGCAGACCGGGTCCATACACAAGGCCCGTGCAATGGCGACACGTTGTTGCTGCCCACCCGACAAACTGGCCGGATAGCGATCCGCCATCGCCTTCAGGCCCACCCGATCCAGGTACAGCAAGGCCCGTTCGGACGCTTCATCACGACCCCTGCCCAGCACTTTACGTTGTGCCAAGGTCAGATTGGCCAAGACATTCAAATGCGGAAACAGCTCGAAGTTCTGAAACACCATCCCAACCCGGCTGCGCAGTTCCGGCAGATTCGTCGCAGGATCGCCGACGGAAACGCCGTCCACCAGAATCGTGCCTTGCTGGAACGGTTCCAGACCATTGACGGTTTTCAACAAGGTGGACTTGCCCGAGCCCGAAGGCCCGCACACCACCACCACTTCCTGACGGTCCACCTGGGCCGTACAGTCCTTGAGCACCTGAAACGTGCCATACCACTTGGAAACACTATCGATACGGATCATTTGCCATCCAGTCGCAGATGTTTGTCATAACGTCGGGCCACCCGATTCGCAAGCAACTCCAGCGTTGCGCAAATCACGTAGTACATCAGCCCGACAAACAAGAAGATTTCAGTGGGGTGAACCATGACCCGATTGCTGACCTGAGTGGCAACAAAAGACAATTCCGCCACGCCAATGACATAAGCCAGCGAGGTGTCCTTGATCAAAGCAACCCACTGATTAATAAAAGAAGGCAACATCACCGGCAAGGCTTGCGGCAGAATGATGGACGTCATGATTTGAACAGTATTCAGGCCCAGCGCCCTGCCCGCTTGCCATTGCCCCGCCGGCAAGCTGCTGATGCCCGCTGACACCGAATGCGCCAGATACGCACCACCAATCAAAGACAAGGCGCAGACCACGGTAAACAGGCCCGGCACATCCACCTTGAACAGAATGGGCAGCAGAAAGTACACCCAGAAAATCAGCATGATCACAGGGATGGCACGGAAAAAGCCCAGAAACAGCAGCAAGGTGGTATGCGCCACACCGCGCGTCAACACCAGGGCCACCCCAAAGACCAGCCCCAAAATAGCCGACAGACTTGCCGAGAGCACGCTTAACAAGAGCGTCAGCGCCGCCCCACCTAAAGGGCCATGCGGATACGCCCCCACCAGGAAATACAGCAGGTTGTCATGAATTACATCGACGTTCATGACAGCCCACCTCGCACTTGCAGGCGATGGCGTTGCAAGCACTGCCCTCCCACCTCCACCAGCATGACCAACAAAACATACAGCAGCGTGGCAATCCCAAAGGACTGGAAGGTCTTGAAGGTTTCCGTTTCCACCTGACGGGAGGCATAAGAGAGCTCGGCCAAGCCAATGGCCATGGTCAGCGAGGTGTTCTTGATGACATTCATGTACTGCCCGATCAGCGAGGGAAAGGTATTGCGCAAAGCCTGCGGCATCACCACACAGCGCCAGACCTGCATGGACGACATACCCAAAGAAGCGGCAGCGGCCCATTGGCCTTTGCGCACTGCCCGCACGCCGGAGCGTAACTCTTCAGCTACAAAAGCCGTGGTGTAGATCGTCAAACCCACAAAAGCGGCCAGCATCTCGAAACTGGGCCACTGCACATCGAACAAGACCAGTTGCAAGATATGCTGAGTGTTCAACCATTGCACCAGCTCCGGCGGCATCAAGGCCGAGGCTCCGAAATACCAGAAGAACAATTGCACCAACAAGGGCGTATTACGGAACAGACTCAGATAAGCGCGCACCGGCCAGGCCAAGCAGACAAAGGGCGACAGTCTGGCAATACACACCAGAAAGCCCAAAATAGTTGCAGCGAAAGAGACAACTAAAGAGAGCTGGATCGTGACCCAGAACCCTTGAAGCAACCAGCCCACATAGTGGGGTGCCAGCCAGAAATCAGAAGACGGCATAGCAAACACCAAAAAGCAGGATCAAGCGATCCCGCTGTTAAAAACACAAACAGGAAAAGGCCAGCCTGAACAGTCAAGGCTGGCCTGCAAGCACGTGATGACTTACTGTTGCTGACCGATGCGGTACAAGCGATCTAGCGGGGTCTTGGATTGCGGGCCAAACCAGACGTCATAAATGGCTTGTGCCTTGCCCTGGGTTTCCAGCTCCAGCAAAGTTTCATCCACAAAGGATTTCAGTGCTGTCTCGCCTTTGGGGATACCAATGCCGATCAAGTCCTCGGAAATGCTGAAGGCCGGGATTTCATAGTTTTCCTTGTCCGGCACATTGGCCAGCAGACCGATCAGCTTGGGGCCATCCTGAGTAATGGCTTGCACATTGCCATTACGCAAAGCGGTAAAGGCGAAGGGCGTATCGTCATAGGCAACCAGCTTGGCCTGGGGGTATTTTTCACGCAGGACGATCTCATTGACCGTACCTTTATCCACGCCAATACGCAGCGAGTTCAACTGCTCGGGAGAGGACAAGACGCCTTTCTTGGCCAGGAACTGCTGGCCTGATGCAAAGTACGGAATGCTGAAATCAACTTGCTTGGCGCGCTCTTCCGTGATGGTGAAGTTGGCCAGAACCAGGTCCACTTTATTGGACGTCAGCAGCGGCACACGATTGGCCGGGTTGGTCGGTAAGACCTCCAGCTTCACACCCAGTTTGTCGGCCAGAGCCTGGGCAAAATCCACATCCAGACCGGTGATCTGACGGGACTTCTGATCTACAAAACCAAACGGTGGGTTGCTGTCAAAAGACGCTACTTTCAAGACACCCGTTTTCTTGATGTCATCCAGACGATCAGCCTGGGCCACGCCAGCCACCAACGCCAGGGTAAGGGTTGCGGCAATGCTTAAAAACGACTTCATGATAAACACATTCCGATAAAAAAATGGCACGTCCGATACATACCGTCGTGCCATTCGACCACAGCCACAAGCTATTCAAAACGATCTAATTTCCCCATGCTTATTACTAAAAACCCTAAGGGGATGCTCTGATTTATGCAGGTGTTGATCGAGCCATTACCGAATGCGCGCTACTTGTTGGTCGGTACTACCTTTTGCACTGCGAAGCCTTGCGCGGCTGCGTAATCCAGCAATTCGTTCACGACCTGTGGATCAGCCTGTTTTTCCCTGGATAACACCCAGAGATATTTCCTGTCCGGTGTCCCGACTAAAGAATATTGATAGTCCCCTTCCAGCTTCATGATCCAATAGTCGCCCCACACCATGGGGAACCAGGATAGCCATTTCGGCGCAAAGCGCACTTCCAATATCGCCGGATCAGCCGGCTCCACACTACGGGACAAACGCCCCTGCCCGATAGCTTCCTTCACTTCACCGTCCTTAGCCTGACAACGATTGGTGACCGTAATCGTCTTATCGGCTGCCATCACGTAATTAGCTTGCACATCACCGATGCACTCACGCTGAAAACTATTGGGCAAACGCGCCTGCTCGAACCAGGTACCCATGTATTTGTTCAGATCCACATTTTCCTGAGTTGCCAGATCAGCTTGAGAAGAGGCGCAAGCGACCAATAGTGCAGGCAGCGATAAAATAAGCATTCTTTTCATCATGGAGCACTCCTTATGCGTGGACCAGGATCGTGTTCCTGGAAGCATTCTTTAATAGCCATGGCAATGCAGGTTTGGCCAGATAAAACACCAGACTTGCACCAGCCAGCCCGATTATCAGGAAAACAACTTGATCACGTCTTCGCCCGTCATCTCCCGCGTTTTATTAGCAAATGCGTAGTTACCAGGTTTGTCATCAATAAAGACCTGCAGCTCAAACGGCCAGCTCCCACTATCCTTGAACAGACCAGCAGAGATAGCATGAAAGCCCCCTGCTTTGAGCTTGTAAAACAAATGGGTACCGCACACATCACAAAAACTGCGCTCCGCCCACTCTGAGGAGGCATAGGAACGCACGTGCTCCTCACCTTCGACCACGGGGGTTCCATGGGACTCCAGCGACAGGAACGGACCACCGGACCAATGGCGACAGATGCCACAATGGCACGCACTGACCGAAGGCTTGTCTTGCTGAACACGAATTGAAACGGCACCGCACAGGCATTTGCCGTGAATCATGGATTTGTCGTTTTCCATATGCGCCTCTTTTAGGTAGGTAGACACGTCATTCTAGCGGCTGAATCAGCCAATTACGGCAAGCCGATGTAAGACGTGTCCAAACCAGTGAAATCGCTCCATTTCCAGCTCAACCCTTGTCTTCCGACATAAAGCCCCAAGATACGACCCCGGTGCGTGAACACACCACCTCAACTGACTTTTTATGTGTTTATGAAGATGACTAAAAGCGCCCTTAATCCCCCCACTGTATTCAATTCTTTGCAATACGGTTTCAGCCAAGGTCTGGTTGTTACCGGCCAACGCCGTGTCATGTTGTCCGGACAAGTGGGTGTCGACGCCCAAGAGCAAACCGTCAGCGGTGGTATGCGCGAACAAACCGAAGCGGCACTGGACAATATAGAACGGGTTCTGGCCGAAGCAGGCGGCACAATCGACCAAGTCATTATGTTGCGAATTTTCATTCGGGAAGATGCCAGCTCGCCCCAAGAGCAAGATGCTATTGCAGCCGCATTGCTCAAACGCTTCCCGGTCAATCCCCCTCCTTCATCCTGGATTCTGATTCATGGTCTGGCCCGGTCGGAATGGTTGATCGAGATTGAAGCAGAAGCCATGCTGGATTAAGCCCAGGCTTTTTTGCACAACCTTGCCCGGCTCGCCTGGTCTGAGCCGGGCCACGGTAAGCAAGCCAACGCCAACCACATTCGCATACGTCGCGCGGCATGGACGTGCCTTAGGCCATCCATCACATCCCTTACACACTAAACACTGAATCTCTTAACAAGAGACATTTAGACACATTGCTAAAACAGCGTTGCCCAAAAGAGCACAAACGGCGCAGCTATACTAAGCGACCGATTGTTTAACCTACAGGGGAAGTTCGTTTTGCATACCGTCATTAAAATCGCCGCCATGAGCAGTGTTATTGTTTTGCTGGCCGCCTGCGGCAGTGCCAAAGATGCCAATAAAAGCAATTTCAGCACGGCGATTCAAACGTATTTGGATACTCAAAAAGGGCTATGTGCTGCCATTCCGGCAAAAGGTTCGCCATTTACGCTATCCAATCGCGACACGATAGGCAGCAGTAAAAAACGGGCAGACGCCTTGGTGGAAGCCGGCTTACTGAGCAAGCGCGATACGGAAGTCAAAGCGATGTTCAGTGACAAGATGGAACCGGGCTCCGAGTATCAACTTACTGAAGTCGGCCAAAAATTCCTGGTTCCTAACGGGGCCAACACAATGGGCGGGCACGATGCCTTTTGCACAGGCAAATTTACCATTGTGGCTGTAGACAACTTTACTGAGCCCAGCGACATGATGGGTGTCAAAGTCTCGCAGGTAAATTACCGCTTCAAACTGGAAGATGCAGAAGACTGGGCCCGATCCGAGGCGATCGGCGCCAATTACAGAAACTTTGCGGAGCGGGCAAAAGCCGAGGAACTCTCAGGCAAAGCCGCCCTGATTCTGACGAACGACGGCTGGATGCACGAGCGTTTGTTCAAACGCGGCTAAACCTTCGAGGTTAATGACAGCACAAGCCCCTACTTTTGGGGCTCGCGCTGTCACCTCATGCGCTGTCAAGCCGCCTGACTGCGGCAGGCAGGATTTATAGCCCCCAGTGCGCCAGGTCCGGATGACGAGAAAGTCGGCCAAGCGCCTGTTCAACAAGGTGCGCACAATCGAGCAAGGCTGCATCATGCCCTCGCGGGGTCATTAATTGAATGCCTGTGGGCAAGCCCTGCTCATCCAACCCGGTAGGCAGAGAAATGGCCGCCGCTCCCAGGAAATTGCCAGGACGCAGTAACTTACCCAATCCGGCATGCCGTACATCCTCGGGGTCCAGCGCTTGGGCCACCTGATCGCAGGCGGGCATCAACAAGGCAGCCGAACCTTGCATCGCCTGTGCAAAAACCTGCATATCAGTCCTTCGTCTTTGCAAAGCGGCTTCATAAGATGCGCTATCAATCATCCCACCTGCCAAAATACGGTCCCGCACCACCGACCACAAGGCTTGCCGAGAATCAGCAGCGAGCTCGCCGTAATAACGATAGGCTTCATACGCGAGCACCGTTGAATTATCCTCTGCCATCCGAGCAAAAGATAAAGCAGGGGGTGGCGTCCACGTCTGCACTTCCAGGCCCGCCGCTTGCAGACGATCCAGCGTGCCCTGCCAATTCAATTGTGTCGCGCTGTCCAAGGTAGCGGGCCAGGCCTGGGCATCGAGCACAGCGATGGGGCTGTGTATCGGTGCCGCAGGTGCTCGCAGGGCAGCCACACAAGCGGCAGGCAAAACCAAAGTCGATGGGTCGGCAATGTCCGGCCCCGCCAATACCGCCGCCAGTTGGCGGGCATCGGCCACACTGCGGGCAATCGGCCCCAGCACATCCAGGGTCTCAGACAAGGGCAAGCTGCCTGCGCCACTGATCATTCCGCTCGAGGGCTTATAACCGACAAGGCCGTTCAGTGTGGCTGGCGCACGCACTGAGCCACCGGTATCCCCCCCCAGGGCGATGGGCACCAAACCGGCCGCTACCGCCACCCCACTCCCGCTGGACGAGCCACCCGGAGCGCGGGCTACCGCAGCATCCCACGGATTGCGTGCCGTACCCTGAGTCAGGTTTTGCCCGGACAAGCCGAAGGCGAACTCGGTCATTTTGGTTTTGCCCAGCACCACCATGCCTTGCGCCATCAGCGAACGCAGTACAGTCGCCGTCTCCGTGCTGATCTTGCCGACACGGCTTTGAGAGCCCAGGGTCGCCTCGGTTCCTTCCCATTGAACACTGTCTTTGACCGCAACGGGCACGCCATGAAAAGGCCCCAGCACGATGCCAGCAGCCAGTAGACGGTCAGCCGCGTCTGCTTGAGCCAAGGCCCGCTCGGCCGTGATCACACTAAAGGCATTAAGTCCGGCAGCACGCTCGATACGGTCCAGAAAATAGGTGGCAACTTGCCGGGCACTTAATCGGCCCTGTCGAATCTCGAGACCGATCTGAAGAGCATCTCGAAAATGAAGGGCGACATCTTGTTTCAACATGGAGCTTCCTGAAAATCACACAGCCCGCCAAGCGGGCTGTACATGCCCGGCCTGACGCCGGGCGAAACGGGCGCGATCAGCGCAGTTTTTTTCCAACTGTCTCGGGCATACGGATGAACGTGATCAAGGTAATGACCGCACCAGCCAGCACATAGTAAAAGAACCAGCGTTCCAAGCCATTGCTTTGCAACCAGGTCAGCAAATAAGGAGTGGTCCCCCCCAGCAACGCCACCATCAGGTTATAGGGCGCCCCGATACCAACCGCACGTACGCTGGTTGGAAACTGCTCAGACATAATGGCAGGGCCAATCGAGGTATACATGGCGTACAGCACCAAGCCAAACAGCTCTACCGTCAGGATGGAACCGAAAGACGGCCCCAATGTGCTCATGAGCGGATAAAAGAAGAACAAATACCCGGCGGCAAACACGATCAACTGCGGTTTGCGTCCGATACGATCGGACAAAGCGCCAAACAAGGGCTGCACCACCATGAACACAATCAACGCCACCGTATTGGCGGCAAAGGCCACCTTGGGATCGGCCTGCACATGGCGGATGGCGTAGGTCGGCACGTAAGCGACAAAGATATAGAACGCGAAGGTTGTCAGAATGGAAAAACCGATAATGCGCAGCACTTCCACAGGATACTCACGCAACAAGGTACGCAAAGGCTGCTTTTCTACACCCGCTTTTTTGCTTTCAGAAAAAGCCTCAGTCTCGGGAATCGAGCGCCGAATCCAAAGGCCAGCCACACCGCCCAATGCTCCCAGCAGAAACGGAATACGCCAGCCCCACTCGGCCATCTCCGCCCGGCTCAAGCAGGTCGTGAGCACCCAGCCCACAGCCGAGGCCGCCAAAATACCGACTGCCGCACTGAAGAACACGAAACTGGAATAAAAACCGCGCCGATGAGGGGGCGCCATCTCGGTCAAGAACGTGGTAGCCGAGGCATACTCCCCTCCCAGGGACAAGCCCTGCAGCAAGCGGGCCAGCGTCAACAAAAGAGGCGCCGCCAAACCTATTGCAGCATAGGTCGGGGTTACTGCGATAATAAGCGACCCTCCGGCCATCATCAGGATAGTCAGCCCTAAAGCGGCCTTGCGTCCGTAGCGATCGGAGAAAATGCCAAGCAACCAGCCACCGATGGGACGCATGAAAAAGCCCACTGCAAAAATGCCGAAGCTGGCCAGCAACGCCGTGGTCTCATTGCCGTCGGGAAAGAACTGGCTGGAGAAAAAGATAGCGAAGGAAGCGTAAATGGTCCAATCAAACCATTCAACTGCGTTGCCTACACTGCCAGCCACAATGGTACGAACGCGCGAGACCGGGGCAGGGTCGAGGCCAGGCGGGGCGCTCGGACGATGAGAGGGAGAGCTCATGAATTCCTCAATTTATTTATTTTTGGACAAAAAAAGATTAAAAAGTTTGTTTTTTAGCAATTGAAGAAGGTTAATTAGATGAATATGGTCACGTCAAGCAAGGGTAAACCCTTGCTGCCCACGCTCGATGACACCGATCTGGCCTGCTTGATTGCCTTGCAGGCAGATCCACGGGCCTCCTGGCGGGAGCTGGGCGCAGCCGCAGACATTGCCGAACGTACCGTGGGCAGGCGAATCAAACGTCTGTTGGAAACGGGTGCATTACGCGTGATTGCAGAAACCGACCCGCTGGCAACAGGCAAGGGGGTCGTACTGCATGCCTGGATGCGTTGCCACGCCGGTCAGGTCCCTCACGTGGCTGACACACTGGCCCAAATGGAGAACTGCCAATTGGTTGTCACCTTGGCCGGCTCAGCAGACCTGATGGCTGAACTGACTCTGGCCGATGAAGCAGACATGCCCGAACTGGTGACCCGCATTCTGCCCTGCATGCCAGGAGTCGAGCACGTCGATGCACGCCTGGTCCTACGGTCTTTTCGCCGCGCAGGTCAATGGCGCATACAGGCCGACCCAGCCGGCATTACCGATACAAGCTCCGCACACACCCCCCTTGCGCTCAACGAGGCTGAACAGCGAATCGCAAACTGGCTAAAAAGAGATGGACGGGCCAGCCTGGCCGAACTGGCGGAGCAGGCGGGCGTGAGCGAACCTACTGCCCAGCGACTGTTGCAGCATTTGGTGGAGCGCAAGGCGCTGTCGTTCAGGGTTGAAGTGGAGCCCGCTTTGGTGGGATTCCCAGTTGAAGCGGTGGTATCCGTGCAAGTACGCCCTCAAGCCGTCAATACCTTGGCGGCGCACCTGGCGCAAGATCCCAATACCCGTTGCCTGTTCGGTACCAGTGGCCCCTCACAGCTTTTCTGGCACATTTTGTGCCGAGATAGCCTGCAGCTCTGGGATGTGGTGACACGTCGGCTGGGGGAAATAGAAGGCGTACTCAACAGCAACGTTGCAATCGTCATGCAAGCTCATAAACGCTGCGGTATCGTGCGCGGCCAGGAGTCGGCACAGGAGGAATAGTCAGTTAAAAAAGGAGGACAGGCCGGCCTGCTCATCGCCACGCAGCATGGCTTATGCCGCCCAGCCGTGAGCATCTGCACTTGGCTTCATAGACATAAACTCTTATCCGTGCCAGACCGGCCAGACCCGCCTGGATGACCAAGGCGGGAAACAGGCTGTTTACCTACTCCTCGACCACTGGAGCATCGGGTATCCCTTTCTTCACAGACTCAATGCTGTTTTGTGCGCTCTGCTTGCTGGTATAGCCTTCCGAACTGACACAAATAATATTTCCATTTGCCGCCTTGAATCGCCACCGCCATTCACCGCCTTTGTCTTTATAAAGCACAAATTTCATGATGCCCCTCCCTGAAATAAGAACGCACGTCGCGCTGCTCCCATCCTAGAGCCGGGCGGGTTCAGCAGAAATTGGGGTTTACCTGACCGTCTCGGTACGCTAGGCCATGTACCTAGGCCCGGACTTGACACACACCAATGCGAAACCCTGATTTATCCACTACGCTTTCCCCTTACGGCGACAGTCTTACAATCTGCCTACCACCTATTTGGAGAGAAGAGAAAATCATGTATCACGGTGAACGATTCAACGCCTGGACACACCTGATCGGTGCTGTCCTGGCTGTGGGCGGCGTATCCTGGTTGCTTGTCATGGCCAGTTTGACTGGCGATCCCTGGCGCATCACCAGCACGGCCATCTATGGCGCCACGCTTATCCTGCTTTACCTGATCTCCACCCTGTACCACTGCTTCAAGGGACGAGCCAAAAACGTATTCCGGAAGATGGATCATTTTTCCATCTACTTGCTGATTGCTGGCAGCTATACACCCTTTTGCCTAGTAACGCTGCGAGGGCCTTGGGGATGGAGTCTGTTTGGTGTGGTCTGGGGCTTGGCAGTCATTGGCATTGTTCAAGATATCCGCCCCCGTACGCCCGCGCGCGTATTGTCGCTGGTGATTTATGCCGTTATGGGATGGATTGTATTATTGGCGTTAGGGCCGTTGGCTTCCAATTTGGGCTCGCAGGGCTTTTCCTGGTTGGCAGCAGGTGGCGCAATTTATACCGCTGGAATTGTTTTCTTTGTGTTTGACGAACGTTTTCGTCATTGGCACGGTATCTGGCATCTATTCGTGCTGGCTGGCAGCGCAGCGCATTTTTTTGCGATCTCCCAGTATGTCGTGACGTAAGGTGAAGTACCGGGGCAGCAATGATAAACCATGGTACGTAGCTCGGCATTCCCGCATCTGTTGATCATGGCGGGCTTTCTATCAGCCACCAGCGTAAAGCCCCTTGCTCACGCTAGCCGGAACTATACAACCTTCCTTTTTGAAAGCGATCAATGCCCACACAAGAAACAAAAACCAACATCGATATGATGAAAATGGATAGCAATATGAATGGAATCATTTCTGCTATCCATTTAACATTCAATCAAATTCGATCCATTTCACCAAGAGTTATTTAATTATCAAAATAAGCAATAAAATAGCTATCACTGCCCATAAAGTTTTTATATTTTTAGTGTGAGACGATTTTATTTTAATGATTTCATGCAATCGATTAATTTCCGCACGAGAACCATTACTTACACTCTCAACTTCCTCAGATAGCTCTATTATTTCAGACATTTGTTTTTTCACCAGACCCTCATATTCTCCTAGCAATTTATTCACTTGGCATAACTGCTCCCGAATATGGCTTCCTGCTTGCGCTGGCACAGCGGCTGAGAAATCTGCAATTAGATCGGCCAAGGTGCTATTCCCGCTGTGACCGATACCCGTCACGCGATAAGCTTTCGCCTCCGATAATGCGCTCAAGACCTCTGCATTATTAAACACAGCAAAATCAACGTCTTCACCACCTCCTCGAATAATAATCAAGATATCCGCGTGGCTAGATCGTATCGCTTCAGCCACTTCCGAAGCCGACGTAATCCGAATAGGGACAGGCCTAATCTGGCATCTACCTGCCGCCTCCCCAAGACCGTTGTAGAAGTCTTCATCCACCTGAGCCGCGCTAGCCCCGGAATAAATAACATCAACGCTTAATCTAGACTGCAATGGAAAGACATTTCGTACTGGTTTGAGCGCTTTGAGCGCAGCTAGGTTTGATTGAACTACTTTTCGCCTATTTTGATCATCCTCGCTCTCCGGATGCCGCAAATGCAACACGTCTAATTGCACCTTCAGTTCTCCACGAATAACCTTAATAGTGGGATAGCCAACTATCTCAACCATGTCTCCATCATCACAGCCTTCAAATACTTCTCTAGAAGCGTTAATAGCTAACGGCCCTTCAGCATCAAGAACAACACCATACACAGTGTTCCAGCCGCGAGATTTAGAATATG
Organism: Alcaligenes aquatilis; assembly: GCF_003076515.1. Lineage (NCBI taxonomy): Bacteria > Pseudomonadati > Pseudomonadota > Betaproteobacteria > Burkholderiales > Alcaligenaceae > Alcaligenes > Alcaligenes aquatilis. Next base: position 864,716 of record NZ_CP022390.1, on the reverse strand, counting down.
CGCGCTGGGCCTCCAAATTCATAAGCACCCCATACACGCGAATTAACAGTCCTTTATCTGACCATCCCTTTAACTCTCGCTTGGCCACTTCCACCATCATGCGCCCAACATCTCCACTAGACATTGTTGGCAGAAACTCTTGATTCTTTCTCACCGTCTCCCCCGCTTTCGATTATTCACGGGTCCCGACCTTAACACGCATTGGTCCCAGAGCGTCTAATTTAATTTTTTGGTGCTGATTTCTTGCTACGTTTCAATAAAAACCCGCCGATCTTCTGATGGGCGGGCCATACTACTTTCACTGCGCTGATTAAATTACTCAGATTTACTCTACCCCTCTTGCGAAGGCAAGTCTTCAATTATCCTACGGCCAAGACTAATCACATCGTCTTGCACATAGCCCAAGCTCAAATAGAAATCAATGACCTGCTTATTGGTGCTACGTATCAACAAATTCACTTTTGGGCAGCCCCGCGCTATTAGCAAGCGCTCGGCCTCACGCATAAGAGCCTTACCGTAAGACCTCTGACGGAACTCAGGATCCACGGCCAAGTAATACACCCAGCCCCGATGACCGTCAAAACCAATCATGGCGGTTGCAATAACTTTGTCTGTCTCTGTCCCTACAAGGAAAAGCTCTGGCTGCTCGGTCAGCTTACGGGCAATATCTTTATAAGGATCATTCCAAGGCCTGATCAAGCCACAGTTTTCCCATAGCGCAACAACGGCCAGCTCGTCCTGCGTTTGATATGGTCGTATTTTCATGGAACCAAGGATACTCAAAACGGTAAGAGTACATTCAAAACACTGTCGGGACACTCGACAACGCACTCAAATACTGAGGGCTTTGTCCGGACGTCACTCTTTTCTGTTCCCCGGCGTACACAACCCGCGCTCTACGCTTATCAGCAGCGAGACGATGAACCGGGTATTGAAATTCATGGGATTTGGCGGCCTGCAGACGGGCCATGGCTTTCGTGGCTTGGCTTCCACTATCATGAACGGGCAAAGCGGTTTTCGCTCAGAGGTGATTGAGCGTTAGCTGGCACACCGTGATCGCAACAAGGTGCGCCGTGCCTACAACCATGCCCAGTACATGGCAGAGCGTCATGATCTGATGCAATGGTGGTCGGACTATCTGGATGAACAGCAGGAGAAAGCATCCCAAATAGCCATGCCCCGATTCATGCCCCCAAAATACCTTGGCGCAGCTTGGAACGCTGAGCAACAAAAAAGCCCCAAAGCATTGATCTTTGGGGCTTTTCTTGGCACAGCGTGGTGCTGTGTGCATGTATTCTGGTAGGCAGTACTGGATTCGAACCAGCGACCTCTACGATGTCAACGTAGCGCTCTAACCAACTGAGCTAACCGCCTGCGGTGAAGAAATGAAATAATAGATCTTCCCTATGGGGCTGTCAACACTATTTCGTGTTTTTCTATAAAAAAGATGATCTTTTTTTTATGGACTCTCTGCAAAATTAGCTCCTCAGGCCAAAGAAATTGTGCAATCCTTTGTTTTATAAGTATTAAACAAAAAAACAAGCAGATTTTCAGAAATTCACGCCCCGCCTGGCTAGGCAGATCAATGAAACATATGGATACACACAATCTGTCTCCAGCCAGCATCAAGCTAGCCCATCACCACACGATTTTTCTATTCAAGTTCTTCGGGCAAAAATAAAATAATTGCTTTACGCCTGCAGATCATCGATCTCGTCTGAAACGGATCTGCGGCCGCTACGGGACACCTACGCACATGACTTGCTCTTCTCTCCCGCCTACCCCGACTCAACTGCTGGATTTACCTGGCGTTCAGGAAACCACACTGGAGACGGTGCTTTATACGCCTCCCAATGACGAGATTTTTGATGAAAACCCCTGTTTAAGCTGCGGCGTGTGCTGTTCACATTTTCGGGTCTCTTTTTACAGCGGTGAACTAAGCGGCGAGACGGGCGGTACGGTGCCGGTCGAGTTAACCACCCAGGTTGGCCCATTACGCGCCTGCATGAAGGGAACCGAGCAAGGTGAAGGTCGTTGTATCGCCTTGCGCGGAACGTTGGGCCAGCCCGGGATTCATTGCGCTATTTATCCGGATCGCCCCACCCCCTGTCGTGACTACCAGATCTGGGAGCTGGATGGCAGCCCCAATGTGGATTGCCAGCGTTTGCGCAGCAAGCACGGCCTACCTTTGCTGCCTAGTCGTCCTTTGCCTGCTCCACCTGCTTTGCCGGAGCATGATGAGGCGGCCTGAAATCGCTCAGTACTACAGCAGTACCTCAACACAAAACCATCGTAAATAACTTGCGATGGTTTTTTTATAAAGAATCAGTTCAATCAGCACACCGGCAAGCAGGCTAAATACGCTACCATGCACGGTTTGTAGGGCCGCCCGGCCCTGCGCTTTCGGGAGTCGAAGTAAATGAAATACCGCAAGCTGGGCAATACAGACCTGGACGTCAGCCTGATTGGTTTGGGCACCATGACGTACGGGGAACAGAACAGCGAGGCCGATGCGCACGCTCAACTGGATCTTGCCCTGGAACTGGGTGTGAATCTGGTGGATACCGCCGAGATGTACCCTGTTCCCCCCATGGCGGCCACGCAAGGTTTGACCGAGCAATATATCGGCACCTGGCTGGCTAAAACCGGCCGCCGCAAGGACATTGTTCTGGCCAGCAAAATTGCCGGTCCCCAACGTGACCCCAAGCGCCCTGGTCATATCCGCAATGGCGGCACCAGCCTGGATCGCAAGAATCTGGAGCAAGCCCTGCATGACAGCCTGCGTCGGCTGCAAACAGACTATCTGGACCTGTATCAATTGCACTGGCCAGATCGCAGTACGGTGACGTTTGGACAGCGTAGCTACCCGTGGAAAGAAGAAGACACCATCCCTATCGAAGAGACCCTCTCGGTACTGGACGAGTTTGTGCGTCAAGGCAAGGTGCGTCACATCGGTGTGTCCAATGAAACGCCTTGGGGTGTCTCACGCTTTCTGGAGTTGTCTCGCTCGCGCTCCCTGCCTTTGATTGCCACCATCCAGAACCCCTACAACTTGCTGAACCGCGTGTTTGAAGAAGGTCTGTCCGAATTTTGCCGTTATGAAGGTCTAGGTCTGCTGGCGTATTCGCCATTGGCGATGGGAGTGTTGACGGGTAAATATGACAACGGCGCTCGCCCCGAAAAAGGACGTTTGACCTTGTACAACCGCTTTACCCGCTACGATGCACCGCGTGCCCGTGAAGCCGCGCTGGCCTACAACGAGCTGGCTCGCGAATACGGTTTGACGCCCACTCAATTGGCCCTGGCCTGGGTGAATCAGCAAGCCTTTACCAGCAGCAATCTGATCGGTGCGACCACACTGGAACAACTGCGCGAGAACATCGCCAGTGCGGATGTTCAACTGAACGATGAGCTGATCGCCAAGATCAACGCGATTCATCACCACACACCGAATCCCGCGCCTTAACAGGATCTCCCCCTGCTTTGGGCACATAAACCCAAAGCAGGGCACCCCTCTTTTTTATTCCTCTGTTCCGTTCTTGCGCTTGCACAATGCTGATTTTTTATTTATGCTCAAAAAAAGCATAACAAGAGAGACATACGACTTCCCGTTCAGAAATTCCCATTTCCCATTTTTTTCATCCATTTATGCTCAAAATGAGCATCAAGGACAAACATGATACAGCGCTATCCCATTGATGTCTGCCAGCCGGACTCTCAGGATGCTTTGAGTCGTCAAATCACCTGGCACGACGTCCCTCCCAAACTCAGCGTGCAAAGCGATAAAGCCGCGCTGAAGCAAGCCTTGGCCAAGCAGTTGAAGGAGCAAGACGCCGTGCTGGTCGCCCACTATTACACGGACCCCGATATTCAGGATCTGGCCTTGGAGACTGGCGGCTGCGTGGGTGACTCCCTGGAGATGGCGCGCTTTGGGCAGGAGCATACGGCCAGCACGGTGTTGGTGGCCGGCGTGGGCTTCATGGCCGAATCGGCCAAGATTTTGAGTCCTGAAAAACGCGTGCTGGCTGTACATGACGAGGCGACGTGCTCGCTGGATCTGGGTTGCGCCCCCGAGGATTTCAAGCAATTTTGTGCTGTGCATCCAGACCGGGAAGTGGTGGTGTATGCCAATACCAGCGCAGCCGTCAAAGCACAGGCGGATTGGGTTGTGACGTCCTCCATCGCCCTGGACATCGTGCGGCATTTACACGCACAAGGGAAAAAGATTCTGTGGGCACCGGATCGTCATTTGGGCTCCTATATCCAAAAACAAACCGGCGCAGATATGCTGCTCTGGCAAGGCTCCTGCCTGGTGCATGACGAATTCAAGGCCGATGGTTTGAAGGCTGTGATGAGTGAGCACCCTGATGCCCAGGTTCTGGTTCATCCCGAATCACCCGCTTCTGTTGTTGCGCTGGCGGATGTGGTTGGCTCGACAACGCAGCTACTGCGCGCTGCCATCAATCATTCTGCCGACACTTTTATCGTCGCCACCGATCAAGGAATCTTGCATGCCATGCGCCAGCAGGCGCCGGGCAAAACCTTTCTGGCAGCACCAACTGCGGGCGAGAGTGCCACCTGCAAAAGCTGTGCCTATTGCCCCTGGATGGCGTTGAACAGTCTGGAGGCTTTGCGTCAACGTCTCAGTCAACCAGGCCCTGGTATTCAAGTGGCCCCGGATTTACGTGAGGGCGCACGACGCTCCTTGCAACGCATGATGGATTTTGCGGCTGCTCAGCAAAGCAATTTACGCGTCAGTGCGGACTTGGCCGAGCACAGCCAGCAATTCCAACATGTAGGAGCCGCTTAATGCTGCAGTCAGGCTCAACACAGACGCAGGTGCTGATCATCGGTGCGGGGCTGGCAGGCACCAGTCTGGCCCTGTCCTTGCCTTCCTCGATGCATGTCACTTTACTCAGCAGCGCCCCCGTTCCTTGCGGGGCCAGCCCGATGGCCTTGGGCGGTCTGGCGGCTGTGCTCAGTGCCCAGGACAGCCTGGAACAACACATTGAAGACACACTGGAAGCCGGCGCTCGGCACTCGGATAAGGAGGCAGTACGCGGGATTTTGCAAGCCGCGCCAGATGCAGTGCATTGGCTACTGGAAAGGCAGGTGCCTCTGGACAGAACCGAAGATGGCCAATTGCATCTGACCCGTGAGGGTGGGCACAGTCGGCGGCGCATCGTGCATGCGGCCGATGCCAGCGGCTACGCCATCATGCAGGCTTTGGCTCCTCAATTGGCTAAAGCCCCTCATGTTCAGCAGCGTACAGACTGTCTGGCATTGACTCTGCGCCGCAACGAACAAGGCGCAGTGGCTGGCGTGGATATTTACGACAAACACACCCACCGCTACGAAACCATTTTGGCGGACCATGTCGTGCTGGCAACAGGCGGGCTGGGCAGCCTGTATGCGCACAGCACCAATCCCGATAGCGCCTTGGGCGAAGGGGTTGCCTTGGCCTGGCGCGTAGGTGCTGCCATACGGGATCTGGAGTTTGTGCAGTTTCATCCGACCTGCCTGCATGCAGAGGGTCCAACCTTTCTGCTGACTGAAGCCTTGCGTGGTGAGGGTGGTCATTTATTGGACAAGCAAGGTCGCCGCTTCATGCCAGCTTACGACGCCAGAGCGGAGCTGGCTCCACGCGATATTGTGTCGCGTGCTATTGCCGCACATATGCGGCAAGAAGGCAGTAGCCATGTCTGGCTGGATGTACGCCATCTTGGTGCGGATACCTTACAGCAGCATTTCCCCAAAGCCCTGGAAGAAGGTTTATGCCGGGGTCTGGACTTACGTCGGGACTGGGTGCCGGTTGCGCCTGCCGCGCACTACAGTTGCGGGGGAATTCAAACAGACATGTCAGGCCGCACGACGGTGCCTGGTCTATATGCCGTGGGGGAAGTAGCCTGCACAGGTTTACATGGAGCAAATCGCTTGGCCAGCAACTCCTTGCTGGAGTGCGTCGTCATGGGGCGGGCGGTGGCCGAGGCGATTGCTAGAAGCAAGAGGACCCAGCGTTCAGCTTTGGTCCCGGAGACAGATGCTGCAACTACAAGTTCGATTTCAAGTTCATGTTCATACACAAACTCAAATCCAAGTTCCAGTTCCAGTTCACAGGCTAGTGTCGGCCCCAATTGGGGTTTGAGTTTGAACTCTAGTTCGCACTCGAATCCACGACCTTCCCTTATGACAGCCACGGCAGCCGATGCAGTGGAAAACGCAATCATCGCCAACAACGACAAAGCTTGCCAATATGACGGAAACAATAGCTATAGCAACGGCAGCCATAAAAACCACAGCTCATCCACCAACAATCCCCCTTCTCTGCCCGCCTTGCGCAACTTAATGCAAGAGCATGTCGGCTTGCTACGCAATCACCTAGGACTGCTTCAGGCCTTGCACACCCTGGACCATTGGCGCGGGCAAATTAGCCTTCTGCCCCCCAGCCTGGATCAACGGACCCTCAGCCTGCAACTGGACACCGCCTGGCTGCTGACTCAGGCCGCCCTGGATCGACCACGCAGTCTGGGTGCGCATTACCGCCTGGACTAAGTCCATAAAGAAACAAGCACCGGTCGGGAATCAACGACATGTCGGGCCCACATTAAGCGAAAAAGTAAGTAATAACTCGGTATCAAGGACCGGCAGTCTCAACAATTTTCCGGGCTTAGCCAACAATTGCATCTATCCATAGAAATCCCCCAAGCGCTGCATGCAGCTCCCGGTTTACCCTGATTGCAAACTTTTGTAAGCACGGCTACTGTAGTTGCGTCACTACAGGCGGTATGAAAGAGACCTGTTCAGTCAGGCGCCGACGGAGCAACCACCCCGGAATCTCTCAGGCAAAAGGATCGTACCAGCCCGACACTCTGGAGAGCGGCGCATGACGCCCACCGAAGGAGCCCAGCCTGAAACATCGGTTGGATAAACTCTCAGGTCACAGGACAGATGGGGTATTGCCACTACTCGGTGGTAATTCACCTGTCAGGAGCCTGTTATGTCGCATATTGCCGTCATTGGCGCCGGTATTTCCGGAATCACCACCGCCTACGCCCTCAGCCTGAAAGGCTATCAAGTTACCGTTATCGACCGCCTGCGCTACCCCGCCATGGAAACCTCGTTTGCCAACGGCGGGCAGTTGTCCGCGTGCAATGCCGAGGTCTGGAACAGCCGCAGCACCATACTCAAGGGCTTGAAGTGGATGATGCGCAAAGACGCCCCGCTGCTGTTCAACCCCAAGCCAAGCTGGCACAAATACAGCTGGATGGCGCAGTTTGTAGGCGCGATTTCCGGTTACGAGCGCAACACCGTGGACACCGTCAAGCTGGCCATTACCGCCCGCGAGAATCTGTACCAATGGGCTAAGGACGAAAACATTGATTTCGACCTGGAACAGCGCGGTATTCTGCACATTTACCACACCCCCGGCGGCTTTGAGTCTGGCAAGAAAGTCAGCCAACTGCTGCAAAAAGGCGGTCTGGAGCGCCGAACCGTTACCAACGAGGAAATCCACCAGATTGAACCTGCCTTGCAAGGCACCTATTACGGCGGTTTCTTTACGCCTTCGGACGCCACGGGCGATATTCACAAATACACACGCGGTCTGGCCGATGCCTGCGCCAAGCGCGGCGTGAAGTTCCTGCAAGATACAGAAGTTCTGGGTATTGATTGTGGCCCACCACACCGTATCCAGCTGCGTACCGGTGAAGGCGCTGAAGCCCACACCCATACGCTGTCTGTCGATTCCTTGGTGGTGTGCGCTGGCGTAGGCAGCCGTCACTTGGCCCATATGCTGGGCGACTACATCAATATCTACCCCGTCAAAGGCTATTCGATTTCGGTGTATCTGGATACGCCCGAAGCCCAACATGCCGCCCCTTGGGTCAGCTTGCTGGACGAAGAAGCCAAGATTGTGACCAGCCGCCTGGGCAAAGATCGTCTGCGCGTGGCCGGTACGGCGGAATACAACGGTGCCAACAAGGACATTCGCGCCGACCGTATCGCCCCGCTGACCAACTGGACCCGCCGCAACTTCCACGATGCCGCGACCGATCGTGTTGTACCGTGGGCTGGTTTGCGTCCCATGATGCCGGACATGATGCCGCGCGTAAAAGCAGGCAGCCGCCCGGGCGTGTACTACAACACTGGCCACGGTCACCTGGGTTGGACGCTGTCAGCGGCCACCGCGCAAATCATTACCGAAGTGATTGCCCAGAACGAGCGTCAGTCCGCACCTGCTCAATTTGCCACCAGTCCGGCAGCAACTGCTGCACCCGCCGCTGCCCATAGCGCTCGTCAAGCAGATACACAAAGCCCTGATCCTGTTCATCGCGAATCACACGACCCGCGGCCTGTGTAATCTTGCGTAGTCCCGGATACAGATAGGTATAGTCATAGGCCCGCCGCTCCCCAAAGAGCCGGGCCATGACTTGCCGCACAGACTCATTGGCCGGGTTGAATTGCGGCAAACCCAGGGTGGCAATAAAAGCACCGATCAAGCGTTTACCGGGTAAATCTACCCCTTCTGAAAACGCCCCTCCCAGCACTGCCAAACCTACTCCCTTTCCGTCCAGCGTAAAGCGGTCCAGAAACTGCGTTCTTTGCAGATCGCTCATGCCCGGCTGCTGATGCCAAAGCGGCATATCCGGCCAGCGCTCCTGCAAGGCCTGGCTAACCTGCTCCAGATAGTCAAAACTGCTCAAGAACAAAAGATAGTTACCCGGCTGTGCCTGATAGGCCTGCCCGACAATATCGCAGACCCCGCTCAGACTCTGGGCCCGGTCAGCATAGCGCGTAGACAGACCGGCATATTGGCGTACCCGTAGTTGCTCGGCCCGATACGGCGATGCCACGTTCAACTCAGCCGTACTTGGCGGCAAACCCAAGACATCACGATAAAACTGTGAGGGATTCATGGTGCCGGAGAACAGCACCACACCGTGCGCGTCGCCATAGCGTTCAGCCAGAAACGGAGCAGGCACAATATTGCGCAGGTTCAGGAGCACACCATCGCGCTGCGCCAAAATATCGAATAAGGAATGCGAGCCGAACTGTCCGGCCAGGTCCACAAAGTACAGCAGCTCAAAATAAAACTGCAGCAAGGGGCTGTCTTGCGGCATGGGATTCTCAGCCACATAGGCCCCTAAGCGGGCTGCCAGATAGTCGCACTGTTCAAGCAGATCCTCCGGGATTTTTTCCAGCCCCCATTGATCGCCCCCTTCCTCGGGTATCAAATCCTCCATCAAGCGAGTCAACGGCGTGAAATGACGCTTCAAGACCGAAGGCGCGGCTTTACGCGCCATGCGCAACTGCACTTGCGAAAAGGACGCGGAATACATGGAACGGGCGCGTTCTACCAAGTTGTGTGCTTCGTCCACCAGAACAGCGCTGCGCCATTGCTGAACCAGAGTCTGGCTATACAGCACCGCATGTGTGTCGAAAAAATAGTTGTAGTCACCCACAATGGCGTCCGCCCAACGCAGCATTTCCTGGCTCAAGTAATAGGGGCAGACCTGGTGTTTGCTAGCCACTTCTTGCAAGCGCTGGCTAGTTAGCATGGGTTGCTCCAGAGCCTGCTGACGGGCCGCAGGAAGCCGGTCGTAAAAGCCTTCGGCCAGAGGGCAGGATTGGCCATGGCAGGCTTTATCCGGATTGGGGCACTGCTTGTCGCGGGCCACCATTTCCAGCACCCGCCACGCGCCCTCACCTTCTGGGTTTAAACGCTGCAAGGCGTCCAAGGCCATTTGCCGACCCGAATTTTTAGCCGTCAGATAAAAGAGCTTATCCAGTCCCGCCTCCGGCATGGCTTTCAGGCCGGGAAATACGACTGCCAAGGTTTTGCCGATACCGGTTGGCGCTTGGGCTAACAGGCACTGTGCATCGCGCTGAGCCCGGAACGCGGCTACGGCCAGTTGCCGCTGACCCGCACGAAACTGATCAAAGGGAAATTGCAAAGCAGTACAAGCTTGATCGCGCGCCAGCCGATGCTTTTGCTCCTGCCGCCCCCACTCAAGATACAAGCGGCATTGCTGCTCAAAAAAGGCCCACAGATCCGCGCGCCCCAGGTATTCAGAGACACTGGTTTCTTTGTGCTTGTCCACGTGGTAATACACCACGCTGACGGTCATTCCCGGCAAATCGCGCGCCTGACAAAGCATGGCCGCATAGACTTTGGCTTGCGCCTGATGCAGGCGTCTATGGTGCTTGGGAATGGCATCAAAAGCACCACGATAGGTTTTCAGCTCTTCCAGGCAATTGCTGACGGGATCAAACCCATCGGCCCGACCACGCACCACTAGCCCTTCCATCTCATAGGACAGCGGTACTTCGGCTTCATAGTGGTCGGGGCGACGTAGCGTTAACTGCTGGTGGCCCAGGATACCTTCCTGTGCCGTGGCCGCAGGCGTAAAGCGCAAGTCCAGATCCCCGCTGCGGGCGGTAAATTCGCATAAGGCGCGTACACCTACGGTCCAGGCTTTCATGACGACTCCGGCCGGGTCACATAGCAGACACGCGCAGGGATGGCATGCTGCTCGAAATAACTGAGCCAACGTCGCTGGTTATCCTGCAAGCGGTCTCCGGGGCCTTTTACCTCAATCAATTCATAGCTTTGCTGGGCAGGCATGAAGCGCACCAAATCCGGCAGGCCGGAACGGTTGTCCCGCCAATCCTGCAAGATACGCTTGAACACCAGTTGCAGATGCTGAGCCGGGATGCACTGCAAGGCCTGCTCGATCAAGGACTCGTTCAAAGCTGGCCAGATCAGCAAGGGGCACTGTATGCCACGCTTTTCCTGCCAGCGTTGCCAGATCACGGTTTTATAGTCTGCGCCGTCCAGCACACTCAAAGACTGCTCAAACAAGTTTTGCCTGCGCGATACAAAGTCCGGGTTACCCCAATCGGCCGGACAAGCTTGATAGGGGTGGAAAAACGCACCAGGCAAGGGAGCGAAAATAGCCTCCCAGCTCAACAAGCCTAATAAGGCCGGGAACAAGGCATTTTCTACGTAAAACACAGGTGCCAAGGGGCTGTCCCAATGAGCCAGCACCTGCGATTCGACCCGATTGCCGTCATCGAACAAAACCAGATCACTGCGTTGTGTGCGGCTTGCGGGTTTATTGGAAGGCGAGCTGGGCGGAGCGTCTACCGCCAGTTTGCGACGCATGCGAGGCAACATACGCAGCAACTTCTGGGTTTCGCTTTCATTTTCGGGCTGGTTCCACGCCTGACAAAACAAGGGCCAGGCACCTTGATGATTCTCCTGACGCTCCAATACCCGCAATTGGCGGTAACGGGCTCCCGGCCAGCTTGTCTGCAAATACGCTTGTTCGGCTAAGGCCCACCAATGTTGACGTTCGGCTTGCTGGCCTAGCTGGAACAGGGTTTTTGCCTTACGTCGTTGCAGCCAGTCGCTGTCAGTCTCAACTGCTTGAACGGCGGCAAAGCGCTGTATCCAAAGATCGGGGTCGGCCTCATCCTGTGCGTCTCGCAGCTCGGACAAGGTTTCATACAAGCGCACGTCCTCATTGTGGCGAAACGCCCGACTGGCCTGATCCAGAACCACGGTTTCGTAGCGATACAGGCCCAGATCGCTCAGCACAAACTCGGACCAGTCCTGATAATGGTTGCCAAAGAACAGCAACTGCAAACGCTGTGCCCAATGCATGACTTGCGGTGATAGGCGCAGTGTGGGAGCTTGCAGGACTGGATCGGCACACCACTGCGTAAAAGGCCGAGCCTGTTCGCCGTGAGCCTGCCCAATCCATTCCAGATAGTCCGATTTGCGCCCGGCGGCTGGCAGATCACTGAACAAACGGCGCAGCTCAGGCACTGTATGGACGGCAAACAAGGTTTCCAGATCCAGCTCAGGATCGGTTTCTATTAGCTCGCAAGCAGCCAGCTCTTGCACTGCCGCATCCAGGTTTTCGATCTCGGCATAACGCAACTTGTCGATACGAAACACCGGGCCTTTACGCATCAGCAAGCGCACCAACAGGGCTTGTGCAGGCTGGGAAGCATGCACAAAACGATGGCCGCACTGGACGTGTTGGGGCTCCAGCAGGTCGGAACTGGTGTGTTGTACCCACTGCAAAACCTGATGGAAATTATGCAGATAGTAAAAAGGAGGAAGCTCGGGCGGGGTCATAAGCAGGCTGTGTATATATCCAGCTACTTTAGCATTCCTTCAAGCCTGGCGCGACTCTAACAAGCGCATCCAGTCGCGCAACAAGGTATCCAGACTTTGCCGCTGCGTGGGATCCAGACCTTCCAGCAAATTTTCTTCATTGGTCAAATGGTCCACCACAACCGCATCCACACAGGCCAGACCCGCTGGGCTCAAACGCACCAGAATACGGCGGGCATCTTCCGGGTCGGCAATGCGTTCGATCAAGCCCTGCTTTTCCAGGCCCTGCAAACGATGCGTCATAGTGCCGGAGCTGACCATCAAGGTGGAAAACAAAGCGGTGGGTGCCAAGGTGTACGGCGGGCCGGAGCGGCGCAGGCTGGCCAGCACATCAAACTCGCCCAACTGCAGGCCGTGACGTCTGAAGTTGTCGCTCATCTGTTTTTGGACCAGTTGGAAGCAGCGCGTCATGCGGCCCAGCAAGGCCATGGCGTCCAGATTCTGCAAGTCTGGCCGCTGTTCGCGCCATTGATTGATGATCAGGTCTACCGCGTCGTGTTCTTCGCTCATGATTTCTCGATTTCGATATTTATCTTGATATTAAGATAAATCATCCCTACACTGACATTTATCTCGACATCAAGATACTTTTATCATGAACCGACTTTCTCTCTGGCTGGTGACGGCCTTGACCGCATTAGGCCCCGCCATCTGGGGTTCCACCTACATTGTGACCACCGAAATCCTACCGCCCGATCGCCCTTTCATCGCGGCCTTTTTGCGCTGCTTTCCCGCTGGCGTGATGCTGCTCTTGTGGAGCCGACGCATGCCTGCCCGAGGTGATTGGGGGCGTACCCTGATTCTGGCGGCCTTGAATATTGGCGCATTTCAGGCGCTGTTATTCGTTGCGGCTTACCGCTTGCCGGGTGGTTTGGCCGCCGTCGTAGGAGCAGCTCAACCCTTGGTGGTGATTGCCCTGGCCTGGGCGCTAGAAGGTAAACGCCCTGTCACCCTGGCCTTGGTCGCTTGTGTGATCGGCATCATGGGCATGGGTATTTTGCTACTTTCGCCAGAGAGCCAATGGGATACCTGGGGCATGGTCGCGGCCATTGTCGGGGCCTTGTGCATGGCCATGGGCACCTACTTGTCGCATCGCTGGCGTAGTGGCATGCCGATTCTGGCTTTCACGGCCTGGCAATTGATGTTGGGCGGTTTGATGCTTGCCCCTCTGGCCTTATGGCTGGACCCACCACTGGACAGCTCCTTGAGCGGCGTACAAATCGGCGGCTACCTCTACCTGTGTCTGGTCGGTGCGCTGCTGGCCTATACCCTGTGGTTCCGCGGGATTGCCGTCTTGCCCTCTGTGGCCGTGTCCTCGCTGGGCCTGCTCAGTCCGCTGACCGCCGTGATTCTGGGCTGGCTGATTTTAGGTCAGGCCATGACAGGCTCCAGCCTGCTGGGCATTATTTTGGTGATGGGCAGTGTGCTGGCAGTACAGTGGATCAGCAATCGCCCGGCCAAATAAATATCTTGCGCCCATAAAAATAGCGCCCCTTTTAACGATCTGGATGGGCGCGTAAGAGAGTTCACTATCTTGCTACTCCGTTAGAAGCAGCAAGATAGTGACTAATAGCGTTCTTGCAGGACTTGGGCTAAATCTGTCGCAAAGCGCTGGGCGTCTTTGGCATTCAGATTCGCAAAACTGACACGCAAGCCTTGAGCAGGACTGCTCACACCAAAGACTTGCCCGGATCGCACCAGCCAGCCACGTGCAGCCAATCCTGCCAATACCGGCTCGGCTTCCCGATCCAGCGGAATCCACAGATTGAAGCCTTCCTCGCTATCCCAAAAAGGAATGCTCTGCTTTTTCAAGGCGTGCATCAAGTCGGCGCGAGCCTGCACATAGGCAGCTTGCGCAACACGAGTCTGCGCCTTGATCTCGGCATCCGTCAGCCCATGAACCACCATTTGCTGTAAAAGATGGCTGACCCATTGCGCCCCCGAAGCCAAACGTTGCGACAAGCGTTCGCTGGTTTGCAGATCCGACGCCACCAGAGCCACGCGCAAATCCGGCCCCAGACCCTTGGACACTGAACGAATCAAAGCCCAGCGCAAATGATCGGCAGGAATCACGTTTCGGTAAGGGCTGCTGGCCAGCATCCAGAAGTGGTCGTCAATCATCAACAGCAATTCGGGATACTGCTTCAGAATTTGCTCGATCTGCTTGGCACGAGCACGGCTCAGTGAGCATCCCGTGGGGTTGTGCGCACGTGGTGTCAAGATCAAAGCGCGCAGGCCATCCTCCAAAGCGGCTTGCAGCGAGGCCGGCACAATCCCCTCGCTATCGACCTCAATACCCACTGGCTTGTAGCCCAGCGTATGCACCGAGTTGATGCTGTTCAGATAGCCAGGATCTTCAATCCCGACTTTATCGCCCGCCAGCAAAAAGGCTTGCAGCAAACGCTCGATTGCATCGACCGCACCGTAGCTGACGTGATAATCGGTGTCTGGCGGTGTGTCTTTATGAAACACCTGCTGACACACGGCACGCAACTCAGGCACCAGAGGGTCCGCACCGTACAGAGCCTGGGTTTGACCGCGTACCCCAGCCGTCAATTGGGTGGGCGCAGGCAAATAGCCCAGCGCCGGATTGCCGCTGGCCAAATCCTGCAAGGCCGAGCTGGCGCCATGCCCTTCGCGTGCCAGCTCCCGGATCGCCTCACGGATCCGTGTGCCACGACGTCCTTGTGCATCGGCCACCCCGGCCGAGACCAGGCGCTTGTATGCCAGGGCTACCGTATTCCGGTTCAATCCCAGTGTTTGAGCCAGCTCGCGTACCGGCGGCAAAATCTGGCCCGGAGCAATTCGCCCCAGTGCCACTTGCTGTCGGATATCATCGAAAAGTTCCTTCGCGTTGCTTCCCTGGATATTCATTTTGACCTATGACATAATAGTTTATGCGCGACCCGCAGGGTCGAGTTTATCTTTTTTTTCTTCCTTACTGGTGCGCCATGTCCGAATTCGCCCCTGATCTACTTCACACCGAGCATTATCCCACCTCCACCAGTGTAGAGGCATTTCGGGAACGCATTGCCCTGGTACAACAAAGAATTGATGCTGCCTGCGTACGCTATGGGCGTGCTGCTGGCGATGTCCGTTTACTTACTGTCAGCAAAACCTTCGGGATTGACCGCATCCGCCTGGCCTACCAGGCCGGTTGTCGCTTATTGGGCGAGAACAAGGTGCAGGAAGCCGAAGGCAAGTACGAAGCGCTACGCGAAGAACTGCCAGATTTGGAATGGGCTGTTATTGGACACCTGCAAAGCAATAAAGCCAAGTCCGTTGCGCGCTTTGCCTCTGAATTTCATGCGTTGGACAAGCTCAAGACCGCTGAAGCGCTGGACCGCCGTCTACAAATTGAAGGCCGCAGCCTGGACGTCTTCGTGCAAGTAAACACCTCCAGCGAAGACAGCAAGTTCGGTTTGCCACCCGAAGAAGTACACGCTTTCGTGCGCGAATTGCCACAATTTTCTGCCTTGAAAGTCAAAGGTCTGATGACCTTGGCTTTGATGGACGCCGATCCGGAGCGGGTACGGCCCTGCTTTGCCCTGCTGCGCAATTTGCGTGATCAACTGCGCAACGACATTGCCCACGCTGAAAACATTCGTGAACTATCCATGGGTATGTCGGGTGACTATGAAGTCGCCATTTCCGAAGGCTCCACCATTGTGCGCGTTGGACAAGCCATTTTTGGTGCACGCGCCACGCCCAACAACTTTTACTGGCCCGTCTCCGATACGGCAACAACATCATGAATCCATTACGCCTGATCCTGCGCCAAAACGGTAAAGAAGTCGGACATTTTGAATCCAGCCCCTGCTGCCCGCCCGAACAACTGATTGCCGTGGCTCGCCACCTGATGACGCTGCCTGACAGCGAGCTGGAACTGCAACAAGCCAAAGGCGAGCACCGTATTTTGGATAGCGGCCCGCACGGCTTGCGCGTTCTGAGCGCACAGGTTCTATACGAAACCGCTGATTTGCAAGCCTGGTTGCAGCAAGGCAGCAAGGTTTCTGCCTGATCCTGATCAGTGGTCGGCCACAAACCCGTCACTGCGGTTCGTCAAAGCGGCGTTCTCAAGACGCCGCAACTATAAAAAACCATACCCGGCCAAGAGCCAGGTATGGTTTTTGTGTTTCAGCCTGCAGGAACAAACAGCAACTTAGCGGTTCACCTGCTTGGCAGGCAAGGCGTATGCCAACAAGCAGCTCACCATCAAACTACCGGCAAACAGCCACAAAGCGGCGCTGCCCGAACCGGTCAGGTCGGTAACCCAACCAATCAAGGAGTTACTGACCAGACCGGCAATATTGGCCAAGGAACATGCCAGCGCAAAACCCGTTGCTGCTGCAGTACCTTTCAAGAAGGTAGCCGGCAAGCTGAAAAACACAGGCACAGCACCCATAATCACAGCCGAGGCCACCGTAAAGGCCAGAACAGTCAACCAGGCGTGATGAGCCACAAAAGTACTGGCAACCAAGGCAATCGCACCGATGGTCAGCGGCACGATCAAGTGCCAGCGACGTTCACGGCAACGGTCCGAGCTGGCACCAATCATCAACATGCCTGCTACACCGGCCAGCGAGGGAATCGCCGTCATCAAACCAATCTGGAAGGGGTCTTGCACACCGGCAGCACGAATAAAGGACGGCATCCAGAAACTGATGGAGTACGTGCCTAGCAGAATGGAGAAGTCAATCCCGCCCAGCATCCACACTTTCAGGTTGAAGAAACCATCTTTAAAGCTGTGCTTGACGCCCTTGCCTTCGGCATCGTCGGCAGCCAGATCAGCAGCCAGCCGAGACTTCTCTTCCTTGCTAAGCCACTGCGCAGACTGATAGTTGTTCGGCAAGGCCCAGAAAGTCAGAATACCAAGCAGCACGCTGGGAATCGCTTCCAAAAGAAACAACCACTGCCAACCACGCCAGCCGTTCATGTGATCAAAGTGACCGATAATCCAACCGGACAAAGGACCACCAATCACGCTGGACAGGGGCAAACCGATCATGAACAAGGCAATGATCTTGCCGCGTCGGTAGGTAGGGAACCACAGGGTCAGGTAGTACAGCACACCTGGCAAGAAACCCGCTTCTGCCGCACCCAGCACAAAACGCAGAATGTAGAACTGCGTAGGTGTGGTGACAAACATGGTCAGGCCAGACAAGATGCCCCAAGTAATCATGATGCGGGCAATCCACAGCTTGGCACCGACACGTTCCAAAATCAAATTGCTGGGCACCTCGAACAGGATGTAACCCAGAAAGAACAGCCCGGCCCCCAGGCCGTACGCTGTCTCACTCCATTGCAAATGATCGAGCATTTGCAGCTTGGCAAAACCGACGTTGATGCGGTCCAGATACGCTGCCAAATAACAAAAGCACAGGAATGGGATCAGACGCCAGACGATCTTTTTGTAGAGATCCCCGTTTCCGTCCCGGCCTGCAGGCACCGCCGTGGGACTTTGGATGGATGAATGCACCTTGTATATCTCCAGATAATTATTGGTATGCCTGGTGAACCAGAAAACTGCCTAAAAACAGCGCCTGACAGAACACAGCAGGACCCTGAACACGTCCGCACTCCCCCCATTGGGCTGCAGACTGTTTACGGATGAGAAATGATGTATCAACAGTGACTCCCGACTGCACATGCCCAGCTCTATCCCTATAGAGAGGCCATGCACAGCGGGACCCGATCAGATTGATGCGCTGCACCCGGATCGCTCCCGGGTTCAGCGCAGCGCACGGCTTAGCTGGACTTCAGGTCCTGGCCGTACAGGTCGTAGCCGTAAACCCAGGCCGGATCTTCTTGCGTGCGCAAGAAGGTATTGGCGTTGGACACGGACTGAACACGCGTCGCGCGCTCTTTGCGGTTGAGCTCGTACAGATCGAAGGCTGTGCGGAAATCCGACAAACCGGTCTCTTGCAAGCAGCGAGTCAACATGGCGGCATCTTCAATCGCCATGCAAGCACCTTGGGCCATATGTGGCTTCATGGGATGACATGCATCACCCAACATGACCAGACGACCACGGCTCCACAAAGGCAGCGGATTGCGGTTGCGCAATGGCCACTTGGTAATGCTTTCGGTCGATTTGATCAGGTTCTGAACCGTGGAATGATAGCCTTCAAATGCGGCCAGCATCTCTTCTTGCGAGCTGTCTACGTACGCCCCCTGAAAATCCCAGGCCGGATGTGGCACGCCAGTCACAAAATAGTACTCATCGCGCTTGCCAGTGGTGTAGTACACCATCATGTGACGGTCATCGGTCCACCATTTCACACAGTCCTCGAACTCATCGGCAAAACGGGCCAGATTCTCACCACGGATCAGGGCACGGTGGGCCACCCAGCCGCTGTAAATCGGATCTTCGACACCCAGCAGGGTTTCGCGGATCTTGGAGTGAATACCATCAGCCCCAATCACAATGTCAGCTGTCACGCTGGTGCCATCGGCAAACTCCAGCAGCACGTCGTCACCCCGATCCACCAGATTTTGCAAACGCTTGCCAAAGTGCACGGTGCCGGGCTTGATGCTGTCAATTTGCAAAGCATGCATATCACCACGATGCACGGTAATGTACGACGCACCGTATTCTTTCTTGGCAAACTCGCCCAACGGAATACGGGACAGGTAGTCGCCCGTTTCGCCATCGCGGCTGAACCAGAAGTCCGGGTGCGAGCCCATATCATCCAGCGCTTTTTCCAAACCCATACGGCGGAAAATCTTCATCACGTTGGGGCCCACGTGGATACCGGCACCCAAACGCGAGAATTCTGGCGCCTGTTCAAATACTTCTACCTCAAAGCCAGCTTGCTGCAACAGAGTCGCCGCAGCGGCTCCGCCAAGACCGGCCCCTACAATCGCAATCTTGACTGTTTTTTCCATCGTTAGCTCCAAATCACGGCACAAATTAAAAGTGCTCACTACATGTTTTTTTAGTAGTGTACACACTAAGTTTAAGCATGAAAACAGGTGATTGAGCTAGGGTTTATACCTACCATCAGCTATCGCAAAATTGCTTATAACCTTAGTTTTAAAACCAATTACCAGATTAAAATCAACAGCTTAAAACAAAAATTTAAAACAAAGGCAAGCCTTGACCATCGAAGCATAAAATTTATTTAATTTATGAATTTAACAGTGTGTAGACTTGTTTATTGCGGCGCACACCCTGAAATAGCAAATACTTTATATGCATAGCAACTGATCTGAATCAGGCGTGAACGGCTCCTTGGACAGGTATACTTTGCCCAGTTGTTACGCAACTGGCCTGCCCACTCCACAACAAGACAGAAAGACTATGCAGCCTACCTCCCCCGTTTCTGAGCCTCAAACCTTGTCCTACGATGTCACCGAACAAATCGGCCACCTGCTGCGCAAGGCTGGCCAACGGCACACGGCCATCTTTCAGCATTACGTGGGCGACACCCAGCTAACCGCTATTCAGTTCGTGACTTTATGCGCCCTGCGCGATCACGGCCCCAGCTCGCAAACCGAGCTGGTCGAAGCCACGGCGGTAGACCAGGCCACCATACGGGGCATTATTCAGCGCCTGAAGTCGCGCAATCTGATCGAACTGGCACCGGACAAAGATGACAGACGCAAGGTGATTGTGGAGCTGACCCAACAAGGGCAGGAACTGCTCGATCGCGTCATCCCGCGCGCCCATACCATCAGCGAACTGACCATGGGCAATCTGAACCCTGCAGAACGCGTGGCCATCGTCTATCTGCTGCGCAAAATGATCGATAGCACGCTGGATATGAGCGACAAGGAATAAGGCCAAACATCACTTGAAGAGACTATGTTTTATTCGGCCTTTAAGATATATTTAAAATACATCTTTTAACTGATCTGCCATGACTCCTTTAACTGCCTCCCCCGTCTCTACTCGCCCACAATGGCGCGCATTCCTGGAACTGGGGTTTCGACCCCTCTATCTTTTAGCCACGCTTTGGGGCGCGGCCAGCATTGCGCTCTGGCTCTATGCGCCCGGCTGGCTGGCCAATGCAGCCATCCCCTCCCTGTACTGGCATGCTCATGAAATGCTCTGGGCCTTTATCGGCACCATTGCCGTGGGATTTTTGTTGACAGCCAGTGCCACCTGGACAGGACAGCCCACCCTGCGCGGCTCCTCTTTGGGGGCCTTGTGTTTGATCTGGATTCTGGCACGTTTGAGCCTGTTGCTTCCCAACGGCTTGATCGCCGCCTTGCTGCTGGATGCCTTGTTCTTTGCTGTTGCCGCCGCTGAACTGGCCCGTGTGATTCTGATCGCTCGCAACAAACGCAATTACGGCATCCCCCTTGCCATGCTGGCCTTGGGCCTGAGCCATGCCCTGTTCATGTACAGCCTGCTGCAAGGGCAAGATCCCATGCCCTACTTCTACAGCGGTTTCTGGACCATGGGTTTGATCACCTTGCTGATTGCTCGCCGCATCATTCCCTTCTTTGCCATGCGTGCCTTGCCGGGTTTGAGCCTACCTGCTCAAACTCGTAGCGGTCATTGGCAAATGGGGTTGAGCGCCATCGCCATTGCTTTGTCACTGAGCCCCTGGCGCTTGGCTTTGGCTATGGTTCTGGCTGCGTTGGGCTTGATTGCCTGCTTTCAGTGGGTACGCTGGAAACCGTGGGCCAGCCGTCACACCCCCCTGTTGTGGATTTTGTACCTGGGCTATGCCGGTCTGGCTATCGGCTTGTTAAGTGCTGCTGCCTATGAAGCAGGCTGGATTCTACGCGCTGCCTGGCCGGTACATATTGTGGGCTTGGCCGGTTTCAGCATCATGATTATCGGCATGCTGACCCGTACCGCTCTAGGTCATTTGGGTCGCCCCTTGCGTGCCACGCCCAAAGTCGTGCTGGGTTACGGTTTTCTGATTGCTGCCTGCGTCTTGCGTTTGTTGGCCCTGATCCCCAGCAGTTGGAGCCTGCCTTTGTTGCATGTCTCTGGTCTGTGCTGGATTTTGGCCATGCTCAATTACCTGCATCAGTTTGCTCCCATGTTGATTCGCCCCAGACTGAACTGAGCGCAGCATCGGCGCCACACTTTAAAAAACAAAGCCCCTGGCGCCATGTATCTTTATTTTCTGCCTGACAGTGCCTGCTTATACTAAGCAGGCACGTTGTTTGCATCCTCTGCAAGCAACGCGGGACGGATCGTTCTGATCCTTGTTTATTCCGCGCACTCATCCCATGTTTCTTGCCTGTCTGGCTGGCCCCTTCTTGAAACGCATTCTGCTTGGCGGACTGTGTGCTTTGCTCTGGCCGCTCTCTACCCAAGCCGCGGATGCCTGTCATGGCAGTCGGGACCTGGTCGTTGTTGGCCATATGGATGACGACCTGCTATTCATGAACCCAGACCTGTCCAGCAGTATCCAGGCCGGTGCCTGCATGCAGGTTCTGTACCTGACCGCCAGTGAACGCAAAGGTGGGCTGGAGTATATGTACCGCCGCGAACAAGGTGTACGCGCCGCCTATGCCTTTATGGCCGGGCTGGTCAACGAATGGCAGCAAACCCGCTTGATGGTCGGCAGTGCCTCGATCACGCAATTTACCTTGCGGTCCAGACCGGGTATTCAGCTAAGCCATTTACGTCTGCAAGATCCCTGGCTGGGCCCAGGCTGGGGGAGTCTGACCCCGTTGAGCCGCGCAGAGTCGGTACCTGGCCAAACCGTACAAACACTGGATAGCCCGCAACAGACACTGAACCGCGAGCAGTTGGTCCAAACACTGGCCGCCTTGATACGGCTGTATCAGCCCACCAGTGTTCGCTATCTGGATGACACCAACCCCGTGCCTTACACCCAGCTGTGCTGGCGTTGTACCGGACACGGACACCCGGACCATATCGCCAGCGCCCGTCTGGTTCGGGAGGCCATGCTGGCGGCCCCCGGCAATTACGCACAAATTGGCTATGTGGACTATCCCATTCAAGAGCAGGCTCGCAATCTGACCTTGAATGAAATCCACAGTAAAACCGAGATTTTCCGACGCTACGCCTGGCACGACCAACACGCCTGCAAAGGCCCCGCTGTGTGTCAGGAACCCGCCGGCCCCGCCGCCGAATGGGTACAGCGCAGTTACTACACCAGCCGTGCCGACTATCCGGCCAGCCTGTTAAGTGACAAGGAAGGCAAGCTCAGCTTTTTCGCCTCGGGCGAACAAAACGACGCCATCAACCAATGGGATGTGCAAGAACAACGCTGGATGACCTTGGGCGGACGCACAGCCGAAGCCTTAAGCGCCTTTCACTACGCAGACGGGAGCCCCGGTCTGTTTGCGCGTGATGCTACCGGACAGGTCTGGTTCAGCCGCTCCCCCGATGAGAACGATTGGCTGGCCTGGCAAAAAATACCCGGCCCTCGCATGTTGCATACCCCTATCGTCAGCCGCCGTGACAGTCAGGCGGTCGCCATGGGAACCGATGGCCTTTTTTATTGGAGCGCCGCGCGCCAGCCCGACTACGGTTGGGGGGCCTGGACAGCACTGCCTGCGCTGGAACATGCCGCCTACCCCGCCACTCTCAGCCTGGATAGACAAGGGCGCCCCCATATATTTGCCAGCAATTTGCAGGGCCAGTTATTCCAGACCTATCAGCAAAGCGACTTGACATGGCAGGACTGGCAAGCGATTCCTGCTCCTGCCAGTAGTGGCGGCTTGGCTTCTATCCTGAATGCACAAGGGCATATTGAGTTGTATCTGCGCGACCGTCAAAGCCAGCAGTTGCAGCGTCTGATACAAGGCAGCCAGCAAAGCTGGACGCGCCCCCAAAACCTGGGCTTGCAATATGTAGGAACGCCTGCGCTTAGCCTGGACGAGAAAGAACAAGTCATTGTCGCGGTTCAGAAAAACCCCGGCGGCGCGATTGTGCTGCTTGATCAAGGGCAGGAACGGGAAGTGGACAAACAGTCTGCCTCTCAGCCTGCGCTATACAGACTGAACGGCACCTTGTATCTGGCCAGCCGCCCGGTCGGTCCCGAGCAGCGCTATCGACTGCTGGAGCGCCGGCACGGCCAATGGGTGCAAGTTGCCCTGACCCAGCCCCCACCACCGGGGGGAGGACAGTCCTTTCGTGAAGCCCCCGCCTTTATCAAGCAGCCTTATGTGCAGCCTTGAGCTCCACGCTGCGTTTTAAAACGTAACAAAGTACGCTAAGACGGCCCTTGCTCCCAAGGGGGGGCCGGGCCAACAAGCGAATCCAGTTATTGATTCACGCCTCAGCAGTCAACCCGAAACTCCGGTCCAGTTCGTAACATATGATTACGACAGTGTGCGCTCATTGTCCTAGCTCCAGTACAATCGCCCGCTAACCATCGCCGGCTTATCGGTGCCTTACTCTTTTAGCTACTCTTCAGAGATCATGAAGCCAACTACCTTATTTGCAGCCCTGTTGGGCGTGGCCATCGGCGCCGGTGGCGCTATTTACTACGCCAAAAACGTACCCGTACCGACAAGCGGCCCGGTCAGTACCCCCAGCACCGTCGATGCTGCCCAAACCCTGGTATTGGGCCAATCTGTCTCTGGCGAACTAACCAGCAAAAGCTTTTTGAACCTGAGCGATGGCGTGCGCAGTAGCCTGTTTGATGTGAAAGCCGAAGCGGGCCAACTTATCAAGATCAGCGTCACCGGTCCCTTACGCCCACAAATCACTGTGCTGCGAAACGGCGAGCTGGTGACACGTACCCAGCGCTGTGAGGACTGCCCAGAGAGCGAAACCAAGGGTCAAGCCACCACACTGGGCTTCAAGGCTGATTTCAACGACACCTACCAGGTGGTGATCAGCGGCTTTAACACCAGCTCCTTCGGCCCTTTCCAAATTATGGCCGACACCTTGAAAGCCTACACAGGCGAGCCTTTGACCCCAGACCAGACTATTCATGACTGGGCATTGGGAGGTCAAAAACGCTACCGCTTGAATATTGACAAAGACGGCTTGTACAGCTTGGCCATGAAGGCCGAGCAAAACAGCCTGGATGCCTATCTGAAACTGATGGACCGTCGTGGCATGGAACTGGCTTCGGACGATGACAACGGTGGCGGCACCGATGCACGCCTGCAGGTTTACCTGAAAGCCGGTGAATACATTGTGCAGGCCAGCTCGGCCATGGGTTCGCAAAACTTCCAGGGTGGCTTCTCGCTGCAGATCAAGCCAGAGGAAATGACTGGCGAGGTCGAGCTGAAAAATGGCGATAGCCTGGTGCTGGACGGCGAAGGCAGAAGCGGCTTGTTTACCGGTGAGACCCAAACCTACAGCTTCACATTGCCCGAACCCAAACTGGTGACGGTGCTCATGGACGCCCAAGGCTTCCAAGCCACCATGGAAGTGGATTCCACCAGCGCCAACCAATACGGCGATGAAGCCGGCCAACAACGCGTCCGTGGCGTACTGGCTGCAGGCGAACACCAGGTGAAGATTTCTGGCGCCAATCAAGCCGGTTTGTTTGCCCTGTCCGCCGTGGCTGATGACGTCCCTGCCAATGCTGGCGGCGGCACCATCCGTGTAGGCGAACCCCGCCAGGCACTGATGCTGCAAGGCATCACCAGCGACAGCTACCAGTTGACCGTGCGCCAGCCTGGCAGCTACATCATTGATATGACTTCGCCTATCTTTGACACCTACCTGGTACTGCGCAAAGACGGCCAAACCGTTGCCGAAGACGATGATAGCGGCGGCGATATGAATGCCCGTCTGGAAGTCCAGCTGGAAGCGGGCGACTACGAAGTCAAAGCCATGTCCTTGGGCAGCTACGAGCAGGATATGGAATATGAGTTGTCAGTAAAACGTCGTTAAGACGATTCAGACAAACTGATATCAAGGCTGAACGCCCCCGGGCTTTCAGCCTTTTTTCTTGTCCTGTAGCCGACGTGAACTTGATTTGGAACAAGCATCCGGGCGCTACAGGGTATACACCTAAACACGTCAACCAAGCCCGAAAAGCCGCAGCACCACTGGCTTCAGCGCCCCCGCCCCGCTCCTTTCCAACTGACGTTTGATCTGCTTACGATTTGCTTTTTGGATTTCCTTGATAATATAAATGCAAATCATTATCATTAATTTCATTATTGATGCGCTACCTTTTATCAGGAGCAAAGCATGCAGACCGTTACCCAACAGCCCCAACACGCTCTTACCCAACGCGACGAGCTCGCCTCTTGGCGTAGTTTGATTACGCAGGGAAACCAGGCCTTTCAATCTCGCAATTACACCGATGCCATCGCGCACTACCAACAGGCCCGCGCCTATGTAAAACCGCTGCTGTTTGGCGCTTGTGAAGGGGCCGACGCCACCATTGCCGCCTGGGTCATTGCCCATTTGAATCTGGCCGATGCTTGCGAACAGCTAGATCAAAGTGACGAACAAGGCCTGCTCTTGTGTACCGCACACGAAACCTTGTGCTGGGCGGCGGCCAACACGCACCTGGCCGATGATTGGCGCATGGCCGCCTGGCAACACAGCCGACGCACCTATGCCGAGCTGGCGCGCTATGCGCGTCGCTACCCCCATCATGTCCCCACCTGCTCTGCCCTTTTCTTAGGAGCCGTCAGCCCGCAGGAACGCTCTTTTTCTCATTAAGTTTCAATCTGTCCCCCAGGCACCGCTGGCCGGGGGTTTATCGAGGAGTGCGTGTTGTCTTACACCTTACCTGCCCTGCCTTATGCCTACCATGCTCTGGAACCCCATATCGACACCCAGACCATGGAAATTCACTACAGCAAGCATCATCAGACCTATATCAACAATCTGAATGCGGCATTGGAAGCAGCCAACTTACCGTACCCGCCTATTGATGAGCTGATTGCTGGGCTGGACACCCTGCCCGAATCCGTACGCAATGTGGTGCGCAACAACGGCGGCGGCCATGCCAACCACAGTTTGTTCTGGACGGTGATGACACCGGATGCCGATACCACTATTCCCAAGGACCTGGCCCAGGCCATAGACCGGGATCTCGGTGGATTCGAACAATTCAAGGATGCCTTTACCAAAGCAGCAATCTCACGCTTTGGCAGTGGCTGGGCCTGGCTCAGTGTCACCCCGGAAAAGAAACTGGTGGTAGAGAGCACCGGCAATCAGGACAGCCCACTGATGCACGGCAACACGCCCATTTTGGGTCTGGACGTGTGGGAGCATGCCTACTACCTGAAATACCAGAATCGCCGGCCTGAATACATTGCCGCCTTCTTCAATGTGATCAACTGGCCCGAAGTGCTGAGACGATATCTGGAAGCCGTTAAATAAGACGGTTCTGCCGCCGGTCGTTTTACCACCAGCCCTAAGCTATCTCCCCGCCCGGAGATGGGCGGTATCAAGCAGTTTGGCTTGCCGCCTTTTTCAAGCAACCCTCCACGTCTGGAGGGTTTTTGCTTTGGGGGTGCATCCATACTCGGAACCACTTCCAAGCCTGGGTTTGGCCCAATTGCGCTCTCAATCACCAAACGCTATGTTGATTGTTAGCGCCCTTACCATACTTATCCTCAGGCCCTGCCATGTTCAGTCTCGGCGATCGTATTCAATCCCTGCGTTCCCTGTTTCACTTCGATGCGGTGCAACTTCTGGGTTGTGCACCTCAAAGCCGTACCCATCTGGAGTTGCATTGCGAAGGCTATAACCTGAACTGCGCGTCGGCCTTGGGAACCGGCTTTCCACAAATCTACGCACCGGGCTTTACAGCACAGGCCTCTCCGCACGATTTGCTGCCGCCTTCTATTTCCGAGTGCTCGGACACCATGGATCCACCCTTTCGCAGTACTGCCATCTATACCGATGCCCTGCTGCGTGGCGGGTTTCAGGATGGGATGACGGTAGAACTACAGCGCGGGGACTCGTATTTGGGAATGATTCACTTCTCTTCCCAACAAGCAGGATGCTTCAATCGCCATGTCCGCACACTGGCGCTGGGCGCGAAAATCTTGCTGGAAGAGGCCATGCAGAACATGGTCTCGCAAAACGGCATCGTCTTGCATCTGGTGCCACAGGCAGGCGGGCTGATCATGCGTGAGGACATGCTCTCTGACGCTTCCCAGTTCAGCCCCGCACTGGCTAAAGCCTTGTCCTTCATGGGCCAGGAAACCTCGACCTTGCAAGCGTTCTGGCTGGAAGGCAAACGAAGCTATCGACTGCAAGCGCAGCGCTTTCCCAAGGGCGATGTTCTGGTGCGACTGCTGCCCGCCCCCTTGCCCGCTGCGCTCAGTGCCAAGGAAATGCAGGTGCTGGGCTGGTTGGTAACGGGCTACACCGACCGGGAAATTGCGGCCAGCCTGTTTTTGAGCGAGCGTACCGTGCATTCGCATGTCACGTCCTTGCTGCGCAAACTGGGTATCACCCGACGAACAGAAGCCGCTGTCACAGCGGCTCTGAATCATTGGTATGTGCCGGATGCACAGGGTGCGATCCTGGCGGCAGTGCCCGGACTGTGCCATTAAGAGACACGATCCGGGACGCCGCTTAACACTGGCACATCAGGAATTAACGCAGTCCGCTCAACAGGGCTGCGGCCTCATCGATGCAGGCGCGTTCCGCGTCCAATAGCGTGTCGCCACCCATCCCGCCCAGGAACTCCGCATAAGGATCAGCCAGCGTACGCACGCCTGTCAGTTCCTCAATCACGGCCTGACCGCAAAATGGCAGATAGTGCGGGCTATAGCCACCCTCCTGCACAAAGGCGATACGACCTTCGCAGACTTCCTCGGCGCAGTCGATCACCTGACGCGCCATTTGCCGGAAACCGGAAGCCGTCACCATCATGCGTGCCAGCGGGTCCATCATGCTGGCATCAAAGCCCGAACCCACAATAATCAGCTGCGGTTTATAGGCGCGCAGCGCAGGTAACACCACTTTTTCCATGGCATAGAGGTAGGCGGCATTCCCGCCGCCAGGAGGCAGGGGGATATTCAGGTTGTAGCCCAGGCCTTCACCCTCACCACGCTCAGTCGTAAAGCCGCTATTGGCCGGAAAGCACAGATGCTGGTGCAGGGAAATAGTCAGAACCGAAGGATCATTCCACCAGATATCCTGCGTGCCATTCCCGTGGTGCACGTCCCAATCCAGAATGGCGACACGATCCAGACCCAATTCCTCGCGCGCATACGCCGCCGCCACCGAGGTGTTATTGAAAATGCAAAAGCCCATTGCCCCGGCACGGGGGGCATGGTGACCAGGAGGGTTCACCAGCGCATAGCCATTGCTGACTTCCCGGCTGACCACTTTCTTGACCATCTCAATGGCGCCACCCGCGGAAAGCATGGCAATTTCAAGGCCACCATTCCCCATGGTGGTTATGCCATCGCCCGTATCGCCGCCGGTTGGCAAGGCGCTGACACGCTTCATGTTTTCCAGATGCTCGGCCGTATGAACACGCAAAATATCCTTGTCGCGTGCAGGCTTGGCCTGGATGCTGGTCAGATGATCAATTTGACCGGAGGCACAAACCAGCTCGTGAAAGCGGCGCTTCGTATCGGGATGAGCCAGGTGGTGGCTGATCGGCTGTAAACGGGCACCCAGATTAGCCGAGGCAAGGCTGCCCGTGCCGGTATCTACCCAGCCGTAAAGAGTGTTCCAAATATATCCTGTTGCCATGTCGTCTCCTTTGTTTTGGTTTGTTTGGCTTAACCATAGTAGGGATCTGGACAACTGAAAGAATCCGTAGGATTGCCGAATTTATGAACTGATCAGGAAACACCCACAAAAAAAGAGGCAGAGGACGCTCGTTTTCCAAAGCGTTCTCTGCCTCTTTCTTGAAGCTGATTGACTGATAGATGAGGGGCACTGCCCAAGGACTACACCAGCTCGGCAATATTGATGCTGTGTGCTCCACAGGCCTCTACCAATTCCGCATCGTGACTGGCAAACAGCACAACACGGTCTTGTGACCAAATCTCGAATTGCTCTGCCAAAGCGGCACGAGCCTGTGTGTCCAGGCCATTGCTGGGGCCATCGGCAATGATCACAGCCGGCGCACCCAAAGCCGCTGCCGCCAGAAACACCTTGCGGCGCGTTCCTGTGGACATCTGCTCAAAACGCTTGTCCAAGTGTGGCTCCAGGCCTAGCCGGTAGGCAAGATCCAGCGCAGTGTCATCAACACGGGTTTTCTTTTCAGCGGCCACTTGCTCCAGCAACTGGCGGCCTGTTTGAGACGGAAACAGCAGGCAGTTATCGGGGACATAGGCCATACGGGCGCGGGCTTGTTGGGGCGCTTTCATCAGCGAATGCCCGTCTATCCACACTTCGCCTGCATCTGGTTCGAGCAAGCCAGCAATAATGTTCAGCAAGGTGGATTTGCCGGTGCTGTCTTCTTCACAGAGCGCCACGCAGCCAGGCTGAAAGGTATGAGTCAGCCCCTTGAAAACGGGGTAGTCGCCATAGTTTTTACTGAGATTGTCTATGCGTAGCATGCTGGAAATCACTGCCAAAGAAGCGCCCGAGCAGACACAAGATGCGCTGACAGGCGGGATAAAAAACAAGTACGGGAGCTACCCCGAACAGGGGCCTTAGTATAGGTCTTTAGAACCTACTTATCCCAATGCCGTATCCAGCAACATCATCAAAACAAAACCGATCATCAAACCGCCGGTCGCAAAGGTTTCATGTCCTTGCCGGTGCGATTCGGGAATGATCTCGTGGCTGATCACAAACAGCATGGCACCCGCCGCAAAGCCCAGACCAAAAGGCAGAAGCACCAGCGAACTGCTGACTGCCACTGCCCCTAGCACCGCACCGACCGGCTCAACCAAACCACTGGCCATGCCCAACACAACAGAGAAAGTACGGCTGTAACCGGCGGCCAGCAAGGCCAGCGCCACTACCAAGCCTTCAGGCACGTCCTGAATGGCAATACCCGTGGCCAGCGCATTGGCGCGCACCCCTTCATTGCCCACATAGCCCACACCAATGGCCAAACCTTCTGGGAAGTTGTGCAGCATAATCGCGATCACAAACAGCCAGGTACGGCGCAGCTTGGTCGATGAGGCATTACCGGGCCCCTCGCGCCCTTTAATGAAATGCTCGTGCGGCAGGATGCGATCGAGCAGCATCAAGGCCGCGGCCCCCAGCAAGATGGAAAAGCCCACTGCTAAGCCCGCCCCCCAGGCACCACCGCCAAACACCTGCTGCTTTTCTGCCGCTTCCAGACCCGGCAAAACCAAGGAGAAGGCACAAGCGGCCAGCATCACCCCTGCCCCAAAGCCATACAGCGTATCCTGGGTGCGCTGCGACATGGTTTGAGAAAACATGACAGGCACCGTGCCCAGTGCCGTGGCCAACGCTGCGATGGAACCGCCTAGCAGGGCCTGCAAGACCACCGGGTGATCTTGTGCATATAGCCAGAACTGATGACAGAGCGCCCAGATGCCGCCCATGGAGATGATCAGTCCAATCCATAGACGCAGGTGTTGGTGCCAGTGAGGCGAAGTCCCTTTATTAGGTAAAAAGTAGTGGCTTGTTTTCGGTTTCATCGCCGTGCGCCCCCAGAAAATTACGCAATCCAGGTTTGCCTTGTACAGACACCAAAAGCCGTAAAACGGCTCTTGGCTAAGGCGTGGATGCTATACAAACCATCATAGCGACTTCACCTTCGATTTAAAACACAAATATCGAAATGCTAACAATTCTCATTAGAATTTCAACAAATAAGCCACAATTCCATGAAATCAGCTTAAAGTTTGACCGCTATCCAGCCGGTTTTCTGTGTTTTGCATGGCAACGAAAAACCGATTTAATGCTACCTCACGCCGCGTGCAATTGACGCTTGATCGCCTCCAAAGCCTGGACCTGATCAGCCACAGCATTTTCCAATTCAATCAGCTCCTGCTTGAGCTGTTCCAGGCTTTGCTCAGCCTGCTCCACTACCTGTTCCGCCAGCTCCTGGGCACCAGTCATCACCCCATCACTCAAGCTCATGTACAGGCGGTTGTAGTCAATCAGCGGCGCTTGCCCTTCCCCCTGCTCCTGGAACACTTCATAGCCAATATGAGCAGGCAGATTCAGTGTCGGCACGTCCGGCTGGGTCAGTTGAAAGTTGACCAGAACCGTCTGGCTTAGATCTGCAAATGCCTTGCCTATGTTCTGGCCAAGCTCGGTACGTACAGCCGCCACATCTTGCTTACCGGCATGCTTTTCCAGCACCTCGGGCAATTGGGGCACCACTCGCCGCCAGGTGCCTTCGGTCAGGACCTGTACAGCGCCTTGCAAAACTACCGTTTGTTCTTCAATACGCTGACGCAATTGAGCAGCGCCCTGCTCCAGCGTTTGCATCAAAGGACTCAGAATCGCCTCTTCAATATGGTGCAATTGCAGTTCGGCAGGTTTGCGCTGCTTGTAGGCCAGGGCAGGCGTTAGCAGGTTCTGCACGGCCAGATACAAACGCTCGAAACCCGCCTGTTCCAAGCCCTGATCTTCGTCCTGCTGACTACGCGCCATATGCACGGACAAGGACAAAGCGGGTTTGAGCAAATCACGGCTCAATCCCCAATGGTTCAGAGCCTGCGCCGCCCGTGTCATCACGTCCTCTTCCTGCAACTGGCGGTTATCCGCTGTCTTGTTGCAAAGCACTTTGACGATCTCGTTGTCGATCTCATCTTCTTCGATGCGATCGCTGCGGGTAATTACCGGCAGCAAGGGTTTGTTGCGGCGCAGTTCCACCAGCAAATCGCCCAGTTCCTGAACCTGCCCCGGTGCGCTGGAGCTGCTCAGCCACAAAAGCGCGTCGGTACTTTCCAGAAACTGCTGTGTCAAAGCAGCGTTATGCGCATTGGCCGAGTGCAAGCCGGGGGTATCCAGCAAAACCAGCTTCTCGCCCAGACATACCCCTTGCAAGGCAACCGTGGTTTCTGTTGCCCCTTCCTGAAAACCTTCAGGCATGGGCTGCATCTGCCCATCGGCCAGGCGAAAAAAATCCACGCTATGACCCTGACGACGAAAACGGTCCGCCAGGAAGTTACATAAGGAGCTTTTACCAGCATTAAAGGAACCAAACACCAGCAGCATGATGCGATCGCGGAAACGATCCGCCAACTCCTGCGCTGGTGCCAATGCCGACCAGGAAGCCGCCCAGGCTTTTCTTTGTGCCTGCAGTTGCTGATTTAATTGTTGAGCACTTTGCGCCAAGGTGCCCTGCTCGACCAAAGCCGTGCCGGACAAGGATTGCGCCACGGTCGTCTGGCCCAAATCCGCCAGCCACTGCTCCATCCTGGCAATAGCAGGCTGCCTATCCTGACTGGCAGGATTGAGCTGCGCAACCGCCTTGATAAACGTGCTTTCCACCGACATTAGGCATGCTCCAATGTGGACAGACTTTCCAAAGCCTGACGCGTTTGCTCAAGCTGGTTTTCAGTCGTTTCGATCTGCTTTTCCAAGGCCACACGGCCATCCGAGACGTCAAAATAATGGGTGAAGTCCTGAACCAGCTTGTCGCGCCCAGCCTGTTCGCAGAAGATGCGGCGCAGGTCAGCACGGTACTTCACCGACACGCCCATCACCGCAATCATGACGGTATCCATGCTGCGCACCGAGGTACGTTGCGCCGCTGGCAAGCCTACGGCACCGTACTCCACCAGGTGACCATTGATCGCAATACACGCACGCGAATAGGCAATCTGCAAACGGGCACGCTCTTGCTTGCCTGCCGTCATCTTGAAACCAAACTCGAAGGTATCCGGCACCAGAGAATGATCCACACCGGGCGCATTGACCACTGGCTCCAGATCCTTTGCGATGCCTTCCAGAATTTTGCGCAGACCTTCAACAAAATCAATGTGCTGCTGCTGTTGCGTCTGCTGCAGGCTGTGCAGGCTTTGCTCTTGCGTTTGCTGCAAGGCATTCAATTCTTGTGTCAGCTCGGTCAGCAAGGCTTCGCGCTCGAACTCGCGGGCTTGCGGCACACGCGTCAAGGCGGCTTCCAAAGAAGCCTGCAAAGCCGGAATTCCGCTTTTCTCCAGCATGCGCTGCTTGCCACCTTCACGCCCCTGGCGATAGCGGGTGCTGGACACCGGATGCAACGTCACACCGGCACACTGCTGCTGAATGGCGCCCAACACTTTCTCTTGCTGCTCGTCATCGGCCAACTGGTCAATCTGGCTGATGACCATCAGGTTCTGACGCTGCGAGCGCTGATGATCCGCAGCCAGCTCTTGCAGCAAATTGCTTTCCAAGGCATCCAGCTCACCTTCTTTGGCAGCGTGGACGAACAGGCGAATATCCGCCTGCAAACCCATAGCTTCACGTGCCAGGGCATCATCCTGCAAGGCCACGTCTGCATACAGACCCGGCGCATCCAGCCAGCGCACGCCTTCATGCACGTGCTCGGCCAGCGCGACGGTTTCGCGACGGTCCGCCACATTGAAAACATCACTGCCCATCAACTCATTGAGCAGACGACTTTTGCCATGATTGTATTTACCAACTACGGTCACCGTTGGCGGCACATTCAATTGCAAGAGAACGCGCAAGCGATCCAGATCCCAACGGCGCTGTGGCAATACGGCCAGCACAGGCTCCAATATGTGATCAAGGGATAGTGCCAACTGATTCATGTCTCTTCCTTTTTTACTTATGTCTGGACCCAAGCAAGCGATACGCCACCAGGCCAAACACCACGCCCCAAAATGCGGCGCCCAGTCCAAACAGGCTCATACCGGATGCGGTAGTTAGAAATGTGATGACAGACGGCTCGATATAGCCGCTTTCGCTGACCATCACCCGCACATTGGCCACAATGGCCCCAATCAAGGCCAGGCCCGCCAAGGCTGCAATCAAGGAGGCGGGCAAAGCG
Organism: Alcaligenes aquatilis; assembly: GCF_003076515.1. Lineage (NCBI taxonomy): Bacteria > Pseudomonadati > Pseudomonadota > Betaproteobacteria > Burkholderiales > Alcaligenaceae > Alcaligenes > Alcaligenes aquatilis. The sequence continues at coordinate 830,768 of NZ_CP022390.1, read as the reverse complement.
GTGAACAAATACACAATCGAGCCGGCAAAAGTGCCGCCCAACAGATAAAACACGCCATTGGCCATACCGGCCACATAACGCTTGTCCGGATCGGGATGGGCATCCTTGCCCGTACACAAAGCGGCGGTAATGGAGGACAGCACAATGGTGATGCCACCAAAACAGGCCACCAGCATCGAGGCCAAGCCGGTGCCTGCCAACACAGGACGCGATGGCGTGGGGTAGCCCGCCAACTGCAAGACCGCCATGCCGGGCAAATACTGCCCCGTCAAACTGACCAGCACCAAGGGTAAAGTCAGGCTCAATAAGGTCGCGATATTGAATTCCGGACTAACCCAAACCGGGCGGGCCAGCTCCAGCTTGAACGCTTCCATATGCACTTGGCCGGTGAGCATGGCCATCACAAATCCGGACAAGGCCACCAGCACAATCGCGTAGCGCGGCAAGAAACGTTTACCCAACAAGTACACCGCCAACATGAGCAGGACGGTGGCGGGCATGTCACTGCTGGACTTGAACGCAGCCATACCGAACTGAAGCAAAATGCCAGCCATCATGCCCGCAGCAATGCCTTTGGGGATGAAGGAAAGAATCTTTTCAAAACCGCCTGTCAGACCAATGACGACGATAATCAAGGCGGCGCTCAGATACGCCCCCACCACTTCAGGCATGGTGATGCCTGGAAACAGGGTCAGCAGCAAGGCCGTGCCCGGCGCGGACCAGGCCGTAATAATGGGCAGCTTCAGATACGCGCTCAGGAGCAAACCGCTCAAACCGGCGCCTATGGAAATCGCCCAGATCCAGGAGATCAGCTCTGCATCGGCAATTTGGCCTACTTGTGCAGCCTGAATAAAGATCAGCAAAGGCCCGGCATAGGCAATCAACACCGACAAAAACCCAGCCACCCAGACCGACGCCGATCCACTTTTCAATCCCATCGATTTGTCTCCCCAGTCTTGTTGTTTGAACTCTCAACTGTACTCGGTGCTCAGACTGCGCTGGGATCACAGCCTGAGTTTTTTTACCGCTGGACCGCCCCAAGGCTCGGCGCCCCCGGTAAAAAGCGTCCCCTCAAGGATGAGCCGGGACACACAGTAGTCCATTGCGGACTGCTGTGTGCCTGGCGAATCCGAGCGGCATGCAGGCCGCGAGGTGGAGCAGCAAGCCAAAGGCGCAGCGTGGGGGCCCTTTTTACTTCTGTGTAACTTAAATAGCCGACGGGTGTGTCGCCAAGGGAGTCACGGAAATCTGCATATAAGGGAACAAAGGCAAAGCGCTAAGCAAATTGTGCAGCTCTTCATTGCTCTCGACATCGAACACGCTGTAGTTGGCGTACTGCCCCACCACGCGCCAAATATGCGGCCACTTGCCCGAACGCTGCAGATCCTGCGAGTAGGCTTTTTCTTCGGCCTTGATACGGGCAGCCTCTTCGGCAGGCAGGGAGTCAGGGATATCAACAATCATGTGAACCAGATAAAGCATGGTGTTCCTTTCTAAAAACAAGCGCTCGGGCACTTAGGCCTGGGCTAAAAAATTCAGTACGGCGCGCTCGAAGGCTTCGGGCGCTTCCAGATTGGACAGGTGCGAGGCCGGTACAACAGCCACTTTGGAGCCAGGAATACTGGCTTGCATGGCCTGGGCATCGGCCACCGTCGTGACGGGATCCCACTCGCCGGCGACCAGTAAAGTCGGTGCCGCAATACGGCTGATCTGATCTCGCAGATCCGACTCGGCCAAGGCATCGCAGCAGGCGGCATAACCCAGTGGGTTCAGCTTGGCCAGACCATCCTGCATAGCTTTGACCAACTCCGGCGATTGCTGAATGAAGGCCTCCCCAAACCAACGCGAAGGTGCCGAGTCCGCCAGGGCCCGCATCTGGGCGGCACCACTTTGACGCAACGCTTGGGCACGTTCCTGCCAGGCTTGAGCGGTACCAATTTTGGCCGCGCTATTGCACACGATCAGCGCATTCAAACGCTCCGGTGCATTCACCCCCAACCACAAGCCAGTGTGACCGCCCATGGACAAGCCGCAAAACGCAGCGCGTTCAATATCCAACGCGTCCAGAATCGCCAGCACATCACGCCCCAAATCCTTGAAGCGGTATGGGCCGGGAGTAACCGGGCTGCCGCCATGACCGCGAGTGTCATAACGAATCAGACGGTAGGACTGGGCGAAACCGGCCACCTGCGGGTCCCACATTTCTTGGGTGGTACCCAAGGAGTTGCTCAGAATCAAGGCCGGGGCCAGCGGATCACCTTGCACGCTGACGCGAAACATGCCCCGCTCGGTATTCAAGGCGCTGGGGCTGACCGTCATTGGCCCTCTCCTTGCATTGCCACGGCAATGGGCAAACCAATCATTTCTTCCAGTGCTTCATGGGTCAAACCGGGCACCAGATCAATCAGTTGCAAACCCTCTGGCGTGCAAGCCAAGGTCGCCAAATCGGTATACACACGTTTGACGCAAGCCAAGCCAGTCAAGGGGTAGCTGCATTGTTCAACCAGTTTGCTGACACCTTGCTTGGTCAGTACATCCATCATGACCCAGGTCTGTTTCGCGCCAATCGCCAAATCCATAGCGCCACCCACAGCCGGAATCGCGCCAGGCTCGCCCGTGCTCCAGTTGGCCAGATCCCCGGTTGCCGACACCTGAAAAGCGCCCAGCACACAAATATCCAGATGGCCGCCACGCATCATGCCAAAGCTGTCCGCATGATGGAAAAAAGCACCACCGGGCAGCAGCGTGACCGCCTGCTTGCCCGCATTGATCAAATCGTAATCTTCCTGCCCGGCTGCCGGAGCCGGGCCCATGCCCAGAATACCGTTCTCGCTGTGCAGCACCACTTCCACACCAGCGGGCAAATGGTTGGCCACCAGAGTTGGCATGCCAATACCCAGATTCACGTAGGCGCCGTCATGGATGTCCTGGGCGACGCGCTGCGCCAATTCGTCTTTACTGCGGCGCTGATAAGTAAGCGTCATGCTGTCCCCCTTCATGCTCTGTTCGTTCATGCCTTGAACCCACCTGCCTCTGTGCGGCTGCGCGGCACCACCACGACGCGGCGCACATGAATGCCGGGCGTCACAATGGTTTCAGGGTCCAGCTCTCCCAGTTCTGCCAGCTCAAACACACTGGCAATGGTGGTGCGAGCCGCGGTCGCCATGACCGGACCAAAGTTGCGCGCCGCCATGCGGTAGGTCAAATTCCCCCAACGGTCCCCCCGCTCGGCCTTGATCAGGGCGACATCGCCATGAATGGGCTCTTCATAGACATGCCAGCGACCATTGATCAAACGTGTTTCCTTGCCCTTGGCCAGTTCTGTGCCATAGCCTGTGGGGCAGAAAAAGCCACCGATACCCGCACCGGCGGCGCGCAATCGTTCGGCCAGATTGCCTTGTGGCACCAACTCCAGCTCGATCTTGCCGCTGCGATACAAGTCATCAAATACCCAGGAATCAGCCTGACGGGGGAAGCTGCAAATGATCTTGCGTACCCGGCCTGTTTTAAGCAAAGCCGCCAGCCCCACATCGCCATTACCCGCGTTATTGTTGACGATGGTCAGGTCACGAGCGCCTTGCTCGATCAGGCCGTCGATCAACTCCGTGGGTATGCCAGCCGTTCCAAAACCACCGACCAGAATCGTGGCGCCGTCCTGCACATCCTGCAAAGCCTGTGCAACACTGCTTACCTGTTTATCGATCACTCCGTTCTCCGTATAAAGCACTGACGCTACGGATGGGCTTAGCCCTTACGTCAGGCACAGCAAAAACAAGTCAGCCCAGGGCCTGGTTTGACGAGGCAAACACAGGCGCTGGGCTACAGCAAGACTTAGGCAGCCAGACGTGGACGATTCACGATCTGGTTGTCCTTGCCATCGACCAAGGGGGTCAAGGAAATATCAAACACGATCTCTGCAAACGGACCATCCAGGTTTTCGGCAGCGATGCGGGCAGGATCCGTGTGCTCGGTCAGTGGTGGTACCAGACCGTCGCGAGTGGCGTAGGCGAAGTCGTCGTACACCAGCGGATCGCCGTCGATGTTGATCTGCGTGGTCAGCTTGCGGTGGCCAGGAGCGGTCACAAAGAAATGAATGTGCGCAGGACGGTTACCGTGACGGCCCAGCTCGTTCAGCAAGCCTTGGGTAGGACCATCCGGAGGACAGCCGTAGCCCTTGGGCACAATGCTCTGGAACTTGTAGCGACCATTTTCGTCGGTAATGATGGTGCGACGCATATTGAAGGGCTGTTGCTCGCCAGTGGGGTCAAAGTGCGAGTAAAAGCCTTTGGTGTTGGCGTGCCAAACTTCAACCTGGGCACCCGCGATAGGCTTGCCGTCCGCACCAGCCACGACGCCGTGCATGATCAGGGTTTCGCCGGCGGTATCGGAACCATCGTCCAGGCGAACAAAACCTTGGGCCACAGGCGCGCCCGATACGTACAAAGGACCTTCAATAGTGCGAGGGGTACCGTTGTCCAGACCCAGTTCCTTGTCCATGGCGTCCATGCGCATGTCCAGGAAACGATCAAAGCCCAGACCGGGAGACAGCAAACCGGCTTCACTGGCCGTGCCCAAACGGTTCAGGTAAGCCACGGCTGCCCAGTACTCGTCGTTGGTGATTTCCAAATCTTCAATGGTCTTGAACAGATCGCTGATGATGCGGTGCATGATCTGCTTGACGCGTGGATTGCCACCGGGCTGATCCAGGCCAGAGGCCAAACGCAGGAAGTCTTGTACATCGGGGGTATCAAAAATTTTTACGCTCATTCTGTGTCTCCTAATATCCTGAAAAAAGTGTTCCAAGCAAAGCCGTTACGACTGGCTTCTTATTGCGCCTAGGCAGCCGAGCCAACACTAATGTGTGTCTTGTCGCGACGGAAATACTGGACACGATCCTCGTCCAGTACGATACCCAAACCCGGCCCTTGAGGTATCTGTAATTCAAAATTGCTGTAATTCAGTGGCTCTGCCAGAATTTCCTCGGTCAAGAGCAAAGGCCCGAACAACTCAGTGCCCCACTGCAACTGGTTCACTGTGGCAAACACATGAGCTGCCGCAATCGTACCGATCGCGCCTTCCAGCATGGTGCCGCCATACACTTCAATACCAGCCGCTTCGGCAATCGCGGCGACTTGCAAGCCCGCACGCAAACCACCGGACTGTTCAATCTTGATGGCGAACACATCAGCGGCACAGTCACGGGCCAGCGCAAAGGCCGAGGCCGGGCCGGTCAGGGATTCATCGGCCATCAAGGCAATCGGGAAGCGCCCCTTCAGATCGGCCAGCGCATCAGCTCGCCGCACCGGCTGCTCTACCAGGGAGCAACCTGCATCAACCAAGCCCGCCAAACCATGCTGAGCCTGCAAGGGGCTCCAGGCCATGTTCACGTCCACACGCACGTCGGCACGGTCGCCCAACGCCTTCTTGATGGCCGCCACATGAGCCACATCGTCCTTTACCGGGCGGCGACCAATCTTGAGTTTAAAAATACGGTGACGAGCCTGCGCCAACATGCGCTCGGCTTCATCAATATCCTTGGCGGTATTACCGGAAGCCAGCGTCCATGCCACGGGCAGGCTCTCGCGCATGCGGCCACCCAGCAGGTGCGAAACCGGCAGACCCGTACGCTTGCCCAAGGCATCAAACAGGGCCGTTTCCACTGCACTTTTGGCAAAACGGTTATCCTGAATCGCCGTATTCAGGCGGGCCATGATGGCAGGCACGGCATTGGCATTGGCGCCCAGCAACAAGGGAGTGAAATAGGTGTCGATGGCCAGCTTCATGCCTTCGGGCGACTCGGCGCCGTAGGCCAGACCACCAATGGTCGTGCCCTCGCCGACACCCACCGTACCGTCCGAGCAGTACAAGCGCACCAGCATCAAAGTCTGGCCTTGCATGGTCGTCATCGCCAATTGATGAGGACGGATCGTAGGCAGATCCAGCAGCAAAGTCTCCACCCGTTCGATCAGGGCCGGAGTTGCTAATAGTTGAGAAGATCGCGTGTGTTCCATGGCTTGATTGAACACGAAGCAGGCCCGTTATTTCCAAGACTAAATAGGTCTAGTTCTATACCTTATGGGTATAGTTTCTGATATAAATATTAAAAATCAAGAAACTAAACCCCATCAATTCAGACTAGGTATGGTTTTCCCTTATGGATCTACGCCAGCTCAAATATTTTGTGGCCGTTGCCGAAACCCGCAACTTCACCCGGGCGTCCGAGCGCCTGCATATGGCCCAGCCCCCACTGAGCCGACAAATCCAATTGCTGGAAGAAGAGCTGGGCGTCACACTGCTGCTGCGCAATAACCGGCCCTTGCGGCTGACCGAAGCCGGACGGGTATTTTATGAACAGGCCTTGCAGATACTGAGCCGGGTGGATCAGTTGGTGCATACGACACGGCAGATCGGGCTGCATCAACGACAAACCCTGTCGATAGGCTTTGTGGCTTCTACCCTGTATGGTGGTTTGCCCGCCTTGATGCGCAAGCTACGCCACCAATATCCGGAAGTGGACTTGCAAACGGTGGAGCTGACCTCCATGCAGCAGTTGGAGGCTTTGAAGTCGGGACGGATTGATGTGGGCTTTGGGCGAATACGGTTAAATGATGCGTCGGTGCAAAGAACCGTATTACGGGAAGAGCAACTGGCCCTGGCCATTCCACCCAGCTCGGATCTGGCCGATTCGGACACGCCTTTGAGCCTGAAAAAAGTGCAAGGCCAAAAGCTGATTGTTTACCCGAAAGAGCCCCGACCCAGCTTTGCAGACCACGTTCTGCACCTGCTGCATGATCACAGCGTGCGCCCGGCGCAAGTCTATGAGGCCGGGGAAATTCAAGCCGCCTTGGGCCTGGTGGCGGCTGATTCCGGATTGTGCCTGATCCCGACCTCGGCACGCCTGCGCAACGACCTGCACTATCGTTTGATAGAAGAACCACAGGCGACTTCACCGATTATTCTGACTCACAGGATGAATGATCAGGCTTGGTATATCGAGGCGATCAAGGGCTTGGCGGAAGGGATGTAAGGCCTGGCTGCCCCGTTGAGACTGGATTGATTCACTTCTCAGGCCACTCCGATATCGTTAACACCTTAACTAGAACCAGCAACAAGCATTCATCAGGTGATGATTCAACAAGCTGACAAAGCTATAACTCAGAAGGCTGAGCAGCCTGCCTAAGCGCCTGGCCTTGAATGTGGCCCGCACTGATTGGTCGATTAATCAAGTAGCACGGACCACCGCACACCGTTGACTGCTTACGCCTTGACCTCCTCAAATCGCGCCGCCGCATTCATGACCGCCATCACACTGGCCGTGATGATATTCGCGTGTTTGCCCACGCCAAATTTCGATCCAGGCACACCCGGCATGACCGCTTCCACAATTGCCATGGCGCAGGCGTCTGCGCCAGAGCCCAGGCTGCGTTCCTCGTAGCTGTCAATACGCAAAGGCAGATTCAAGGCTGCCACCGTCGCCGCAATCGGGCCATTGCCTGCTCCGGTATAGGTTTCAGTCTGGCCATTGGCATTCACGCATTGCAGCTCTATACCCTGCTGCCCTTGTGCCTCATCGAACAGACGATGCGTACGGTAGCTTATGTTGCCTTGGCGCTGATTGGCTTGCAGATAGGTGGTTTCAAACAGTTCCCAGATCTGCTGGCTGTTCAACTCCGTTTCGCTGGAATCGGCAATCTGCTGAACAATGGCGCTGAACTCCACTTGCATGCGGCGCGGCATCACAATGCCGTAGTCGCGTTCCAGTAGAAAAGCGATGCCACCTTTGCCGGACTGGCTGTTAACACGCACGATGCTGTCGTAGGTGCGGCCCAAATCCTTGGGATCGACCGGCAGATAAGGCACGCGCCACGGGGCATCTTCTTTCTGCACCGCAAAGCCCTTGGCAATCGCGTCCTGATGAGAACCGGAAAAAGCGGTGAAGACCAGATCACCCACATAGGGGTGACGCGGGTGGATGGGCAAGGAAGTCGCCTCTTCCGCAATACGGGCTACTGCCGAAATATCGGAGAAATCCAGGTTTGGCGAAATGCCTTGGGTATACAGATTCAATGCCAAGGTCACCACATCCAGATTGCCACTGCGCTCGCCATTGCCAAACAGGCAGCCCTCAACACGCTGTGCGCCAGCCAGCATGGCTTGTTCGGCGCAAGCAACGCCTGTGCCACGGTCGTTATGCGGATGCACCGACAAGACGATATGTTCACGTCTATCCAGATGGCGATCCATCCATTCAATCTGATCGGCAAAAACGTTCGCAGTCGTCACTTCCACCGTGGTGGGCAGATTGATGATCATGGGTCGCGTTGGCCCCGCGTCCCAGGCATCAATGGCCGCGTTGCAGACAGCCAGCGACACGTCCAGTTCTGCCATGCAAAAGGTTTCAGGCGAATACTGCAACACCCACTCCGTTTCCGGGTGCTGGGCGGTCAGGCGCTTGAACAGCTCCACATGCTGCCGCACCATGTTTATGATTTGCGGCACTTCCATACCAAAGACAATGTCACGAAACGCTGGTGCGATGGCATTGTAGAAATGCACAATCACACGACGCGCCCCCGCCACGCTACGTACCGTGGTTTCAATCAGATCTTCACGCAGTTGGGTGATCACCATAGGCGTGACGTCATTCGGGATCATGCCCTCGTCAATCAGTTGACGAACGATATCAAAATCCGTTTGCGAAGCAGACGGAAAACCCACTTCGATTTCATTGAAACCAATGCGGACCAACTCCTGAAACAGGCGCAATTTGCGGTCGCGATTCATGGGCTCGAACAGGGCCTGGTTGCCGTCACGCAAATCGGTAGACAACCACACGGGCGCCTTGTTCAGGGTACGTTGTGGCCACTGGCGATCGGGCAAGTTGACGACGGGAAAGGGACGGTATTTGTGGGAAGGATCAGTCAGCATGAGAACCTCGAATATAGGGAATGACATACCTGGCTTCCCTGCTCCAAGGAGCTGGCTACAGTCGGGGTCAGGGGAAACCAGGATAGGACCATTCGCACACACAGGCGTACGGACCCCGACCGGATGTCAGGGCTAGTAGGCCTAGCGATAGCAAGTGCAAATAAGTCACAGCAGCTTCAATCCCAAAGTGCTTGATGAAGACGATAAAAGCACTTTAGACTGCAAGTCACTTGGCCTTCTATCAAAAAATAGTCATTTGTTTTATCTTTTTGGACATTTCTGAATATGGGCTACGCATCCCCTGAACGCGGTGGGCGGGCGCTGGACTTGTCGCACTCCGATACCTCGCCCTTGCTGGTCAGCGGGGTGATCGAGCATTACCCGGCCGGGCATGAAGTGCCCCGCCATCGCCACCACCGTGGGCATCTTTTGTATGCCACTGAAGGAGTGCTACTGGTGCAGGCCGATACCGGCCAGTGGCTGGTGCCGCCTACTACGGCCGTCTGGTTGCGCCCCGGTGTGCCGCATCAGCTCAACGCCACCACCGCAGTGAATGTGCATGGTTTGTTTATTGATGAAATTCTGGCCGCACAACTGCCGGACCATGATTGCGTGATCCATGTCACACCACTGGTGCGTGAACTGATTGCCGCGCTGGTGCAGGTAGTTCCGCAAGAGAACCCACCTTTACGAGACGCACTGCTGGGGCAACTACTGATCGAAGAGCTGCGCGTGCTCCATCCCCTGCCTTTTCATTTGCCCTGGCCGGAAGATGATTTGATGCGGCGAATTTGCGAAGACCTGGTGCGCTGGCCCGCCCAACAAAAAACGATGGATGAGGTGGCGCAGCAATATGCCTTGACGCCGAAAACCCTGCATCGGCGTTTTCTGAAAAGCACGGGGATGAATCTGGGGAAATGGCGGCAACAGATGCGGCTGATGGCCTCGATCCAGTTTCTGCTGCAAGGCAAGTCCATCACGCAGGCGGCGTTGGAAAGCGGCTATGAAAGCCTGAGCGCGTACTCAGTGGCCTTTAAAAAGACCTTTGCCTATCCGCCTTCAGAGTTTTTGGCGACCTTGAGCCAGTCTCCTGATAGGGAGCATGATACTGGCATGGTCTGAAGCCGATCTCTACGGCAAGAATGCTTGGCAGACTGCAGTAACTACTCAGTCCGCCAACCTGCTTCCTGCTTGATTGAATGCTCGATGTGGATATTCATCCGACTACCCCTAGGCCCATCTACAAGACCCATCACCCTCTTGAGCACTTCAAAAAACAAACCGCTCAGCAGAGACAAAAGTACGGCGCCAGCAGACTAGAACCGCGATAGCAACCAAGTATCATCAACTCTTGCAGACTTCCTGCCGCAATTGCTCTGCCGAGAGCTTGATCATCTTGCCGTTCTCCACCGACACCACCGAGGTATTGGTTTGCATGGCCACAAAACGTGCCGACTGCGCGGCACGCTCCAAGGCGGCCAGGGACGCCCGCAAGTCCGGGTTCTTTGCTTTGGAAATATCTTCTTTATTCATCTTTCGCTCCCCACTCCAACAGGACTGGCGCACTGCCTGCGTTATCGTACAAAATCCAAAGCAGTTTTTCAGGCAATAAAAAAGCTCCTTGAGCAGGATAAACCTTCCCAAGGAGCAGGCGGGGATGCCCCGCTATCAGGCAATAGGGGCTGACCTACTGACGCTTTTTCAGCGGGCAGGTGCTCAGACCCAGCATGGGGTACAAGGGGCAAAAACCAACCAGGCCCGTGATCAGGGGAATCAGGCCCAGCCAGCCCCACCAGCCGATGACATTCGTGACTGCCAGCGCAATCAGCACCACACCGACAAGGATACGGATAATACGATCTACACTACCGACGTTGCTTTTCATGGCTCATCCTCTCAACAAAAAAGTAAGGAAAAAACGGAGCGGGTGAAGGTACCTACACGCAGGATACTGATGCTGCCCAGCCCCCTAACACCCGCCGGTTCAGGGACAAAAAATATCCTTCAAGGTGCCAATCAACTTGGCGACGTTCGGGTCCTCAATCCGGTAATACAAGGTTTGCGCCTCGCGCCGGTAGCTGACCAAACCTTCCTGGCGCATGCGTGCCAGATGCTGCGACAAGGCCGAAGGGCTAAGCGTCACCATCTCGTTCAAGGCTCCCACACTCATCTCGCCTTGCTGAATCAACAGACACAAAATGACCAGACGCTTGGGATTACCTACCGCCTGCAACAAGGCGGCCGCCTGATCAGCACTTTCTTGCAAAAGCTCGATGTCGGATTTGCGTTGCATCATGGTTTATCCAACTTTTTACGCATTAATTTAGATAAATCTTAATTTAGCATATACTGAATTAATGCAGTCAATAATTTCAGCATTTCTTTGCTTTTATTAAGTACAAAGGACCTTACGCATGAGTGAAACCAGCTACAAACAATTAACCCACGGTATTTCCAGCAATCTGGCGCAACTGCGCCAGACACAACCCGATGTCATGAAGGGCTTTGGGGAAATAGGCAAGGCAGCCATGAGCGGTGGCGCTATTGATGCCAAAACCAAGGAGCTGATAGCCTTGGCAATTGGCGTGGCCACGCGCTGCGAAGGGTGCATTGGCTTTCACAGCAAGGCACTGGCGCACATGAACGCCAGCCTGGAGGAAGTCCATGACGCCTTGGGCGTTGCCATTTATATGGGCGGTGGCCCGTCCGTGATGTACGCCGCCAATGCGGTTGCCGCTTTTAATGAATTCAAGTCTTGAACCGGAAACAAGGAGAACTGTGATGCCTAAACCCGCTGCTTTCGTATCCACGCTGTTTCATGCACAGGGCAATCCCGACAAAGTGACCGTGGCTCTGACCATGGCGGTCAATGCCGTTCAGAAAGGACATAGCGCCTGCCTGATTCTGATGGCTGAAGGGGTCGCCCTGGGTGTACCCGGCGCCGCTGACCCGATCCGTATTGGCGAGCCTTTTGAACCGGCAGCAGATCTATTGAAGAAGTATCTGGAGCAAGGTGGACGTATCGCTGTGTGCAAGTCCTGCATGGTGCATAACGGTCTAAGCGCCGAGCAGATGGACCCACGCTTTGAAATTATTACCGCACCGGATGTGATCGACCTGCTGATGGGGGCAACAGGGTCCTTACAGATTTCCTGATTCGCTGCATCGCCCAATGCCATGCAGGCCAACACCCTTTCTGTGTGTTGGCCTGCTTTTTCTGCACGACAGGATATTGCTATTGCGTACGGCAATCGTGCTTGGCATCCTCGTTTTATGGACCGGCCTTAGGCCAGGAAACGTACACCATCGATTTCGCGGCCCCCTCGATCACGCAAAGGGGCAAGTAACCGAACTATCAGTCCATCAAGCCAAATGCGCCAACAAAGCCTCCAGCAAAAAGAAGCTGGCGCAAGCCGACTCCACTAACTCCGACTGCCCCGGCGCAACCTTATAAAGATGCCCCACAAAACGACCTGTCTCACTTAACTCAGGGGTCAGCAAGGCATCCAGATACAGGCGCGATTGCTCGTGCAGCCATTGTTGCTCCGGCAAAATCTGCCACAGCTCATACATAGCCAAAGAAGCAATCGCCCAGGCCGAGCGGTCCACAGGACTCAGTGGGGACTTCTGCCTCAAAAAACCATGTGCATATTTCCCCCAACGCTCGTGCCAATAGCGACAAGCCTTCAAAGCCGCGTGAGCATAGGACGCTCTGTCGTACAGACGCGTGGCGCTTGCCATGCCCAACATGGCCCAGGCTTGCCCTCGTTGCCAGGTTTGAGCGCCCTGCTCGGCCAGCACATCGTTCCCGCGTAGCAAGACGGTATCGCGCCAGGCTCCGCTACGCTTTTGCAAGTAACGCAGACAAGCATCCACATGCCATTGCCCAAATTGACGCGCCACCGGCCCACCCTGTGCATTCAACACCAACAGCGTCGGCGCCAACGCATCCACATTCAACAAGTGATTACCTGATTCTCCGCCCCCCATCCCAGAACCCAGGGGCCAGAAGCCACTGGAGGCATCGAAACTGTTCAGCAAGGCTTGGGCAGCCAGATCTACATTCGCTTCCGCCTGCCTATTCCCATGCCAGATACTGCCTAAGCCAGCGCCATACCAGAACACAAAGCTGCGATTGATACTGGGCTCTTGCAGCCAGACTTGCAGCTTCTGGCTCCAGCGCAGCGCCTGGCGTTTGTCCTGCTCCCGACCGCTGATCAGGGCACGTCGCCACCATAATCCAGCCCAGAAGCCCCCCAACCAGGATCCACGCCGCGACAAGGTCCATTGCTCGGACGAGGACTGTCTGAACAAGGGAAACTGCTCCCCACATTGCTCGGCAACCTGATCCATATTGGCAAAGATAGCCTGTATGCTGACTGATCCCAAGACATCGACAGACATTGCATCACTCTCCTTTCGCGATGCGACGCACCTGGTACAGAATCAGGCACAATAAGCTGGCGCACACCAAAATACCCATCAAAAACGGCCAGGTGGCGGCAAAACCTTCGGGCGAGCGCAGCAGCACGCCAAACAAGGGCGGGCCAAAGGCGAAGCCACCAAAAAACCCGACGGACAAAAGCCCTGCCGTGCGGGCGGGAGCACCAAAGCGGGCATCACGCAACAACATACTCATGGCAATTGCATTGGTCGCAACCAGGGTCAAGCCAATCACCAAAACCCCTACCCCCAAGGGCCACAGCCTGTCCGCGGCGGCCATCATCATCAGCAACAAGGCCACAATCGGGATCACAAACAGGATGCCAAGCAGCAAGGTTTCATCGCCGAAGCGGGCGGCGATAGGCGTCAAAAGAACGCGGGACACAATCCCCATCACCCCAAAGCCACTGACCAGCATCCCGATCCAGTACGGCGACACACCCAACTGCTGGGCAAAAACGCCCAGAAAAGTGATGAAGGACGACAGCACCAGCCCCGCGCACAACTGAATGGCCATCAACAGCCAAAGCTGTGGGCTGGGCCAAGGCAAGCGCCAGGACATGCTGCCGGCGACGGTATTGGCTCTGGCAGGCAAAAGCTGCAAGGCAAAATAGGACAGGCACAACATGGCAGGCACCCACACCACAAACGCCCCCCGCCACCCCAGCTTGTAGGCCAGGGTGGGCAGGACCAGACCGGCCAGCAAGGCCGAAGCCTGCACGCCGGATTGCTTGATACCGACCAGCCCGGCCTTGCGCTCTGCCGGAACCAACTGGGCAATGGCCTGATTGGTCACCGGGTTCGCCAAGGACTGCGCCAGGCCGCACAAAAGCAAGGCTGTCAGCACGCCCCAGAAACCCGGCAATACCGCGATCAAACTAAAGGACATGGCCACCAGCAGGAACAGCAAAAACAAACCTTGCCGATTACCCATGCGCTGCACCAAGGCCCCCGCCCACGGCGAGAGCAAGGCAGCCAGACCAAAGGTGCTGGTGGTCAACCAGCCCAATTGTTCACGCGAGATGTCCAGATCCTGAATGATTTGCGGACCCAGGACGCCGATAGCGTAAAACACCATCATGGGCATGCCCATCGCCAGCGTCATCAAACTGGCCAGCACCCAGGGTGAACGACCTGCCCGTGTCGATAACATCATGCGACTGCCTTGTTCATCTCTACTGTTTCTTGAATGGCGGAGTGCGCTTGCAGCAAGTGCTTGCCAACCGTGCTGATCAAGGCATCGTCCGCCCCATCCAGAATATGCGTGGTACGCGCTGCCCGGTAGATGCCGGACAAGGGACTCCAATCGGCCAACCCTTCGGCCCCCATGATCTGGATGGCGGAGTCTGCCGCCTCGCTGACCGCATCCGACGCCGCCAGCTTGGCCACATTCACCTCCACCGAATTGGGTAAACCCGCATCGAACTTGATGGCTGCTTCGCGCAGCAAGCAGCGGGCCGAAATAATGGCGCGGTACACCTGATAGACCCGCGCCCGAACCAGTTGCTTGTCCGCCAGACGGGCCAATTCTCCGCGCTCTGAATGAATGCGCTCGCACATGATGTCAAAGCTGCGTTGGGCCAAGCCCAACCATTGCACGGATCGCAAAATGCGGCCCAAGGCCAGACGCTTTTGCATCAGGGCAATGCCCTGCCCGGCGCTGCCCAGAACATAGTCCTCTGGCACGGTCACATTGTTGAACAGCAGCTCGTTTTGCCCCTGATAACGTCCCAGCAAGGGCAAGGGGCGTACGACTTTAAAGCCCGCTGCGTCTGTGGGCACGATCACCATGGACAAGGACTCATTCACTGGGCCATCCGCGCTACGCGCCACCACGGTCGCAAAGCTGGCCAGTTGCGCCCGGCAAATAAACCACTTGCGGCCATTCACATGCCATTGCCCGTCTTTCAGGCGAGCCTGACATTGCATGGTGGCGGGAATCGAACCAATGCTGTCCGGCTCGGACATGGCATAGCTGGACACCGCATCGCCCTTGAGCAAGGGTGTCAAAAAGCGCTGTTTGACGCTGGCCGAGCCATGATGACTCAACATATACGCGTCCAGCGTGGCATCCGCCCCGAAAATACCGGGGCCATATTCAGAACGCCCTTCTTGTTCAGCCACGGGCAAGTATTCGACCAAACTGGCGATTCGACCACCACGATGCATGGGGTAGAAACTGCCAAACAAACCGGCCTGTTGGGCGCGACGCGTCAGGTCCAGGGTCAGCTCGCGGGCCAGATTGTCCCCCTGAGCCAGAATGCCCTCGTTAGGAATGATCTCGGTATCCACAAACTGCCGCAGCTTGCGGCTCAAGGCCGCACTGGAAATAGCAAAGTGACTCATGCGGCCATCCCTGCTGCAGTCTTGGCCCCGGAACCTAAAGCGGCAGCGTCAGCAGCCAAGGCGCGCTTGTCAATCTTGCCCGCAGGCGTCAGCGGCAAGCTGCGGTAAAAACGCAGATACTCGGGCAGCTTGTTCACTTCCAGGCCCTGTTCACGCAAGAAGTCGGTGATCTCTTTCAAGGAGAAACGCGGCACGCCTTCCCGCACCGTCACGCACAAGCAAATACGCTGGCCCAGGTCCGCATCGGGGACCGGCACGCACGCCACGGTAACCACATCCGGGTGAGCCATGACCAGCCCTTCAATTTGCACCGGACTGATATTGGCACCACCACGAATGATGATGTCTTTCTTGCGACCGGCCAACACCAACTGCCCTTGCGTATTGATATAGCCTAGATCACCCGTTTTCACCCAACCCTGCTCGTCCCGATACTGCGCATCCAACTCCGGGGCATTCACATATTGCATGGGGCTCAAGGGACCGCGTGCCGTGATTTCGCCTACTTCACCGTGCGGCACTTCGGCACCCTCGTCATCAATCAGACGGATCTCGCACACTTGCGGATTGGGGGCCCCCACACTGCTCAAGACCACGTCGATGGGATCGTCCAGCGTGTTGTGGCAGTTAACCCCATCAGCCGAGCCGTACAGGCTGATAAAGCCGCACTCAAACGCTTCCACGCAACGGCGCACGGTAGCTTCGTCAATGACGGAGCCGCCCACAATCAAGCCGCGCAAACTGGCTTTATCGGCTTTTTCCAGCTCGGGCGCTGCCGCAATACGCTGGAACATGGTGGGCACGCCCAGAATGAAGCTAGGCTTGAAGGCATTGATGGCGGCAATCGCACTAGGTACATCAAACTTGGGCAAGACCACCAAAGAACCACCTAACCAGCACAGCACGCCAAAGGTGGCCGTAGAGCCAAACGACGAGCCCAGCGGCACCAGATACATGCCCCGGAACTCCACATCGTTGGGGGAAATGCGTTGCAGGAATCGGCCGCGCCCGCCCACCAGGGCATTGTGCGAATACGCCACCAGCTTGGGCTCGGATTCGGTACCGGAGGACACCAGCAAACGTACCGGCGAATTGGGGGACACCTCGGGTAATTCGGACAAGGCCAAAGGCTCGCCCTCGAACAGGGAATCCAAGGTCAGCCAGCCCGGACGCGATGGGCCTTGCACGATCAGAACACGCAAGGACAGCAACGTCGGCCGCAAGGACTCGATCACGTCGCACAAATCAATGCCTGCATATTCATGCGGCACAATCACCGCCCGTGCATCGCAACGACGCACCAGCGATTGAATATCCAGCTTGCCCCGTCCGGGTGGGAAAGGCGCCACAATCGCCCCCAACGCGGCGGCGGCCAGGTCAATGGCGCAGCACACCCAATGGTTGCTAAGCTGATAGGCCACCACATCGCCCGCCATAATGCCCGCACGACGCAGATTAGCTGCCAGACGCAGGGCCGCATCCATCAAGGCGCTATAGCTGATATTGCCTTGTGGCGAGAGCACCGCCAGCTTGTCCGGATGCGCCTGGGCTTTTTCCGCGAACAGCGTAAAGACCGGCTTGTTCGGGTAGGTACCGTCCTCTATCCAGCGTTGGCGCAATGACGCGGGGACCAGATCGATGATGCCAGCGTGATTCATACAAACCTCCAGGGAGAATTAACAGACGAATAGCCCTTGTCATGGAAATGGGACGCCAGGCGTGGATCAGCACGCAGTTGCGCCAGATTGCCTGGGACGTGGCGGGCCGGTATGCCCAGCACATCCAGTTGCGCCTCCAGGCTCAGGGCAGACTGGGACAGAAGACGATCCGGCAAGACCGTCCAAACGGCATCGGGCGACACATTCAGCCACCCGGCCAGCGCGTGCAAATGCGTTTGATCCTGGCAGTCGATGACCATAAAGCCATCGCCCGTCTGGAACACCGCCGACACGCCGGTTTTACTAATAGGAGAGGCGGCCTGGGCCAGATGATCGGCCGTGGCCAGCAAGGAACTGTCTACCCGCAAGCCCGACCCGCTCAGGCCCCGGCGCAGCAAGGCGGCACTGATACCCAGCGCGGCCATCACGCCGCCCAGCACATCCAGCACCGTAAACAAAGACCCACCCCGTGCATCCGAGGTTTGAGAAATGGTGTGAGCAATGCCCGACCAGGCTTGCACCGTGAAGTCCGTGCCCGGTGCGTCCACTTGCTCCTGCCCCCAACCGCCCGCATAGGCGTAGACCAGATCCGGGCGCACCGCATGCAAGTCCTGAGCATCCAGTTGCAGTTCGGCCGCCTTGCCCGGCGCCCAGTTATGCAGGAACACATCGGACTGACTCACCAGCTCGTAAATGGCCTGGCGGCCTTGAGCCGACTTGATGTCCACTTCCTGCACCGTCTTGAGTTGATTGAGCGCATCAAAACGCACCGAACAACCATCCACGCAAGGCGGCATAGCACGCAAGGGATCGCCACCGGGCGGTTCCAGACGGATCACTTCCGCCCCCAGGAGCGCCAGCAAATGACCGGCAATCGGCCCTTGAATCCGGCGGCAAGACTCCACTACCCGCAAACCGCGCAAGGGCAAATCGGCGTTGGACGGCAAGGCGCGCAAGAAGGAGTCAGACGCGGCATGAATCTGATGCTGCCACAGACCAGCCAAGGCCGCGTAATCACTATCGCTCTGGCGTTGAGGCGGTGTACGCACCGGCAAAATGGCCATTCCTGTTTGCACGGCCAATTCCTGCAAGCGGGCAAAGTTCAACGCTCGCAAACGGCGTAAACACGTCTCTGGCATAGGGCACACCGCCTTGGCATAACGCAGCAAAAAGGCTTTCCAGGCCTGACCAGCCAAATCAGCCGGTACGCCCACCGCTTCCCAAAAGGCGCGCCAGGGTCGGGGGTCCAGCGTTTCCAACTCGAAGATCACACCGTCTTGCGAGACAAAGGGCGGCCGCAAGCCGGGATCGTAGCTGCCTGCCAATAACTGCTCGGGATCCTGGGCCGCCGTTGCCCCGGCCAAATACTGACCGATACTGAGCAAGCCACAAGCCAAGGGCGAGACCGACACCGTGGAGAAACGCCCGCCACGCAACTGGCCCAAGGCGGCTGCCAAGGTCGCCTGCAAGCTCATGGCTGAACTGAGCACAGCCAGATAATCCAGGCCCAAGGTACCCGACGGACCACTGGAGCGTCCATGCACGGACAAGATACCGCTGGCAGCCTGCATGCTCAGCTCGCTGATCGCGGCTTGCGTCATGCCGCCCGCCTCGGTTTCCAGACGCGTGCTAATCGTTCCAAAATCAGGCGAATGCAGGCTGAATGCTGCTTCGTCTTGCTGGCCTGCGGCTTGCTCGGACAAACCCAGCAATCGGGCCTGACGGCTCAAGGCAGCGGGCAAGCCCTGCCAGTACGGGGGCGGTGAGCCCATCTGCCAACGTAATCCGCAGCCATGTAGTAATTCAGACATAGTTCCAAACCAGAGTGATGCACACGCCAAGTGCTGATTGCAGAAACCAGCACTTGCACCATGAAAATCCAGACCAGGCGGTCTTAGCCCCCTGCCACGGCAGGCAGTACGGTCAGGCTGTCGCCAGCGCAGGTGGCAGTTTTCAGGCCATTGCTGAAACGGATGTCCTCTTCGTTTACGTAAATGTTCACAAAACGGTGCAGGTCTTCGCCGCTCATCAGACGTGCCTTGATGCCGGGAAACTGACCTTCAAGATGCTCGATCACTTCGCCTACCGAAGTGCCCTGGGCCTGGACTTTCTTCTCGCCATTCGTCAATGGACGCAGCAAGGTCGGGATAGAGACTGAAATGGACATGCTTAAAACTCCTTTGAAATAGTGGTTTCCAACAGCCGGGACGCACGCCCCCTTAGGAGCGACGCTGTTCCCTAGACAATCACAATGGTTTCTTCGGTCACACCGCCATCGATAATCCGGAAGGATCGAACCGGCACCGTGGCCTGATCCCAGGTGGACACGATCAGGTAATGCAGTTCGGGATGGCCCGCAAAATCAATGTCGTCCTTGCTGGGAAAAGCCTGGCTGGCGGTATGGGAGTGGTAGATCACGCAGCACTCCTGATCGTCCTCATCCAGACGGCGGTAGACCTGAAATTGCTCGCGCGAATCGAACTGATAAAACACCTCCGAGGCCGCCCGGTTTTGCATGGGCAGCACACGTTCAGCCACCAGCGAGCCTTCCTGGGCGGCAATCAGTCCGCATGCCTCGATGGGGTGATCCTGCTTGGCATGATTCAGAACTTGTTCCAAGGCAGAACGACGAATCTGCAAGGCCATGATGTGCTCCTTCCCGAACTTAGTAAGACGCCAATTCGGGAGCGACCTGCTCTACCCAAGCCAGCACGCCACCTTCCAGATTGCGCACCTTGGGGGCATTCAACTTGATCAACTCTTCGCACACGGCCTTGGAGCGCGCACCGGAGCGGCACGAGATCACCAGATCCGCATTCGGACCAAAGGCAGCCAGAATCTCGGCAGCGACGGTGGGAGACTTGGGCATCAGAATGGCGCCAGGAATGTTCACGATTTCCCATTCATTGGGATCGCGTACGTCCACCAGGACGGGGGCTTGCGCTTGGTCCAGCCGTTCTTTCAGCTCCAACACCGTCATGACAGGCACGGGAATGGTCATAGCATCAGCAGGTGGGTTCAGGCCGCAGAAGGTTTGGTAGTCACCCAACTCAGTGACCGGCGTACGATTGGGCAGGCGACGGATAGGCAGTTCGCGGTAGCACATATCCAATGCGTCATAAGCGATCAGACGACCGATCAAAGGATCACCAATGCCGGTAATCAACTTGATGGCTTCGGTGGACATGATGGAGGCAATCGAGGCGCACAAGACACCAAACACCCCGCCCTGCGCGCAAGAGGGAGCCAGCTCGGGGGGTGGCGGTTCGGGGTACAGATCACGATAGTTCAAGCCTATTCCACCGGGCGCGTTTTCCCAGAACACCGAGACCTGGCCTTCAAAGCGGAAAATCGAACCCCAGACATAGGGTTTGTCGGCCAGCATGCACGCATCATTGACCAGATAGCGGGTCGCGAAGTTATCGGTGCCGTCCAGAATCAAGTCGTAGCGCGAGAACAGCTCGACCGCCGTATCCGGTTCCAAGCGGTCGGTATAGGTTTCTACCTTGATGTGGGGGTTGAGCTTTTGAATCGCACGCTTGGCGCTTTCCACTTTCAGCTCGCCAATGCTGTCTACGGTGTGAATGATCTGGCGCTGCAGGTTGGATTCATCCACTCGGTCAAAGTCGATGATGCCCAGTGTGCCCACCCCGGCCGCGGCCAAGTACAGCAAGGTGGGCGAACCCAGGCCCCCCGCCCCGATGACCAGCACTTTGGCATTTTTGATGCGGCGCTGGCCTTCCATGCCCACATTGGGAATCAAAAGGTGACGGCTATAACGGTTCACCTCTTCGCGGCTTAAGGGCTCACCGGGTTCAACTAAAGGGGGCAAGGTCATCATGACTCCTGGTTAAATACATATGAATACGAACAAGACTTATTCTCAAATATGACCGAACATGGCACAATAGCCTTCGGGCTCTAATTTCTATGCAAAACGGAGCAAAAACGATGAACGCCAACGCAGCCTATGTACGCCGGCGTTTTCAGCAGAGGATTTACTGGCTGCGCAGCAACACTTCAGTGCTGGCACCAACGCTGTGGCGGACGCGCCAAGCCAGTACAAAGGCGAACAGAACGCCTAAGGTCAAGGCACCCAGCATGACGACTTGCCCGAAGCGGTCCAGCACAATGCCCGCCGCAATCGGGACAGCCATGCGCGCCAAGGTGAAGATGGTCGACTGCAAACCGTAGTCGGAAGCATTGCGCTGTCTACGGGTGAAAAACATAGTCAGGCCAAACAGCAAGGCCGACACCGCCCCCATGCTGGCAGCAATCAATAGGGCACTGCTGATCAGCCACACCGGGCCCAGCTTGGCCCAGACCGAGACCATCAGCAGAACCAGAGACAGCAAAGCCGCCAGCAGATAAATAGGAATGGCACGCGCGGCACCCAGGAATGAGGCCAAACGACCACCAATCAGGCTGAACACGGCACCGGTAATGCCACCAGCAATCCCGACCGTCCAGGCTACCTCTTCCAGGGGCATGCCCTGGTCCAGCATCAAGGGTTTCAAGTAAAACCAGACGGCACCAATAAAGGGAAAGCTGGTCAGCAGCAAGCTGGTCCATTGCTTGGCCCCTTCCTGCCCAAAAAAACTGACCCAATCAGCGACAAAACCAGGCGGCGCCTGCTCGGCCTCTGCCACGTGCAAGCCCGCTTTAGAGCGCAGAAACACAAAGGGCAAACAACCCACAACCAGCCCCAGGCCCATCAAGGCGAACGGTGCCTGCCAACCCCAGCGGGCCTGCACCAGCACCATCACCCCTGCCCCAACAATCGCGCCCAGAAACAAGGCGGCAGAACGAATACTGCCCGCACGCAACTGTTCCTCGCGCGGCAGGTATTGCACGGCCAAGGCATTCAAAGGGATGTCCATCCAGGTCGCCACAATGCTGATGGCAAACGTCAGGGCAAACAGCAGGGTCCGCTGATCAATCAGATTCTCGCGGCCTATGCCTACATACAAAGCCAGCAACAAGACCGCCATCAACCACAGCCAATGCACAAAATGCCCGCCCCCCAGGCGAACGCGCTGCACCGGCATGGCCAGCACCAGCTTGAAAACAGCGGGCAAGGCCGCCAACTGAAACAAGCCTATCTCAGTGCCGGACCAGCCATGCTGGCGCATCACCAGGGGCAGGCCCAGCATCAAATAAATACTGGGGACAGCCAGCACCAGATTCATCCAGCCAAACAGCAACTGTGCCCCCCACGCTTTCCACGTCTTCATTCTCATCACCCTTTGCACGCCTTGCGCGCAATCAATGCAGTGACGGGCGCAACCGGAAAGCGCACCTCATCAAACTGCTGAACCTCATCAAATCCGGCTTGTTCCAGCAACTGGGCCAACTGCCCTTCCGGCAGCACCTGGCGGCCTTGCATACGCATATGCAGGTAGTAATGCAAAATCCGTTTGGCCTTGCTGACTTCCTTATGCACTTCGGCGTGACAGCACACCAGCACCCCACCGGGGCGCAAGGCGCGATACAGACGGGCCAGCAAAGCGGGAATGTCCGGCACAAAATGCAGCACGGAGGAGCACCAGATCAGGTCGTAATCCGCCCCGAAATCGTCCACCAGCAGATCACCGGCCAAGGTGCTGACACGCGTTTCCAGGCCGGCATCAAGAATTTTTTGCTGAGCGACGGCCGCCGCTGCTTCGTACTCGAACACCACGGCATTCAAGTCCTGCTGCTCTTGTGCCAAGGCAATAGCCACCAGGCCCGGCCCACCGCCCAAATCCAGCAAACGTTGCGCCCGCCAGAACTGCGGCACGGCCCCAAAAATCTCACAGGCCACCTCAGCCGTTACCGCCGTTTGCTCCTGGGCAATTTGCGAGCGCGCCGCCGCTGCCCAACCTTGCTGAATCAGGGCCGGATCCGCCGGAGGCGATTTGCCATTACGCAGCAGCTCTTCCAACTGATTGCCCACCTGGCGCAAAACGCCATGCCGAAACAGCAAGGCATCGCCACAATATTGCGCCGAACCCGGATTCAGATAACGCGCCGTTTGGGGCAGGCTGCGATAGCGTCGCGGACAGGTCCACTGACACTCCAGCAATTCCAGACTCCACAACAACTCCAGCAGATAAGCGGTGTTGTCAGCGTCCCACTTGAGCACAAGCGCCAACTCCTGGGCAGCGATAAACTGATCCAGATGCGCAAACACCCCATACCCCAAAGCCAGGTTCAAGGCATCGGCACTTAAGCCCGCCAATTGCGCGTCCCAACAGGCTTGCAGCGCATGCGACTGCAACAATTGCTCCGGCAAAACAACGTCTCCTTGCGATCGATCCAGCACTGTTTTTCCCTCCGTAAATTCCACAATGGCCCTTCCCTCTGCCATGACAGCTAGAAATGATATATATTTAATGAGAATTATTTGCATTAAGATCTATGCTGAACGGAGCAATTCATATGCGAGGCGCTTTTAGCAGGAGAAATGATGAATACGCGCAAATGTGGCTATCGCTTAACCACGGATGAACCCAGATCATGCCGCGCTCTGAGCGATGGCCGAGTCCGGCTGCAACTTCCCGAAGAACTGGGCCACTGCTATTCCGAATGCGTGGAGCTGGAACACGGGTTTTTGTTAGGCCGTTTGCACTATCACCCCAGCCGATCGCTGGTTGAAGAAAGCAACGGCCCTCATGCGGGCCGTGTCATTGTGGTGACCGTGGGTCTGCAAGGACAGTCGGCCTATCAGGGACGGGAGAGTTCAGACCTGCTGTTCAAGGCAGGCCATACCACGGTGACAGCTTTCCGATCTCTGCGGGGGGAACGCCACTATCAAGAGGACCAGTCCGTATCGCAATTACGTCTGGTCATCAGCGAGGCGGCCTTGAACAAATACGTGGGCTCGGAACGCGCCACCCAATTGATGGATTGCGTGGGACTGCATCGTCTGTCTTTTCATGCCAGCAGCCAGGCCACCATGGCCCATGCTGCGGCACTGGCACGCTATATGCAGCCGTGCACCCCGGAGCAGCCCATTCATCACCACAGGCTGAACCTGCAAATCCATGCACTAAGCTTGCTGGCCGAGCAGTTCAACCGCCTGGCTCCGCCCGACGCCCCCAACAGCGCCCCGCTGTCGGTGGATGATATTCAGCGGGTTGAGCGAGCACGCGATTTGCTCAGTTCGCAACTGGACCAGCCAATCACGGTGGAGTATCTGGCTACGACGGTAGGCATTAACGAGCACAAACTTAAAGAAGGTTTTCGCTATCTGTACGACAACACGCCTATCGGCCTGCTGCTGGAACTGCGTATGCGCAAAGCCTATACCTTGCTGGAGTCCGGCCAACAAGTGGCCCAGGCTGCCTGGCAAGTGGGCTACAAATACCCCAATAATTTTTCCGTCGCCTTTACACGCTACTTTGGCCGCTCACCCAAATCCATTTTTGGCAACAAGCGCGCCTAAACCCTTGTATTTCCGCTGTTTTCGGCCTCTTTATTCATAGAGGCCCACCCTTCTTTTCGGGCCGCCCCCTGCGGCCCTCTCCCTGAAAAGTTCCCCTTCTGCTTTGACAAGTTCCTGCCATTGCAGCGGATTTCCGGTTCTGCATAGGAATTGCTCCGTCCCGCATATCAATCTAAGTGATAATTATTCTCATTAATAGGAATAATATCCCCGTGCCATTCCCCACCTTTTGAGACAAGGGGTGAACCTGGCCAACAAACGGGAGCCTTTCCCCACGACAGATTGTTATTTTTCACACGGAGCCCTGGTTCGTTCTATGTCCGCTACCCTTTCCCCCCTACACAAAAAACACGCGCTCAAGCCGCTGGTGTATGCCTTGATTCTGGCCTCCTGGGCCGGGCAGACACAGGCTCAAAGCGTGGGCAGCGCCCCACCCTCTTCCCGTCAGGATGAGAGCCAGGAAGACACGGACCGAGCCACTCGCCTGGACACCATTACCGTCGTACGAGAAACCCGCGATGAGGCGGGTAAAACCGATGTATTCGAGAAAGACGTCTCCAATGTGTACGCCGGCAAGGAGGAAATCGAGCTATACAAGGGCAGCTCCGTGGGGGACTTGTTCAAGGGCCTGAATGGTGTGTATGCGGGGGACTCGCGCAATAGCGGCGCGCTGGACCCGAACATTCGCGGTATCCAGGGTGAAGGCCGCATTCCACTGACGATTGACGGCACGGAACAGGCCACATCAGTCTGGCTGGGACCGGCCGGGGTCGCCAACCGCAACTATGTTGATCCCAATATGATCAGCAGCATTCTGGTGGAAAAAGGCGTGTCGGCAACGTCGGGGGCCAGCGGGATTGGCGGATCGGTGCAGATCCGCACGCTGCAGGTGGAAGATATTGTCAAACCGGGTGAGACCTTCGGGATTGAGCTGAAGGCGGAGACAGCGACGAATTCAACCAAGCCGAATGAGCGGGCTTTTGGGATTTTCGGAAAGGACTATCGCGATATTCCGGGGGCGGTCTTTGATAGAGGAGGCCTCAACAGCGTTGTTCTACCTGAGTACATTTCTGCAGACCGTATGCCGAAAGTCGGGAATAGCGGCAAGAACTTCAACTTTGAAGATCACTCCTATCGTCTGGCCATCGCCACGCAACAAGAACATTTTGACCTGTTGGCCGCCTACAGCTACCGCAGTCGCGGCAACTATTACAGCGGTAAAAAGGGTAGCGAGAAGTACGAGAACGACACTTGGCAAGAGGACGCAAATAGCGACTACAACCCGTCGTACTCCTTCCCCAGAGTGAGCTACATCGCCAAGTACTACCGTCCTGGTGAAGAAGTTCTGAACACATCCAGCGAACTGGAAACCACGCTGCTGAAAGGCACGTTGCGCCTACCTCATGATCAAGCCATTGATATGAGCTACATGCGCAGCAACCATACCTTTGGCGAAAACGTGCCATGGAACGTGGTCTGGGCCATCCACGCCCTGGATGGCTATGGCGAAAAAAATATCCTCCAAACCGAAAACCCGTATAGCAAGGTCAAACAAGACACCTGGAACCTGAACTACTCCTGGAATCCCGAAGGCAGTCGTTTCATCAACTTGAAGGCCGGAGCCTGGATTACCCAAAGCGATAGTGAGCGTCATCAGAATGGCGACGTCATTTATGGGATTCAAGGCCAAGGTCTTAATTACGGACGCGATGGTGACTGGGACAACTACACAAATTGCCATGTCCTGGGCACAAACGGCTCTGAATGCGCTTGGGTACCGCCTACCGCCCCAGAAAAGCTGCCCAATACAGACGGACGTTTCAACATCATCCCCAGAGCCTTGCAAATTACCGACCATAGGCGTAGCGGGCTGAACCTTAGCAACGCCATGACTTTGCACCCAACTCTGGATCTGAGCTTATCGGCTGATTTCACACGAGAAAAGCTCAAGCAGCATGACGCGTCGGAGAAGCTCGAGCACCTGAATGAATTGACCTGGGGCGTGAACCACATGGGGCCTCGCTCGGGGACACGTCAGCAATGGAATTTTGGTTTTAACTTCGACTGGCGGCCTGTGGACTGGCTGCAGGTGAATGCTGGTGCACGCTATAGCGACTACTGGTCGTACGACGACAAGCTGGCCGAAATGCGTAGTCAGCAGCATAAAAACTGGGCAATTCAGCCTGCTCTGAAAGGCTATAACTACCAGGTTCAGCGCTTAATGAGCAACCAAGAAGTTGCTGATTACGAAGGCCAAATCATTGAAAGAGAACTCCCCCTGTACAAGCAATATGAAGAAGACTGGCAGTTCATTTCCGATTTAGATCCGAGCATGCTGGAGGCCGTTTTCGGGCATACAAGCAAAAAATCATTTGAAGAAATACTAGGCGATTCATTTCATAAAGGAAAAATTAACGGCTATCGCTATACCGAAGAAACGGTTTTTGTTCCCTCTGGCGAAAGTCACAAAGGTTTTACTGCCAATAACCCCTTTACCAATGGCGAAATTGACTCAACAGAGCAAGTCACCGATGCGCAGGGACAAAAAGGCACAGTAGACAAATACATTGCCTCGATAAGCAATCGCAAACCTGTTTACCAAGACGAATCTGAAATACCCAACAAATGGGAAGAACCTAAAAAACAAAAAGACCATGCTTGGGTTCCTCACATCGGGCTGACAGCCTTCATTACAGACGATATTCGTCTTTATGCCCGTTACAACGAATTTGTACGCTTTCCAAGCCTGTTTGAATCCTCCATGGCATTGGCTGGCGGCAGCAAGCGCTCGACCGGGGCAGCTACTCGTCCTGAACATGCCTACAACTGGGAAATCGGCTATGTCCACAATCTGAGCAGCTACTTCCCAAGCCTGGAATATGCAGACGTCAAGATCAATTACTTCAACAACCGGATCAAAGACTATATAGACCGGGACTGGGACTTCAATACCGTGCAGTTTGCCGAGAAGAAAATGTCCGGTATTGAACTGCAAGCTCGCGTGGATAGCGGTAAATACTTTGCGAACTTTGGCGGCACATACCGCTTGAAGCAACAGCTCTGCGACGCCGACTACGCCCAGACGTTTATGCCCATCCCTGGAGCCGCAGGAAGCGACAACATTCCTGCCTGCGTTGATGGAGGCTTCCCTCGCACCTTTGCCAGAACCAGTCTGCAACCGCAGTACTCCCTGAATCTGGATGTCGGTGCACGCCTGCTGGAAAAGAAACTACTGCTCGGAGCACGTGCGGTGTATCACAGCGCTGCGAAAAACAAAGATGAAGGCCATTTTGGTGGCCTTGGCTGGGCATTTAACAGAACGAACTACTGGAACCCCATTTTGGTGTTCGATGCCTACGCCAGCTATCAGGTACAGAAAAACCTGAATGTGGACGTGGCAATCAGCAATCTAACTAATCAGTACTACCTGGACCCTATGGCCCGCACCTCTATGCCGGCCCCTGGACGGACAGTGCGTGTCGGTATGACAGCACGTTTTTAAGTTAATCGGTTTTTTTGGTCGTTTTCGTAAAAACGCCCTTTTTCTTCACTTAATGGAGTTCGTAATGAAAGCAAGTCTGAATGTACAAAAACTGGCTATTGTTTCGGCTTTCCTGCTGGCCTCCGCCAGCAGCTTCGCTGCCCCCGTCGCTGGTGGTTCCTCGAAAGCATTTGTAGTGGCTAATAAAGAGTCCACAATGATGGCTCAAGGCGAAGCTGGTATCTCCATGCCAGGTACTGACCCATATGACGCCACCAAACAATCGGGTGTGGTGAGCTTCAAAAGCGGTCCTCTTTGGCAAACCAATCAAGTGCTGGGTGGTGCTGATGGCAACGGATATATTCAAATGCCCTTGGGAACAAACATTGCTGAAACATGGCGCCATACCATCACCAGCGGTGTAGGAACAGGCACTCAAATTTACGCCTATCGCCAACTGAACAATCCTCTGCCGGGCTACCCCCACTTCGGTGGCGAAGTAGTTGCCAAGGTTTCCGGCCAGGAAGTGTATTTTGGTGAGTGGGCTCCCCGCATAGCCGGCACACCTCCAGCAAGCAGCACGGATCTGAACCTGAGCCATGCTGACCGCACGGTGTTCTACACTGGCGAAAACCCAACTACAGCCATGCCTAACCTGGTCAATGCCAAGTACGATGTTGTAGGCGTCAACCAGTACAACCCTGGCACTCAAGCAGGTATCTCCAAAGGCACCCTGACCGCCAACTACGGTGGTGGTACAGGTACCCTGGCTGGTCTGGTTGGTACTGTTTTGTTTAATGGCACAACCATTGCTTCCGATGGCTCTTTCGCTAAAAACTTTAGCGGTAGTACAGCCAAAATTGAGGGCCAATTCTACGGCGCAGCCGCTGACGCCTTGGCAGGTATTTACTACAACCCAGCCAACGGTGCCAATGACATGGCCTTCGGCGGTGCAAAACAGTAATCCGCCTCTGACAACACCCTAGTGTTGCCATAAGAAAAGGGGGATCGACAAGCTCGATCCCCTTTCTCTCCGGACCCTGCGTCCATCTCCCCTTTTTCTTGCAAGGTTTTCATTCATGCATGGGCGAGCCCTTCCCCTTTTGTGCCTGCTGCTGGCCATGGCATCCAGCGCGGTGCAAGCCAACGACGACGATACGCGCCGACTTTTGAATCAAATCGACCGCAATCTGAACGAACGCGAACGCTCCCATTTAGTGGAAGAAACCCCGCCCGATGGGGACCCCTCGGCCCTGATCACCATCAACGGCACAACCTATAGCGTCGATGCCACGCTGACCGATCTGGAACCGGCCATTTATGTCGCCATCAATCTGCAACAGTGGGCCAAGGTGGATCAGTTTGTAGAAAAGTATCAGGAGCTGCCCGGCCACAACCCTGCCCTGGTGCTGATGGCTCAAGGGATGGTGGCCCGTAGCAAGGACAATCACAGCCTGGCGATCAGCAAGCTGCGCCAGGCTCAGGAAAGCGATCCCACTATGATGCGCGCCAAGCTGGAGCTGGCACGCCTGCTGTTCGAGGACTATCAATCCAGCGAAGCCAAGGAACTGTTCAGCCAGATTTCCTCTGCCGGTATTCCGGATGAAGTGCGACCCGTGATCGAAGGCTTTCAGGGTGCCCTGCAAGACCGCAATGCCTGGCACGGTTCAGCCTCGATTGGACTGGGCTACAACAGCAATATCAACAAAGAAAACGGCCAGGAAGACACCTTCTTTACCTGCTATTTCTTTGGGTGCTTTCCGTCAGTGCGCAAGATGCCGGACCCGGTCAAATCCACGGCCATGGTCTACGACCTGACCTTGAACCGGCGTTTCCAGCTAAGCGGCAACCACAATCTGCTGCTGCGCGGCCTGAGCTACGGCAATCTGTACGACAAGCACAAGCAAGCCGAGCCCAAGGACATTTATTACAGCGACAACACCAGCATTATTTACGCGGGCTACAACTATCAGGACGCTAAAAACGACCTGTCGATTACGCCCTTGTTCGAGAACAATTACACCAACCGTCGCACCAGCTATCAGTCCTGGGGTGGGCGCGTGGACTGGAAGCACAATCTTAGCGACAGGCTGCAAGTGGGCGTGAATGCCCAGCACAAGAGCCTGTCCTACAAAGGCGATTTACGGCAGTACTTTGAAGGCGTCAAAGAGAACCAGATAGGCTTGTACGGCTCGTATCTGATCGATGCAAAAACCGTGGTCTACGGGGGCCTGAATTACACCCGTAATCTGCAGTCTCAGCAAACCGCACAAAGCCGCAGCTATATGGCAAATCTGGGAATTTACAGGGCCTTTGATGCAGGCTTGAACATCAACGCCACGGCACTGTACCGGCAGACCCGTCACGATGCCGAGGACTTGTTCTTGGGTGGGCTGCGCAAGGACCGGCAACAGATTTATATCCTGAACGTGGGCATGCCACGCTTTGCGTTCCAAGGCATTACGCCCAATCTGTATCTGAAGCACACCTTCAACAACAGCAATATCGACTGGGCCTTCAAATACAAGCAAACCGAAGTCGCGCTGAAGCTGGAAAAGCGTTTTTAAGCAGGGACTTCTTCGACCTTGGCAACTGATCTGGTGCAGTCCCGTTTTAGCATCAAGCGCCTGAAGCGACAGGTATCTTTTTTAGTGACAGGGGGCGTCGTGTCACTGTTGAGAGAAGCGTTTCCAATGAGCTATCGGGGTTCTGTGGCAGGTCTCCAGGCCCAGCCACAGCTTGTAGATCAGCGCCTTTCTCGGATGCTGATCCAAGAAGCAGGACGATAGGGTCTTGTTCTCCCGATCAAATACCAAACAAGCATGAGACTATGACGAACATGCAGGGCAAACCACCCTGCTGTTGATTTGTCTGCCTGCTCGGAACGCGCTTGGGCGCCCCCAGCCCGGACAAAAAAAACCACAAAAATTGCCAAGTGAAAGCCCGGTTGATCATCAGTCGGGATATAGTCGAGCAATCGATTTTCCTTAGCAGACAGAACACGTATCCCTTGGAGTCTTCACCCATGCTTGGCCAAGAAAAAGAAACTCGCTCTGATACCAGCCCTCAAGATAGCGCCTTTCTGGAAGAAAAAGCCTTCCGCGCCCGTACTGTGCTGGTCTTTGGCACCATCACGGATAAGCTCGCCTCGGAAACCGTGCGCAAGCTGCTGGCGCTGGATGCCGAATCCACCGCCCCCATCACCATGATCGTGTCCTCGCCCGGTGGTCACCTGGAATCGGGCGACGCCATCCACGATGTGGTGCGTTTTATTTCCTCGCCCGTCACCATGGTCGGTACCGGTTGGGTTGGCAGTGCTGCCACCCACCTGTTCCTGGGCGCGGCTCGCGAGCGCCGCGTATGCCTGCCACAAACCCGTTTTCTGATTCACCAGCCCAGCGGTGGCGCCGGTGGTCAGGCCAGCGATATGGCCATTCAAGCCCAGGAAATCATGAAAGCGCGCGAACGTATCGCTCAAGTGATTGCCCGTGAAACCGGCCAACCTATCGAGCGTGTGCGCGACGATATCGAACGCGACAAATGGATGAGTGCCGAGGAAGCCATAGAATATGGCCTGATCTCACGCATCATTGAACGCCGTGACGAACTGCTGCCTGCCAACAAATAATCTGCGCCTCAGAGCCCCCTCATGCTGACCATTCTTGGCAGAGAATCCTCCATCAATGTGCGTAAAGTCATGTGGACCTGCGCGGAGCTAAGTCTGGAGTTTGAGCGGCAGGATTGGGGCCTCGGTTTCAAGGACGTCAACACGGACGAATTCCTTGCGCTGAACCCCAACGCAAAAATCCCCGTCCTGCTGGATGGGGATCGCGTGCTGTGGGAGTCCCATACCATCGTGCGTTATCTGGCCAATCGCCAGTCGTCAACGGCCTTGTATCCGCAAGATGCCTGGCAACGGGCCAAGGTAGATCAATGGATAGACTGGCAGGCGTGCGAGCTGAACCCATCCTGGTCCTATGCGTTTATGAGCCTGGTACGGCAGTCACCCCAACACCAGGATGCGGGGCAGGTCCAGGCATCGTTATCGGCCTGGGCACAGATGATGTCCATTCTGGATAAACAGTTGGCTCAAACCCAAGCCTATGCAGCCGGACCGGCGTTCAGCCTGGCCGATATTATTCTGGGCCTGTCCATTCACCGCTGGCTGAATACGCCGTTTGATCGCCCGAAACTGCAGGCGGCCGAAGACTACTACCACCGCTTGGCCTCACGGCCTGCGTTTCTAGAACAATGTGCCGGTTTTCCCTAAGCGCTGCTTTGTCTTAGCTAACCAAAGCCGCCCCCTGTGTTCGCGGCTTTTTTTACGTGTGATTGACGCTCGGGGCCACTTGACGCCCTTTTAACAAACTAGAGACGTAGACATGGACGAAACCATACGAGTGGGCTGCGGTGCAGTCATTATGCAAAACGAAAAAATCTTGCTGCTCAAGCGCGTACGTGAGCCGGAAGCCGAGCACTGGGGCATCCCGGGCGGCAAAGTGGACTGGCTGGAAACCCTGGAGCAAGCCGTCAAACGCGAAATTATGGAAGAAGTGGGGTTGCGTTTGGATAGCCTGGAGCTGCTGGTCAATGTGAACCAGATTGATGCCAACAAAGGAGAGCACTGGGTTGCGCCTGTCTATTGGGCGACATCTTTCACCGGCCAAGCGGTGGTGCAGGAGCCAGAAAAGCACAGCGGCATGGACTGGTTTGCATTGGACCAACTGCCAGGGCCTTTGACGGTGGCGACCCAGCTAGCCGTCACCGCTATTAAACAGCGTAAAGAGTGAAACACTTAAAGTTTGGCGCCAGATAACTGACAAACACCTCATCTGTCGGCCACCTCTTTTGTAATATACTTTTCCGCATGCGCGCCCTGGGTCCCCATTTCGTTTTTCGCGAAATCCGAGTCTGGCAATTTCTGTTTTGCCTGGCTCTGCTAGCCTACGTCTGTCGCGCCATCGTCCCAGCAGGCTATATGCCTAGCCACTCTGCACAAGATAATGGCTTTGCCATTACCTTCTGTACAGCAGGCAATTCAGCCAATACGCTCTGGATTGATCTGATCGGCCAAGATGGCCAGGCGGATTCCGATACACATCAAAACCAGCAGGATTGTCCCTTTGGTATCGCGGCGTCCCCCGCCTTGTTGCCGACCTTGGATGCGCCTGTCCTGATCAGCCTGATTACATATCGGCCGGTTTTGTTGGCCGAGAGCAATCAAACCCGGCCCCCGCTACCTGCACAAGGCCCGCCTTTAGGTTCACGCGCCCCGCCCTTACTCCTCGCTTGATAGGTCCCCGTCCTTTGACGGTCTCTTTTTTCTTATCTAGCCGAGGTTTTCAATGTCAATTTCTTCTATGTCTTCCCGTGCCATTCTGGGCATGGCTGCTGTGCTGTTCGCCTCTTGCGCTGTTGCACACGTTTCCCTGCAAACCAAGCAAGCCCCGGTGGGCAGCAGCTACAAGGCTGTTCTGTCCGTGCCGCATGGCTGCAAAGGCTCTGCCACCACCAAAATCCGTGTCCGTATTCCTGAAGGCGTGGTCGGCGTCAAACCACAACCCAAAGCAGGCTGGACGCTGGAAACCGTAAAAGGTGACTACAAGCAGGCCTATACGCGTTGGGGTGCCAAAGTCAGCTCCGGTGTTCAGGAAGTGGTCTGGGCTGGCGGCCCTTTGCAGGACGAGCACTATGACGAGTTCGTGTTCATCAGCTACTTAGGCGATGAGCTCAAACCCAATAGCACGCTCTACTTCCCGGTTGTGCAGGAATGCGAGCAAGGCGTGGAGCGCTGGATTGATCAAGCGGCACCGGACACCCAGAAAGCGGCTGACCATTCCGACGCCCCTGCTCCCGCGCTGCAACTGTTGCCCAAACCGTAGACACCCAGGCGGCGGCTGCCCTTGGACATCCGCCTAAAGGAGATCTTATGCAAACCCAGTCCCTGCATAGGCAGGCATGCTGCCACCCATTGCTTGTGCTGCTGATCGCCTTGCTTTTGCTGGCCTGGGTGCCAGCTCTGCATGCTCATGCGTCCTTGGTGGCCAGCAAGCCCGATAGCGGCACAATACTGGCCCAGTCGCCCAGAACCGCCAGCCTAAGTTTCAATGAGTCCGTCTCCCCCTTGCTGATGACCTTGATTCGTCCCGACGGTTCCTCCGAAGAACTGGGGGACGTTTTGATGCAAGACCAGCGGCTGGAACTGGCCTTGCCGCCCATGGAGACCGAGGGTACTTATGGACTGAGCTGGCGAGTCATCTCTGCCGACGGCCATCCCGTCGGCGGAACACTGACATTTGCCATTGGAACGCCCAGCGCAAACCTGATGGACAGCACCCGCAGCAATCCCGTCAGAAACGGCCTGATCTGGCTGGCTCGACTCTTGGGCTATCTAGGTCTGTTTACAGGGATAGGCTGGGTGGTCTATCGGGCGCTGACCTCAACATCAAACCAGACCTCAGCCCAGCAAAGTCGTCTCGCACCGCGCATGCTGGCTTTAGGTGCCATAGCCTTATTGCTAAACCTGGGTTTGGTCGGTGTCGATGCGCTGGACTTGCCGCTGTCCGCCTTGTTCGGCACGACGGCCTGGAAAACGGCTGTATCGACCTCGATGGGCGTGGCCGTGCTGCTGGGCTGGGTCGCCCTGGCCTGTGCCGCCCTTTCCTGGCAGGCAAGGAGTCCCACTAGCCAGAAATGGCTGGCCGCCTTAGCGCTGACTCTTTTGGGGGCTTCTCTGGCTTCCAGCGGTCATGCCAGCACGGCAGATCCCGCCTGCTTGTCCCGGCTCAGTGTCTGGCTGCATGTTGTGGCGCTGGCATTGTGGATGGGTTCTTTCCTGCCTTTGGCCTACGCGCTTGAACAGGCTCAGGAATCCCGCTTGCTGACCCTGTTCTCGCGCTGGATTCCCGCCATCCTGCTGGTCCTGATCCTGAGCGGAGCCGCACTGATCTACGTGCAATTCGATCAGCTCGCCTCGCTATGGGAAAGCCGATATGGGCAAGTGCTCAGTGCCAAGCTGATTCTGGTTCTGCTCTTGCTGGCTCTGGGAGCCTACAACCGCTATCGCCTGACCCAAGCCGTCTTGCAGCAGCGTAGCAATGCTCGGCAAGCTCTGCGGCGTGTGGTTCGTCTGGAGTATGTGCTGGTGGTGCTGATCTTGGCCGTGGCCGCCTTGTGGCGCTTTACCCCACCTCCGCGCGCCTTGGCCCAGCTCGTCTCCCCCACCATTTCCAGTCATATCCATACTGAAGCAGTAAGGGCGGACCTGTTGTACATTCCGGCCACCGCCCAGCGCCCGGCCATTCTAACCGTCTCTTTATACGAGCCCGATTTCAGTCCCTTGAAGGCTCAAGAGGTGGAGGTCATTTTCAGCAACCCGCAGGCTGGAGTGGAATCCATTACCTTTCCGGCGAAACTCACGCGACAGGATCAATGGGAGGTGAGTAATGTCGAGCTGCCGCATCTGGCCAGCTGGGATATTCGTATTCAGGTGCTGATTTCAGACTTTGAACGCATACACCTGGATAGCACGCTGGATTTGCAAGCCAACTAAATCGCACACAAAAACAGGCCGCATCACACGGCCTGTGGTCCCTCTTTTGATCTGACTTCCTCTTTCTGGCAGCCATGCCGCCCGCAATTTAACGGGCCAGCAAACGGCTGGCTTCAAGCCGTGCCTCGCCCTCATCCACAACAAAACTGAATTGCAGGCCCAACACCCGGCCCAAGGTTTGCTGCGCCAAGCGTGCGGCGGCAGGGATGGTCCGCCCCTTGCTGATCACCACCATGCCAGCGCACAACGCCTTCAAACGCGGCTTGTTCTGCTTGAAAAACAGGGCACGTTGCTTGCGATCTTCATGGCTTTCTTCATGAGCAGGATCTTCACCGCCCATTCTGTCAGTCAACAAGACAAAGCGTTGGCCCCGATTCAACAAGGCCTCTAATTGATCCTGCGCCTGTTGCGGTGTTTGCTGCGGGCTGTGTTCTCTTAAAAACACCAATGGAAACTGCGTGTCATCGACTTGCATAAGCGGCTCCTTGCCATCAATAAAGACAGCCACTATCAAAGCGGCGCACGCCTAAATAGGGGATGCCTCCAAAGGCACGCATCAAGCCGCCGGATAAATACAAGCAGGCGGTATCGCGCAGCCAATACGGACGAACCGTTGCGCCTTCACCTCTCATCACAGCCTAGACTCCACAAAATCACGCAACTGAGGGTCCCGAATCTCCAAGGCATCAAACAAGCCCAAGGCTTTCAAGGCTGGCAAGGCCGCCACAATATCGTTCAAGGCACGCTGACGTTGTGCATCGCTGACACCAGGCTGGCGCAACGTCGCTGCATTGGCCAGAAAGGCGCCAACCGTGCCTTTGCGAATAGTGGTGCCAGCAATCTGAACTTCGCTGGCGTGATCGGGAAGAATGTCATGTGCTTGCATGTATCGCTCCTTTGTTCATCAAGGCCTTCAGTGTAAGCACAAAGGTTTTGGCAGATGTACACTGTATCGGTCAATGAATAACAAAATTACGCCATGCCTGAACGAAAAATAGGTCTGCATGATTTTCTGAACTTCCCCGAGCATCCTGTGCTGTTCGCCGTCACCGGTAATCACGACTCGGAGCTATCCTCGCGCCCCCATCAGCACGCTCGCGGGCAGTTGTTCGGTTCTCTGCGCGGCTTGCTTTCCGTCGGGGTGGAAGACGCCGTTTGGGTGGTGCCCGCTATCCATGCCGTCTGGTTGCCGCCGCATGTCCTGCACTCGGGCCAATCGCACGGCCCTTATCATGGCTGGAGCGTTTATATAGACGAAGCGGCCTGCGCCGACCTGCCCGCCCACGCCTGCACCTTGCGTACCTCGGGCCTGTTGCGTGAAGCCGTGCTGCGCGCCTGCTCCTGGGAGTTGATTCCCGCTGCCCCCTTGCCCCAAGAACAAGCGCATATTGCCTCCGTTATCCTGGATGAAATCCGTACCCTGCCCGTCGAGCCTTTTGGGCTGCCGCTCCCCCGGGACCCGCGCTTGCAACGCATTGCTCGCGCCCTGATTGCCGACCCCAGCAACAACCAGGGCATGGAGCACTGGGCGAGCTGGGCAGCGGTCAGTCTGCGTACCTTAAGCCGCCGTTTCGTGACAGAAACCGGCTTTAACTTCACCGCCTGGCGGCAACGTGCCCGCCTGATGCGCTCCCTGGAAATGCTGGCGGCCGGTGTTCCAGTAGCCACCATTGCCTATGATCTGGGTTATTCCAGCCCCAGCGCCTTTATCAGCCTGTTTCGGCGCAGCTTTGGGCATACCCCGGCCAATTACCGTCACCAACTTTCAACCTAGCCCCTTCTGCGCTGTACGACGCATCGGAAATGTCATAAAGTGATTGAACGAAAACCAAAACATCACTTTTAGACATAGGACAGCCGGTATGGAAATGCGCCAATTACGGATTTTTTGTGCGGTTGCCGAGCATGGCAGCTTTACGGCCGCTGCCCAGAAAGTGCACACCGTGCAATCCAATGTCACCATGCGCGTCAAAGAGCTGGAGACAGAGCTGGAACAGCAATTGTTCATACGCCAGAAAAGCGGCGTGGTGCTAACTGCGGCTGGCCATACTTTTCTGGACTACGCCCGCCGTATCTTGCAACTGACCGATGAAAGCCGTGCGGCCCTGCAAGACACGGGCACGCCCAGCGGTCTGCTGCGCCTGGGTTCCATGGAAACCACGGCTGCCATCCGCCTGCCCCAGGTTCTGATCCAATACCGCGAGCGCTACCCCCAGGTTCAGTTGTCCTTGCAAACCGGCACCACGGCAGAGCTGATTAAAGCCATCGAGACCCACCAGCTAGATGGTGCTTTTGTCGGTGGTTTTCATCAAAACCCGGCCCTGATTCAAGAAGAGGTGTTTGAGGAAGAGCTGGTGCTGGTCAGCAGCAAGACGGTGGAATCCTTGTCTGCCCTGATCGAAACAATCCCCCAACAAACGGTTCTGGTCTTTAGAACCGGCTGCTTTTACCGCTCTACGCTGGAACACTGGTTTTACCAGGCCGGGCTGGTGCCCAACCAGATCATGGAAATGGGGACGCTGGACGGCATTCTGTCCTGCGTGGCCTCGGGCATGGGCATTACCTTGCTGCCCAAAGCCATCGCCCAGAACAGCAGCTTGCGCTTGCCCGTGCAATGCCACGCGCTGCCGCCTGAGCTTGCGCGGGTGAAAACCGTGTTTATCCGTCGTGCCGATACCAATCCTGGCTCGGCCCTGCGCAGCTTTGTGGCCCTGGCTCAAGCGCAGTTCGCCCAATTGCCCAAGCCAGATCAAGGCCATGCCGAACTGTCTGATCTCACTGAGCAACCTGTGGATCTGTCCAACAGCGTCGCACAGACCTTGCCACAGTAAGCCATCAAGGCAGCCCCAAAACCAGCTCCGCAACCCGCTCTGCCGCTGGCACAATGCTGTGAATCTTGCCCACGCCCTGACCAGCATACAAAGACAGTTTCCTGGCCATTCTGTCCTTGTCAATCGCCCGCGCCCCGCCCCCGACCCAACGCAGCACATTCCACTTGTCGCGGTTGGGAATCACACGATGCGGGGTGCCATAGGGCCAGCCAAAGGAATAGCCGGTGCGATATTGCGTATCGTCCGTACTGGCTTGCAGAATCTTTTGCTTGTAGAGCGGATGTGCATTGGACTCCTCGCTGGCCAGAAAGGCCGTGCCCACCAGTACACCAGAAGCCCCCAGGGTCATGGCCGCCCTGACATCCTGGCGGGTAACAATTCCGCCTGCGGCCAGTACGGGACGGCCCTGCGCACCGTCCAGAATTGCAGGTAGTAAAGACATCAGGCCAATCGTGCCGCGATTCAGGTGACCACCGCCCTCACTGCCTTGGGCGACGATAATATCAGCCCCCTGCGCCATCGCTTGGCGAGCCAGTGCCACCGTGCCGGTTTGCACCATCACGATCATGCCGGCGTCTTTGGCGCGGGGAATCAGGTCGGCGCAATAGTCCTCGGCATAGAACAGCGACAAGATGCGGGGGC
Source organism: Alcaligenes aquatilis (assembly GCF_003076515.1). NCBI lineage: Bacteria > Pseudomonadati > Pseudomonadota > Betaproteobacteria > Burkholderiales > Alcaligenaceae > Alcaligenes > Alcaligenes aquatilis. Next base: position 791,461 of record NZ_CP022390.1, on the reverse strand, counting down.
ACTCCTGCAAGATCACCTGGAACTGGGCCTCGAACACTTCCGGGCCACCAAACTGCGGCACGATATTCACCCCAAAAGGCCGGTCCGTCAGCGCTTTGGTTTCCCGCAGCCAGTTACGCAGCATCAAGGGAGCCAGACGCAAGCCGCCCAGCACGCCCACCCCGCCCGCATTCGCTACCGCCGCCACCAATGGTGGCCCTGAAATCGCAGCCATGCCCGCCAAAAAGATCGGGTATGGCACACCACACATCTGCGTGATGACATTGCCCGCAAAGACTCGGTTTGCTTCGCTCATGATTTACAACTCCACCTGTTTGCCCAGCATGCGCCGCAGGGCCAGATTTTTGAGCACAATATGGTTTTTGAATGCCCCGAAAAGGTGCAAGGCCAACCCCAGTAAAAAGGCAGTGGCGCCAATATTGAACAACACATCGACCACGGCTTTGAGCTGCTCATTCGGGCTGATCAAGGTCGGCAAGGCCAGACCACCGGGCAGTTCCACCGCCACTCCCGCTGCCGCTCGGGACAGCCAGACAGCAACGGGCAGCAGCACCATCGCCAAGGCCAGGGCTATCGCCACGCAACGGGCCACTATCACCTCTACCGGATTGGGCGAACCCACCGGCAAGGGATGAAAAGACGTCACCCGCGCCCAGAAACGGTAGATGGAGATCAGGAACAGCAGCGTCCCCAGCAGATTTTGCAACAGCACCAGCCGCACCTCACCGGGGCTTTGGGCGATGGCCACCCCCAAACCCAGAATGGAAAACAGCAAGGCCGCAATAAGCCAGTGCAACACAATCGTGATGGGCGAGAACCTGAGTCCGTTGTCTCGCAGTTGCATGATTAGCTCCTTGAAAAGGTCATCGAGGACAAGTCCTTTACCGTGCAATACCCAACGTGATACGTCGTGGGCCGCCTACCCAACACGCACAAGCGGCCAGCTTCGGTCATCACCTTGCCTCCTGCTGGTCTGGGCCTGGGTCACGGTGTTCTCAGAGCCTTGACGATAGGCGCAGTCATCAATCAAGTAAAATGATGAATATTGATAAATAAAATCTTTTTCAGTGATCAATGAGCAGATAGTTTTCCTCATGCCCTTACGCGACAGACGGGCAACCCTCATCATCTCAGCCCTCTGGTACTGGCTCCTACCTGCAGGCCGTCCGCAAGTACGCCTAAAGCTCGTCCAGGCAACACTTATAGGGATCGCCTTTTAATCATTATTAATGATTCATAAATTCACTATTCATCATTTTACTTGATTCATTCAGTCTTCTATCTTCCCTATGGATAGCGCCGCTATCTCAACCTCAAACTAGGAGACTGATACCGTGACTCACCCTGCTGCCTATCTCGTTGACTGCACAAATGGCCACATCTTGCCTGGCTTTTGACTTGTATGTTGACAGACGCTCAACGCGACATCATCAAGGCGGCTGTGCCGCTGCTGGCAAGCGACGGTGAAGCCTTGACCACCTATTTTTATGAATTGATACTGCGCGACTCCCCACCGCTGAGTCCCTTGGCCAGCCAGATCACCAACAATCGCGTTGCTCTCCAAATCCAGTCCGAGCGTGCCCCACATGGGGACACTTTCCTGCTGCAAGCCCTACGCGAAGAGCTGAGCGAGAGGATAGCCAGCAACGAGCTTATCGATGAATGGGCCGCCGCTTACCAGCAACTATCAACCTTGCTCATCGAAGCCGAACGCCTGATGTACGACGATATGGCTATCACTCCCGACGGCCTTGCAGACCGCACTTCCTATCAAGAATGACCCACCATGCCACTACTGAAATTTGACCTGATCCAAGGCCGCAGCGACGACGAACTACGCCAGCTACTGGACACCACGCACCAAGCCATGGTGCACGCCTTTGATGTTCCTGCCAGCGACCGCTACCAATGCGTCACCCAGCACCGTCCCGGCGAGCTGTTGCTGGACGACACCAGCCTGGGTTACCCTCGCAGCGACAAAGTAGTGCTGCTGCATATCGTGTCCCGCCCCCGCAGCGAGAGTCAGAAAGTCCAGTTCTACCGTTTGCTGGCAGAGCGACTGGAACAAAACTGTGGCGTATCGCCCGAGGATCTGATCATCGCTCTGGTCGAGAACAGCGATGCAGACTGGTCCTTCGGGCGTGGGCGAGCGCAGTTTTTGACGGGGGAGTTGTAGGCGAAAGACAGGTATACTCGCCCAGACCGTTTTAACAAGAACGGTCTTTTCACCGAGGGGAGCCTGGCGAGCAGGCTGAGAAACTGCCCGAGCAGATTGCACCGCAGTGACCCGTTGAACCTGATCCGGGTCATGCCGGCGAAGGGACGGGTATGTACCTGCTCGCCGCTTGCTGCCGGATGGCTATCCTTGACTAGGAGTTGCTATCTTGTCGTCTGACCACTCTCCCGCCCCCGTCGGCCCGGTTGCCGCCACCCTGGCTGCCGTCATCCGTCAAGACCAGATTTTGCTGATACGCCGCGCCAATCGGCCCGATGCCGGACGCTGGGCCTTTCCGGGCGGCAAAATCCGCGCGGGCGAAACCATCATGGCGGCGGCCCATCGGGAGTTGGCCGAAGAAACCGGCATACAAGGCCAGGCCTTGCAGGTCTTTGATGCGCTGGATGTGTTTGACCGCGAGCCCAGCACCACACCCTTGGCCTATTCACACTTCATTCTGATTGCTGTGCTGTTTCGCTGGCAGCAAGGTGAGCCACAGGCAGGCGATGATGCCCTGGACGCACGCTGGTTCAGCAATGCGGAACTGAACAGTCTGGATGTGGCACACAGTTTTGACGTCGTCCGAGTTGCCCGTCAGGCATTGGCATTGGCTGCCACTCAAGATCAAGCAGGCCAAGCATGATTCCGAATGTATTGAGTATTGCGGGCACAGACCCGACCAGCGGCGCTGGTATTCAGGCTGATCTGAAAGCCATGTACGCCTTGGGTGCCTACGGCATGAGCGTAATTACAGCCGTGGTCGCGCAGAACACCCAGGGCGTGCGGCGTTTTGTGGCGCTGGAGCCGGACTTTGTGGCGGACCAGTTGGACGCGGTGTTTGAGGATGTGCGCGTGGATGCCATCAAGATCGGCATGGTCGCCAATGCAGGGATTGCGGAAGCGATTGCAGACCGCCTGCACCATCACGGCCTGGACTGCCCGATTGTGCTGGACCCGGTCATGGTTGCCAAAAGCGGGGACCGTTTGCTCAGCCCCGAAGCCGTCTCCGTGGTGCGCGACAAGCTGCTGCCCATGTGTACCCTGCTCACCCCCAACTTGCCCGAAGCAGGCGATTTTCTGCAAAAACCGGAACCCGCCTCGCTGCAAGAAATGCACAGCACTTTAAAGGAGTTGTGCTTGCTGGGCCCTGAATGGGTGCTGCTCAAGGGCGGCCACCTGGACGGCCCGGACAGTGTGGATCTGTTGCAAGGTCAGGGGCAGAGCCATGTTTTTCAGTCGCCCCGCATCCCGACACGCAACACACATGGCACGGGCTGCTCGCTATCCTCCGCCATTGCGGCCCTGCTACCGGGGCGCAGCGTGCCAACTGCGGTGGGTTTGGGCAAGGAATATCTGAATGGCGCTTTGGCCGCTGCCGACCAATTGCAGATCGGCCTGGGGCAAGGTCCGGTGCATCATTTCCATGCTTTATGGCCTCTCAAGTAAGCTCTCTCCCATTACAACTGATCGCTATGCGATGTTCAGTCTGACTGCCCTGCAGTTTTACGAGTGCGAACAGTCAAGCGGCTCCATTGAATGAAACAAACACTACAGCACAGTGGGATTGGGCACATCCCCATACACTTCTTTGGGATCAAAGGTCTTGGCGGACTCCACAAAGACCAGATCCTGACCTTTGCTATGCTCGGCACCCACCGGCACCTGCCGGTAGAAACAGGAGTAATAGCCCACGTGGCAACTGGCTCCGGAACCGGCTACCCGCACACGTAGCCACACCGCGTCCTGGTCGTCGTCGATACGCATTTCCTCTACCGTCTGCACCAGTCCACTGCTGGCACCTTTATGCCAGAGCATTTGACGCGAGCGGCTCCAGTAATGGGCTTGCCCTGTCTGTATGGTTTTTTCCAGGGCTTCCCGATTCATGTAACCCAGCATCAAAACCTCGCCATTGCTAGCGTCTGTCGTGATGCAAGCAATCAGGCCATGCTCATCAAACTTGGGAGCCAGCGCACAGCCCTCTTCCACTTGTTCTACCGAGACTCGACGGCTTATTTGCACCGTCACGTTTTCAGCAGACCTTATGTCTTGTCCTTCAGTCTTCACGTTTTCTCCTTGTCATCATGGGTTCCGGGCGATATTCGCAATCCGGTGTCAGGCAACGGCCATACAGCACATGGCTATGTTCCAGAACCTGAAAGCCCCGTTCTTGAGCAATCGTTTTTTGTCGCTGCTCAATAGCTTGGTCATGAAACTCCTGCACACGTCCGCAGTCCGTGCAGATCAGGTGATCATGGTGTTCGCCGTCATCCAGCTCATACAGCGCCCGGCCAGATTCAAAATAAACCTGCTTTAGCAAGCCTGCCTGTTGCAACTGGGTCAACACACGGTAGACCGTCGCCAGGCCGATCTCGCTGCCTTGTCGTATCAATTGGCGATACACATCGTCTGCCGTCAAATGACGAATACCGGGGGCCTGGAATATCTCAAGAATCTGGATACGGGCTGTGGTCACCTTCAAGCCACGCTCTTTAAGCTCTTTTGAATCCGTCATGGCGCACTCCTGATTGAATGGGCGGCTAAGGGACGTCCAGAAAACGCAGCGGCCTGCCTTGCGCCTGCCCTTCCAAGGCTTCATCACGAACCACACAATGGCCGCGCACAATGGTGTGAATTGGCCAGCCTACAACGGGCATACCGTCGTAGGGAGACCAGCCGCTGACACTGGCAATCCAGTCATTGCGGATACGGCGGCGTGCCTTCAAATCCACAATGCTGAAATCCGCATCAAAGCCCACAGCGATGCGTCCCTTGCCTTCCAGACCAAAAATCCGGGCAGGCCCGGCACTGCTCAAATCCACCAGCCGTTGCAGACTCAAGCGACCTGCATGGACATGGTTCAACATCACGGGTAGCAAGGTCTGCACGCCGGTCATGCCGCTGGGTGAAGCGGGATAGGCTTGGGATTTCTCCAGCAAGGTATGCGGTGCGTGATCGCTACCAATGACATCCACCACACCCGAACGGATCGCCTGCCACAGCGCATCTTGATGAGCTTGCTCGCGCACCGGCGGATTCATTTGCGCCAAACTGCCCAGACGCTCATAGCATTCAGGGGCTTGCAAACTGAGATGATGCGGGGTCACCTCTACGGTCACGCGGTGTTTGTGGGCGGCCAGAAACTGCATTTCCTCTGCGGTGGACACATGGAGCACATGCAAGCGGCGATTCACCTCTGCCGCCAGACGAACAATGCGTTGCGTGGCCTTCAAGGCACTTTCCTCATCACGCCAAACCGGATGTTGGCGCACGTCGCCGCTATCCAGAGCGATCTGTTTGCGTTCACGCAGCCTGGCCTCATCCTCCGCATGCACCGCCAGCCGTCTACGGCCATGACGCAAGATGCGACGCAAGACGTCGTCCTCATCCGCCAACAGGTCTCCAAAAGAGCTGCCCATAAAGACCTTGATGCCTGCGCAGCCTGGAAGCTGCTCCAATTCCTGCAAAGACTCGGCATTCAAGGCAGAGCCACCGATATAAAAGGCGTGATCACACCAGCTACGGCCTTGAGCAGCATCCAGCTTGGCTTGCAAGTCAGTGGCTCCCAAGGTCAAGGGATGGGTGTTGGGCATCTCGAAAACCGCCGTCACCCCGCCCAGGACCGCGCCCCGTGTACCCGCTTCCAGATTCTCTTTGTGCTCCAGCCCCGGCTCTCGGAAATGCACCTGGCTGTCGATTACCCCTGGCAATACGTGCAACCCCGTAAGGTCCAGCACGCAGTCCGCACTCCAGCCGGGCTGCAAATCGCCCAGAGCCATAATCCGACCTTGCACACAGGCGATATCGATAGGCTCGGCCCCGTTAGGGGTCATTACCGTACCGCCACAGAGCAGCAAATCAGCATGGCGCAGATTATGCCGCTTGGTCGTTTCTGCGGTCCGGGAGAGAGGGGCCTTCGGGATTGCTGGTGTCATGGTTTTGCCTTTGCGGCTTCTGCATCCAAAGCGGCTTGCGCCTCCAAACGAATCCGCTCCATCATGTGAAACAGGCCATTGGCACGATTCGGTGACAAGTGCTGCTCCAGTTCAATTGCCTGTAAAAAGTCAGGGGGATGGGACAGGATTTCTTCAGGCAAACGCCCCGAATACACCTTCATCAATAACGCCAACAAGCCGGTGACGATGGCGGAATCACTACGAGCTTGAAAAAACAGCTTGTGATCACGCAATTCAGAGATCATCCAGACCTGTGCCTGGCAGCCATGCAAGCGGTTCGCCTGCGTACGCCATTTTTCTGGGAAGTCCGGCAAGGAGCGTCCCAGATCAATCAGATATTCGTAGCGCGCCATCCAGTTACCCAGGCACTGGAAACTGTCCACAATGGATTGCTGCGCCTGGAGTATGGACTCTTCTGGTACTGCTCCCTTATCCACGGCCATCTCCTGAATGCTTGGGCGTTTGGCTACCCTGATCGCCACGAGCCGGAACAGGATCATGCCCGCCCGGATGCCAGGGGTGACAACGGACAATACGCCGTGCGGCCAGCCAGCTTCCTTTGAGTGGGCCGTGCGTCTGCAAGGCTTGAATCGCATATTGCGAACAAGTCGGATAAAAACGGCAGCGTGGGCCCAGCAATGGGCTGATAAAAAGTTGGTAGCCGCGAACCAGCAGGATCAGGGCAGAGGCAAGAAAGGTTTTCATCGCCGCTCCGATACACGGAAGCGAACCACTCGCTCAGACGGATTAATCGTGATCTGGTTTGCCCTCTCCAGCGGCAAGGACGCCTGAGGGTGCAGTTGTGTTTGGCAAGGATTGATAAATACTAAAACACTCATGGCGCCACGCCCCCGTTCAATCGCGCAAAAGGCGTCTCTGACATCAAAGGCGTTTTAAACGCCACCGCATCATGGGGGTGCAAACTCTCCAGATGGCGGACCTGAATGCCAGCGTTCTGATAGTCCACCAAGGCCGCTTCTATACGACGCGCCGCGTCCTCCACAAACATCAGGTTCTGGCCATTCAAAGCCGCAAAGGCTTGCTCATCGGCCCGTTTGACGGCCGTTTGCAAAGGTGTTGCCAGTGCCTTCTCGACACGATCAATCAAGGCTAAAAATCCGAAATCCTCGCTATCTTCCGATACCTGAACCTGAACCAGAGCCTGACTGCGCTGGCTGTGCGCAGTAGCCAGGCTGGCGTGCTTGTGCAGCCAGGCCGCTACCTCCTCAGCACGCAAGTCAGGCTGCCGTCCAAAGGCCTGCATAAAGCCCTGTTCAATCAATTGCCGAGCCAGCGCAGCGGAACAAGGACAGGTCGACGAATAGCCAATCTGAACCTGCATTTTGCACACAAAACTGCCGTCCACGAGACGGGCTTCCAGCACAACGGGATAGGACTTCCATCCTGCCAAGTCCTGCGTCACCAGGGCAGGCCGTCGCAGCAATAAATCAAAGCTGAAACCCAGTCGCGCACTGCGCGTGCCGCAATCCTCCTGGCTATCCACCATGCTTTGCAAAAGACGCCGCAGCCCCAACAGCGACAAGGCCTGTTCTGGTGGCACGTCATTGAGCAAGCGATACAGCCTGGACATGTGTATCCCTTTCACATGCGCCAGCGGCAAATCAACCTGGGCATCGACACGCGCATGAAGTTGGCGCGTATAACCCGGTTCGACCACGGTAATAGGTAAATCGATTCCCTCCATGCCCACCCAGGACAGCGGAGTCAGGCCATAAGTGGAATCGTTCAAAGCCGGGTCGGGAAGGACAACAGTCATACTCAACATCCAATCAAAAGGTCTTGCCCAAGCCGACAGGGACTAGGCAAGACCTCATTCCATCAAGGCCAGTCTGAGAACGGATTCGTCCATGTTGTCCAGGTGCTGGGACCGCTGGCCATTTCTTCATCACTTAACAGGCAGGCATCGAAACGGGCACGTAATGCGGCCTCGTCCATATCCATGCCAATCAGAACCAGCTCCTGACGCGCGTCCCCGACGCGCTCATCCCATTTTTCCTTGATCAGGGCTACCGCTTCGGGGTCTTCCGGCCAACGTTCGGGCGGCATGGAAGCCCACCAGTAACCCGCCACGTGATAGCGAGCCACCGCACCCGCCTGTGACCAGGAACCGGCCAAGGTCGGGAAGTTCGCCAACCAGAAAAAGCCTTTGGAACGCACCACGCCGGGCCATTCGCTTTCAACGAGCTCCAGAAAACGCTGCGGATGGAACGGGCGGCGGGCGCGGTACACAAAATTGCCTATGCCGTACTCCTCCGTTTCCGGGGTGTGAGTGCCACGCAATTCCTGCAACCAACCGGGGGCTTTGGATGCCTCTTCAAAATCGAACAAACCGGTGTTAAGTACGCGATCCAAGGGCACCTTGCCGAACTCGGCTGTTTCAATACGAGCACGGGGATTAAGGCTGTTCAGAATTGCCATCAGGCGTTCACGCTCTGGTTCGCTGATCAAGTCAATCTTGTTCAGAACCAGCACATCACAGAACTCGATCTGCTCAATCAGCAGGTCCACGACGGTGCGCGCGTCGTCTTCTCCCAGGGATTCGCCACGGGACTGAATACTGTCTTGCGAACTGTAATCGCGCAGAAAGTTAAAAGCGTCTACCACCGTGACCATCGTATCCAAACGAGCGACCTCACCCAGGCAACGGCCATCCTCGCCTTCAAAGGTGAAGGTTTCAGCCACGGGCAGCGGCTCTGAAATACCGGTGGACTCAATGACCAGTTGATCAAAACGCCCTTCCTTGGCCAGACGGTCCACCTCCAGCAACAAGTCCTCACGCAAGGTGCAGCAAATACAGCCGTTACTCATCTCCACCAGCTTTTCATCCGTGCGCGATAGCTCCGCCCCACCATCACGGACCAGAGCGGCATCAATATTGACCTCACTCATATCGTTCACGATGACGGCGACACGGCGGCCTTCGCGATTGTTCAGGATGTGGTTCAGCAAAGTCGTCTTGCCCGCTCCCAGAAAACCGGACAAAACCGTTACGGGAATGCGGGCCGAGGGATCGACCGGCGTGTTATCGGGGTTCATCGTCATTTCTCTTCGTCCTTGAGCCATCAATGGGCGGTTCCTTGCAAAGGACTCTCGCCAATTATGAGATGTTATAACATAACAACAATTGATCAGGAAAAAACCCTCTTGTAAGGAGGGCTTGAAGCGCAGGACGGAGAAACTGGTTCTCACAGAGCGACGTAGCAGTGATCAGGAAGCAGGTGTCAGGTGTCAGGCACATAGCTTAGCTCTGTTTGTATTGCGCGCCACTGCTTAAACAAATCAGCCCGATGCCGAGGATAAGACTCTTCCAGACTGATCAATCCTCGTATCCTGTCCGTGCGGAAGTGCCGGAAATCCCCTTTCAATTCACACCAGCCCACCAGAATCCGAAAGTGCTGAAAGTAGCCCAAGGAAAAAGGCCAGATCACTCTCTCCGATTCTTGCCCTGCCCCATCTATATATGTGATGCTCAGCTTGCGCTGCAAACGAATCGCTGTACGCGCAATGCCAAGATCAACACGCTCAGTATCCTGAATCACCCTGGGCCCAACCCGTAAAGCGGTACTGTCCAGGCTGTCTCTCAAGCTATCCGGCAAGACCGTCGAAATCTTGGCCATGGCATCGCCAGCCGCTTTAGTCAGCGGTTCATCCGCGAACTTTTCTACCCAGCGAAAGCCCAGTATCAAGGCCTCCAGCTCCGCTTGAGAAAACATCAAAGGGGGCAACATAAAACTGGGTCGCAGCACGTAACCCACACCGGGTTCCCCTTCTATATCAGCACCTTGTGCCTGCAAGGAAGCAATATCTCTATACAGCGTCCGAATGCTGATGCCCAGCTCTTGAGCCAGCCGCGCACCACTTACCGGACGCTTATGTCGGCGTAGCACTTGTAAAAGGGAAAGAAGTCGTTCCGCTCGGGCCATGCTAGATACTGCCATTTTTTGGCAGTATGGTCACCCATAATGATCTGCTCAATAACCATGTTGGAGCGATCATGAATCACCCAAATCTTTTGCTACTCTACGTCCAAGACCCCGCCGCCAGCGGCCTTTTTTACGAAAAACTGCTACAAAAAGCGCCTGCTGAATCCTTCCCCACCTATGTCGCCTTTGAGCTGAACAAGGGCTTGACGCTGGGTTTGTGGTCTACCCAGGCAGCCAGCTTTGTATCATCCGGAACCGGCCATCGCTCCGAGCTCTCTTTTTTAGTAGACGATGATGCGGCTGTTGATCAACGGCATCAAACCTGGGTAACAGCGGGTATCCCCATAGAGCAGGCACCCAAGACAGCCGTTTTTGGGCGCACATTTGTCGCTCTGGACCCCGATGGGCACCGACTAAGGGTCTGCACGGCAGCGTAAAACGGAAGCTGCCTTGCCTGCAAAGCCGCCAAGATCAAGCAACAAGGGCTATCCAAGACTTAGTCCTGATAGCCCTTTGCTCACTCCATACTTAGTAAGCCGCACCAATCAATCTGCCACCATCGCTCTGCGCATGATTTTCTGCGCGACTGACAAGGACGTTGTCATTCCCAAAGTGCCGTAATGCGCCCCCCAAGTTCCAAGCTCGCCGGAACTACGCGTACTTAAAAACACATCCGCCACTTCCTGCGGGCTATAGCGCAACAGCTCAGCGGCCTGCAAAACACGGGCGACGGCTTCGGTCATAGGGCGGGCCAGGAACTCATCCTCAATCGCGGCTCTCACCAGACGTTCAGTGTGCTGTACCAGGGCATCGAAGCGCTTGTCTTGCCCGGCCAAGGGTCTAATTTCATTGAAAACCGCCTCCACCGTGAGCGGATCTCTGATCATGGCGCGCCGCACATCCATACACATCATATTGGCCGTCCCTTCCCAAACGCTGTTCAAGGGGGACTCTCGATACACACGAGCCATGGGGTTTTCTTCAATAAAGCCATTGCCGCCGTGACACTGCAATGCCTCGTTCGCAATAGAGGGCGCGCGCGAGCAATTGAAGTATTTAGCCGCAGGCGTGGCCACCCGCGCCAGCAGCCTTTCGTGTTCACTGCCTTGCATCAGGTCAGTGGCCTTGGCGACTCGCAAGGACATCAAGGTTGCCGCTTCCACTTCTACCGCCATATCCGCCAGCACATTGCTCATCATGGGTCGGTCGGCAATAGAGGTCCCAAAAGCCTTGCGTGATGTGGTGTGACGCAGGGCCAAGGTCAGCGCCTGCCGCATTAACCCCGCCGAGCCAATCGCAAAATCCAGACGTGTCAAATGCGAGTGCGACAGAATTTCCCGAATACCGCGCCCCTCTTCCCCTACCCGAATTGCCAGCGTGCCCGCATATTCCACCTCACTGGATGCGTTGGAGCGATTACCCGCCTTGTCCTTCAGACGCTGCACAAAAAAACGGTTATAGCTGCCGTCCGGCAAGGTACGGGGCAAGAAGAAACACGTGACATCCCCATTGACCTTGGCCAGCGTAAAAAAACCATCGGACTGCGGCACCGAACAAAACCATTTATGCCCCGTCAGCTCATACCAATGCGCCGTGGCACCGTGATAATCCACACTATGGGAGAAGCGCGCGGTCGTCTGCGTCTCGCGCAGATCTGAGCCGCCCTGCTTTTCTGTCATCGCATAACCAATCACCACCGAGGGCTTGTCCCCCACTTCGCGGCGACTGTATTCATAGCGTGTCCCTTTGAGCTTGTCCGCCCAGATCGCCAAAGCAGGCTCGGCCTCGAAACCGGCATAAGCCGCATAAGCCATGCCAGTCGGGCAGCCCGTACCGTGCTCCACCTGATTCCACAGATAGGACAAGACGGCGCGGGCGAGGTGGCCGTTTGCCTCTTGGGTACGCCAGCTTAAATTGGGCACCTCGTGCTGCCAGGCCAGGCCCATCAACTCATGCCAGCTAGGGTGAAATTCCAACCAATCAATCCGGTTGCCGAAGCGATCATGCGTTTTAAGCTCAGGAATATGGCGGTTCGCCAAACGAGCCAGTTCCTGCACATTCTCATCACCAGCTACCGCCCCCAAAGCCTGACAGCGCGATGCGGCCCAAGGGGCTTCACGGCTGATGGCATCACGTAAAACCTGATCGCCCGTAAAAGCATTGAAACCACTGGCGGGCAAGGCCTGATTCAAAACCTGATGTGTGCTGTAACGATCCTCGGGCGCATTCAACATGCTGAGGGAGAGCGGCTGGTTCATGGTTGTCTCCAAACTGTTTTTCTAAGACGTGGCAGAAAGGACTGCCACACTGGCACACGCCATCTGGGCAATCTGGTCAGCCAGCGCGGCCACTTGGCGCTGGTAACTGTCCGTGCCATCGTGCTGCTGACGGCTTAAAGGAGAAAGCGGGCCAATCAACCCTTCCATGAAACCGCCCACGATGACGGTCGCCGCAATATCGGGCTGCACATCCTGGCGCATTTCCTGCGCGTCCTGACCTGTGGAAACAATGGAGTGGATGACCTGGCTGATCGCGGCGCGGTACACCAGACGAGCCGCGTCGATTTCCTTGTCGCAAGGCTCGGCAATCAAGGCATAGGCCAAACGAGGATTACGCATGGCGCGCTTCACAAAAGTGGAGACAGCGGCATGCAGGCGCAACATGGAGGAACCATCGGCCTGTGCAATGTCCGTGAGCACATCGACCTCGCGCTGGGACACCAGCGACAGGACTTGCGCGAACAGCTCGGCTTTGGAGGGGAAGTAACGATAGACCGTCCCCGTGGCAATACCGGCAGCGGCCGCCACACTGGCCACCTGCGCTTCCTGCCAGCCTCCTTCACTGACCAAAGCGCGAGCGGCTTCCAGGATACGGCTGCGATTGTCTTGCAGACGGGCTTGAACGGCGGGGGTTTGACGGTAGGCCATAAAGAAGTGAACCAAAATTCATTACATGAGTGAATCCTAGTTCATTTCTTTGTCATGGACAAGAATTTCTTTAATCAGGGGTGTAAATAGACTCGCCTACTGGCATTGCAGGCTGCTCGGGAGCATCTGTTATTTGAAACCCAGTCCCTAGGGCCTAGGGTTTGGCGTTTGGGCAGTGGAATTACTCATCGCTCTGCCCTTTCTTCCGCCTGTCCTCCCTTTATGCCCGACCCGCCTTAACACCAGGAGCACTGAAGAAACAAACCCAAGGCCCCCAGCAGACCTCCGAAACACGCTGCATTATGTTGCCAAGGCCGGCGCACATGGAAGGATCAACACAATCAGTCGCCCCAATAAAACTGCCCCCAGTCACAGCGATGGCAAAGCCATCAATACTGTTTGCTGGGGGCAGTCTGAACGAGCTAGCGTGCAGGCATCAAGCCTATCAGGCCGACAGTTCCTTACGAACGATTTCAGCACCGGCGCTCAGGGCGTGCAACTTGCCGCGAGCCACGGCACGTGGCAAAGGTGCCATACCGCAGTTGGTGCAGGGGTACAGCTTGTCCGCGTCTACAAACTTCAGCGCCTTGCGCAGTGTGTTGGCCACTTCGTCAGCGGTTTCGATCACGTTGGTGGCTACGTCAATGGCGCCAACCATCACTTTCTTGCCACGGATCAGTTCGATCAAATCCATAGGAACGTGGGAGTTCTGGCACTCCAGGGAAATGATGTCGATCTTGGATTGCTGCAGCTTCGGGAAGGACTCTTCGTACTGACGCCATTCCGAACCCAGCGTCTTTTTCCAGTCCGTGTTGGCCTTGATGCCATAGCCGTAGCAGATGTGCACAGCGGTTTCACACTTCAGACCTTCAATGGCTCGTTCCAGAGTCGCAATACCCCAGTCGTTCACTTCGTCAAAAAACACGTTGAAAGCGGGCTCGTCAAACTGGATGATATCCACGCCTGCAGCCTCCAGCTCTTTGGCTTCCTGGTTCAGGATCTTGGCAAATTCCCAAGCCAATTTTTCACGGCTCTTGTAGTGGTTGTCGTACAGCGTATCGATCATGGTCATGGGGCCAGGCAGCGCCCATTTGATCGGCTGCGAGGTTTGCTGACGCAAGAATTTGGCATCATCCACAAACACGGATTTGGGACGAGTCACGGCACCCACAACGGTAGGAACACTGGCGTCGTAACGGTCACGAATACGCACAGTCTCGCGCTTTTCGAAGTCCACACCTTCCAGATGTTCGATGAAGGTGGTGACGAAGTGCTGGCGGGTTTGTTCGCCGTCGCTAATCAGGTCGATACCGGCGTGCAATTGTTCTTGCAGGGACAGACGCAGTGCATCTTTCTTGCCTTCGACCAGGTCCTCACCGTCCAGTCTCCAGGGCGACCACAGCTTCTCGGGTTCAGCAAGCCAGGAGGGTTTGGGCAAACTGCCAGCGGTGGAGGTGGGTAGCAATTTTTTCATAATTAAATAACCTTGTTGTTTTTGATGAATCAAAGCGCGTAACTGGCTGCCCATTGATCAAGAATCACTTTGTATGGCTTGATAAAACTTTCTTCGGTAAACCGGCCCTGCTCAACCGCCAGACGACTACGTTCTTCGCGATCGTAGACAATTTGCGTGATCGAGTGATCGGAATTTTTCAGGCTGGGCTGATAGCGCATTCCTGCGGCCGAGTTGGCATTGTAAATCTCGGGGCGATAGATTTTCTGAAATGTTTCCATCGTGCTGATGGTACTGATCAATTCCAGATTCGTGTAGTCACTGAGCAAATCACCACGAAAGTAAAAAGCAAAGGGCGCAACGCTATTTGGGGGCATGAAATAGCGAACCTGCAGGCCCATTTTTGCGAAGTACTCATCCGTAGGCGAAAACTCATTTTGCTGATACTCAATGCCCAATACCGGATGCTGGTTCCCCGTACGGTGGTAGACCTTGCTGCTGGACACGCTCAGGCAAATCACGGGGGACTTGTTGAAGTTTTCTTGGTACAGCGCAGAATTCACGAAAGACTTAAACAGTTTGCCGTGCAAATCACCAAAGCCTTCCGGGGCGCTGAAGCCATTTTTGTTCTTGTTGTGCTCCTGCAGAACCACGCTGAAGTCGTAGTCACGCACATACGAAGAGAAGTTGTTGCCGACAATCCCGTCGATACGCTTGTTTTCTTTGTGATCGACGATATTGGTTTTCAGGATTTCAATGGTAGGGAAAGTGGAACCATTACCTTCAATATCAATATCAACAGAGACAATATCCAGTTCGACCGAATAACGATCTCCATTAGGATTGTCCCAATGCGCCAGATTGTTGAAGCGATTGTTAATCATCGCCAGGGTATTGCGCAAGTTTTGCTGACGGCTTTCACCACGGGCCAGGTTGGCAAAGTTGGTGGTGATGCGTGTGTTATTGGATGGCCGGTAGTTTTCATCAAAACGAATGCTTTTGATGCTAAACGCGAATTCTTTATTCATTTTTTATGTATGCCCTGATTTCTGATTTCAATCTCGAATTTATTTTTAGTTAATACGTTGATGCATAAAAATAAATTCATCTTATTTATGTATGCCTTGCGCTGATTGTCTGGCCGACTGCTGGGGCCACACTGTTTGCTCTCTTCTTCCTGGTAAAACCAGAACACAGTGTTGAATCGCCTCCAAAAAAAGTCCCGGCTTTGGCCGGGACTCACCGCCAAAACGGTTCCCGACTCAATCAGGCACTTGCCCGCAAGACTTTGGCTGCCGCCACCATATTGGTCAAAGCCGGAATCACCTCAGCCCATTGACGCGTCTTAAGGCCGCAGTCGGGGTTCACCCACAGACGCTCTGCTGGCACGCGCTCGGCGGCTTTCTTCATCAAATTCACAATGTGCTGCTCGGTCGGAATATTGGGCGAGTGAATGTCATACACGCCGGGGCCAATCTCGTTGGGGTACTGGAAATTCTCGAAGGCTTCCAGCAACTCCATGTCCGAACGGCTGGTTTCAATGGTGATCACGTCCGCATCCATATCCGCGATGGAGGAAATGATGTCGTTAAACTCCGAGTAGCACATATGTGTGTGGATTTGCGTCTCGTCACCCACGCCGTTGGCGGCGATGCGAAAGCTCTCCACCGCCCAGTCCAAGTAGCTTTGCCATTGCGATTTACGCAGCGGCAAGCCTTCACGCAAGGCAGCTTCGTCGATCTGGATCACATGCACACCGGCCTTTTCCAGATCCAGCACTTCTTCGCGAATGGCCAGCGCCAGTTGCAGGCAAGAAGCCGAACGAGGCTGATCATCACGCACAAAGGACCAATTCAAAATCGTCACGGGGCCGGTCAACATGCCCTTCATGGGTTTTTGAGTCAGCGACTGGGCGTAGGTAATCCATTCCACCGTCATAGCCTGAGGGCGGCTGATGTCACCAAACAGGATGGGTGGTTTCACGCAGCGCGAACCGTAGGACTGCACCCAAGCAAACTGAGTGAATGCGTAACCGTCCAGTTGCTCACCAAAGTATTCGACCATGTCGTTGCGCTCGGCTTCGCCGTGCACCAACACGTCCAGACCCAGTTTTTCCTGCTCACGCACGCTGCGCTCAATCTCGGCACGCATGGCGGCCTGGTAGCTGTTCTCGTCCAGACGACCCGCCTTGAACTCACTACGAGCACGACGGATTTCTACTGTCTGCGGGAAAGAACCAATCGTGGTGGTGGGGAATGCAGGCAACTTCAAGAACTCAGCTTGCTTGGAAGCGCGCTGTGCGTAAGCACTCTTGCGCTTGCCCAGCTCGGCCGAAATACGAGCCACCGCCGCCTTCACTGCAGGATTGTTCACTCGGGGCGAGTTGCGACGGGCCGTCAACGCGGCCAGGTTCTCGGCCAGCTCTTCCTTGACAGCCTCACGGCCTTGGCTCAAGGCTTTGCCCAATACGCGCAGTTCGTCCAGCTTTTGCAAGGCAAAGGCCAACCAGGACCTCACATCGGCATCCAACTGTTGTTCGCTGTCCAGATCAACTGGCACATGCAGCAGCGAGCAGGAAGGAGCAATCCACAGACGATCGCCCAATTGCTTGGCGATAGGCTCAACCCAGTCCAGTACGGCGGTCAAATCTGTTTTCCAGATATTGCGACCATTGATCACGCCCAGAGACAAGACTTTCTCGTCACCCAAAAGCTTAAGCAATGCCTCCACGCCATCACGATCGTTGATGGCATCCACATGCAGACCGGCAACAGGCAAGCTGGCGGCCAAAGCAGCATTTTCCAGCAGCTGACCAAAGTACGTCGCGACCAGCAACTTCACGTCAGCAGACTTCAACTGCTGATAAGCGGTCTTGAACGCTTGCTGCCAATCGGCATCCAGCTCGGTAACCAGAACAGGCTCATCAATCTGCACCCACTCCACGCCTGCTTTGGCCAGCGTATCCAGCAATTGAACATACACAGGCAACAAGCGATCCAGCAGGGCCAGCTTGTTGGATTCATCCTTGGCCTTGCCCAGTGCCAGATAGGTCACGGGGCCAATAATCACAGGCTTGGCGTTCACGCCTTGCGCCTTGGCTTGCGCCAGTTGCTCCAGCAGATGCGAGGCATCCAGCTTGAACTGGGTATCAGCCGTAAATTCAGGGACGATGTAGTGATAGTTGGTGTCGAACCATTTGGTCATTTCACCAGCAGCCACACCACCGCAGCAGGCGCCGTGATCTTCCAGACCTTTGGCCGAACGACCCCGTGCTACGCGGAAGTAGTTATCCAGCTCGTCACCCTGAAAGCCCTGAACACGCTCAGGCAAGTTGCCCAGCAAGAAGCTGGCATCGAGCACCTGATCGTAAAAAGAGAAATCGCCCACGGGCACCAGATCCAGACCGGCCTGGTTCTCCCAATGACGCTGGCGCAGTTGGGCACCCAGAGCCTTGAGTTCGTCACGCGAAGACTCGCCCTTCCAGTAGGACTCCAAGGCGAACTTCAGTTCCCGTTTGGCGCCAATGCGCGGAAAGCCAAGATTATGAATCGTCGTCATGTGCTGCTCTCAATAGGCCAGTGGATTAAAGAATGACTTGCATTGTAGGAAGCCCAATCAATGAAGTAAAATGGTCTTATCTCACCAACCCATGAATATCATTCACGTATCATGTTAGAGCGCATCCATCTGGCCGTCGTCCAGCAAGTTGACAAGCAAGGCTCCCTGACCGCCGCCGCCGGCGTGCTGCACGTTACCCAATCCGCCCTTAGCCACACCATGCGAAAACTGGAGCAGCAACTGGGCACCGAAATCTGGCGCCGCGAAGGCCGCAACCTGCAATTGACGCAAGCTGGGCAGTATCTGCTGGCCGTTGCCAACCGCGTCCTGCCCCAGTTGGATCTGGCCGAAGAACGCCTGGGCCAGTTCGCCCAAGGCGAGCGAGGATCACTGCGTATCGGCATGGAGTGCCACCCCTGCTATCAATGGCTGCTGAAGATCGTCTCGCCGTATCTCAGCGCCTGGCCAGACGTGGATGTGGATGTGAAGCAGAAATTCCAGTTTGGCGGCATCGGCGCGCTGTTTGGCTATGAAATTGATCTGCTGGTCACCCCAGACCCGCTCTATAAACCCGGTTTGAAATTTGAGCCCGTGTTCGACTACGAGCAGGTACTGGTGGTCAATAAAGACCATGCCCTGGCGAACGTGGACTATGCCAAGCCCAAGGACCTGGACCGGGAGGTGCTGATCTCCTATCCGGTGGACATAGACAGGCTGGACATCTACAACCAGTTTCTGCTGCCCGCCGGCATCGCCCCCCGACGCCACAAAGCGATTGAGACAACAGACATCATGATGCAGATGGTAGCCAGTGGACGAGGGGTCGCAGCCCTACCCCGATGGTTGGTGCAGGAGTATGCAGAGAAACTGGATGTGGTGCCGGTAAAGCTGGGCAAGCACGGCATCGCCAAGCAAATTTTCCTGGGAATGAGGGAAACGGAAGCAGTGATTGATTATCTGCAGGCGTTTATGGATCTGGCTCGGGGGGCTGGGCCGGACGGCGTGCCAAGCAGTCCTAACGCCTAAGCTCAGGCAGTCAACGCTAAGGCATAAGATGGGCTGCCAATGAGCGGGGTGGCCTCGTTACAAGCCCTCGGCGGGATAATCCGATTGTCAGCGTCCAGGATATTAGGTTTCGTTTGGCAAGATTGAGGGCCTGACGTTGCCAAAGAACAATAGCGATCTGTCAGCTTGCTAGGATGAGGCATTCCGTGTCCTGCACACCCATTAACATGAAACCATCACTGCCGTTTTCAACGATCGTATGCGCCAACGCAATCAGGGAACTGGCTTTTCATCGTTAGCGAGATTCTTGCGAAAGAAAGCAAGCACTGTGCTATTGAGCTCCGTATGGAAGACCTGACGGTCAAACCCAGGGGGATCTGAACAAATTTCGGGGGCCCGCTTCGCCATTTCGGGAGTGCACGGCGCTAAGAAAGCAAAATGTTCGGCAGCAGCCACGGTATGAAACTCGACTCTTTCTGACAATGCGTGAGCGATGGCAGCAACGCTTTCGGGCGTTACGCCATCACCACCCTGCTCAGAGCGCCAGAGTTGCACGGGCACCTTCACATTTTTGAAACTCTCAACCGTGAAAAAGTCACTGAGCGGATCAGCGACCACGGCAGCCTTGATGCGCGGATCATGGGTAAGTGTCAGCAATTCCCCCTGTTTCGCCTGCTCGCAGGCCGGGTTGTCTTTGTGTTTGCATAACAACTCACCAAGTGGATTGGCACCGATGCTAACCAACCCGGTGTAGCCGCCACGTGAAAACCCAAAAAAACCGACACGCTGGGCATCAAGCTTGGGCGCATCGGGCCATGAGTCAAGCATGAAGTCAATCAAACGCCTGATATCAGTTGGCCTTTCGACCAACACAGACAGGTCTCCGTAACGCCTTGGATTCAGTGCGTTGTCACCATGATTAATGGCGGCAACGACAAAACCAGCATTCGCCAAAGTCTCGGCAATGCCCCGATGACCAAGGAACGTGCCACCCCAACCGTGCGAGATCACCACGAGCGGAAGATGGCGACCAACGACTGGGCAATCCTTGGCAACGGACATGACGTAAGGACCAATCTTTACCTCCTCCAAGGGCTGCGAACATGGATACCAGACAGCACCTTTTAGTGCAGGACTATCCGATTCGGCCGGAATTTCAATACGATGAAAGCCAGCCGCATGGGCAACGATCGTCGTAAAGCTCAAAGCAGCAGCAAGAACAAGTTTTAGAGGATGCATTTATGTATTTTATTCTGAATATGAATCATCCTTAGCGCAAAACTGGACTTCGATTTTTATCTATTTGCTCATGATGTAGGCTGTTCACAGGGAGCTAAATAATTTCACTCTGTCTGAACGCAGCTCACCCCGCGACGATAGGTGCCTATACCCGGCCCACCTCGCTACACAAAGCTCTTGGCATGGATCGCAGACCTCGATGTCGCACTACCCTATTACCATTTCCGACGCCAAACAGCCCGCCATTGGCATTGGGTGACAGAAACCCAAAGGAGGCCTTTCCTTGGCGAAGGTGACGCACAACAGTTCCTGAAGGGTAAGAACACGCCGAGTCAGAAATGCAGACAAGTGCTCACACCGAGCTGCCCACCGCCTGGGCGCCTTCGCGTAGCAATGAAATTGATAAGCAGCCAAAAGAAAAGACAGGCAAGACGGGGAGCTGCTTGAAAACAGAGAAACAGCAACACTTATGTTTGAAACTGACTCACTCTGCCGAGCAGCACCACTCCAAAAACAAAAAAAGCCCGCAGTTACGCGGGCTTAGCGGCTTTTTATGCCATCAAGTGCCTGGCCGTGCCAGACGGGGGATCATTCCCACTCAATCGTCGCTGGCGGCTTGCTGCTTACGTCGTACGTCACACGGTTAATGCCACGCACTTCGTTGATGATACGGCCAGAGGTACGCTTGAGCAGCGAGTATGGCAGTTCAGCCCAGTCAGCCGTCATGAAGTCGGTTGTCTGTACTGCGCGCATGGCAACAACGTATTCGTAGGTACGGGCGTCGCCCATCACGCCTACGCTTTTCACGGGCAGGAAAACAGTGAAGGCCTGAGAAGTCAGGTCGTACCAGTTCTTGCCGGTTTCTTGGTCGACGGTGTTGCGCAACTCTTCGATGAAGATGGCATCAGCTTGGCGCAGCAGGTCTGCGTATTCGCGCTTGATTTCACCCAGGATACGGACACCCAAGCCTGGGCCTGGGAAGGGGTGACGGTAGACCATTGCGGGTGGCAGGCCCAGGGCTACGCCCAGTTTGCGCACTTCGTCTTTGAACAGTTCGCGCAGGGGCTCCAGCAACTTCAGGTTCAGCGTGTCTGGCAGGCCGCCCACGTTGTGGTGGGATTTGATGCCAGTGGCTTTACCGGATTTGGCAGCGGCAGATTCGATGACGTCCGGGTAGATTGTGCCTTGGGCCAACCAGCGGGCGTTGCTGAGTTTCGCGGCTTCTTCCTGGAAGATTTCCACAAATTCGCGGCCAATGATCTTGCGCTTGGCTTCTGGATCGGTAACACCGGCCAGTTTGCCCAGGAAGCGGTCGGAAGCGTCGATATGGATGATTTTCAAACCCATATTGTCGGCGAAGGTGCTCATGACTTGCTGGGCTTCGTTCAGACGCAGCAGGCCGTGATCCACGAATACGCAGGTCAGCTTGTCGCCGATAGCCTGGTGGATCAAAGCGGCAGCAACGGAGGAATCTACACCACCGGACAGGGCCAAGATAACTTCTTCGTCGCCAACTTGTTCACGAATATTGGCAATAGCCTCTTGCACGTAGTCCGGCATGTTCCAGTCGCCCACGCAACCGCAGATGTCGCGCACAAAGCGTTGGAACAAGGCAGCACCTTGGACGGTATGGGTGACTTCGGGGTGGAACTGGACAGCATAAAAGCCGCGATCTTCATCGGCCATACCGGCGATGGGGCAGGTGGGCGTGGAAGCCATCAGCTTGAAGCCAGGGGGCAGCGCGGTGACCTTGTCACCGTGGCTCATCCAGACTTTAAGCATGCCGTGGCCTTCTGCCGTGGTGAAATCCTGGATACCGTCCAGCAGCTTGGTGTGGCCGTGAGCGCGGACTTCGGCGTAACCGAATTCACGCTTGTCCGAGCCTTCCGTAACGCCACCCAGTTGGCGGGCCATGGCTTGCATGCCATAGCAAATGCCCAGAACGGGTACGCCGGCATTAAAAGCAGCAGCGGGCACTTGAAGGGCATCTTCGGCGTAAACAGAAGCGTGGCTGCCCGACAGAATGATCCCTTTCAGGCCTTCTTGGGAACGGATGAATTCATCGCTGACATCACCGGGGTGAATTTCACAGTAAGCACCGGCTTCGCGTACACGACGCGCAATAAGCTGGGTGACCTGGGAGCCGTAATCAAGAATCAGAATTCGCTGGTGCATGAAAGTATCGAGCCAATAATAAAGCGGTAAAGGATCTATTTTACGCTGTGTAGCGCCGCTTAGGGAGCCGCAGAAATACTCCAGGCTGAAATTGTCCTGCATCACTGGTATTCATGCGGCAAGGCAGCTACAGTACATGCAGCCATTTTGGGAGTTTCAGCATGTCTTCGAGTCGTACCCCTCATCCGAGCGAGCTCAATGAACACCATGAATCCCGACCTGCACAGGCCGGTCCACAGCAAAGCGGCGGCAGCTATATCCCTGTTCCCGGTCCCGCCAGCGATCGCTCGCACAGCTTTGCCTACGAATGCCAGGAAGATACCGACGAGGTATCCGACAGCCTGACGTTTGTGCTGGTTCATGGCGCCTGGCATGGTGGTTGGTGTTGGTCCCGACTGGCCTCACGGCTGCAGGCCAAAGGCCATAAAGTCTATACCCCTACGCTGACCGGCCTGGGCGAACGCAGCCACTTGCTCAACCCAAACATCACCCTGAATACCTTTGTGGACGATGTCGCTAATTTGATACGTTGGGAGGAACTGTCCAATGTCATTTTGGTGGGCCACAGTTTTGGTGGACTGGTGATTAGTGGTGTGGCCGATGTCATGCCCCGTTGCATACGCCATCTGATTTATCTGGATGCCTTTATCCTGCCCAATGGTACGAGCACGTTTGATACCCTACCTGAAAAAATGGTGGAAAACATGATCGCCTCGGCCGGCCAAAGCACAATCCCCGCCGTCCCCCCTCCTCCCCTTAGCGCGTTGGGCTTGCATGCTACAGAGGATTTGCACTTCGTTGGAAACCGCCTGACGCCGCAGCCGCTTAGCGTTTACAAATCGGCTTTGCTATTGCAAAACCCGGTTATCGGCAATTCCCGGCCCTGCTCCTATATTTCCTGCACGCAGCCGACTTTTCGCGGCGTAGACACGTCTCGCGAGTGGGCCCGCCAGCAGAAGGATTGGGAGTTCCGTGAATTGGAAAGCGGACATAGCGCGGCGATTACCCACCCGGATCTGCTGAGCCGCTTGCTGTTAGAGATTGCAGACTAGTCAGCCTGTGGGAAAACCTGGCCGCCAGGACAATAGAATTTGCGTGGAGCACTTTCTCATGTCGCCGGACAGCGGCGGCCCTCATGCACTCAATGGTATCGACCTGGAGCCAAGCCTCTGAATAACAAGCTTACGGCCCAACTTTTCAAACCCTACCATAAGCGCTATTCCCCAAAACGGCTTCTTCAATAAACTAAAAAACCTGAGTCCTTGCACTGGACTCAGGTTAAAACACATCATGACCAGAATCGGCTATTGAATCGATTCAATCCTTCTCCCACGCAGCGTCTGCGATATGGAAAAGCAATCAAAGCGAAAGAAGCTATTTCTTAGGCTTACTAGGTTTAAGGGCTG
The DNA here is from genome assembly GCF_003076515.1 of Alcaligenes aquatilis. Lineage (NCBI taxonomy): Bacteria > Pseudomonadati > Pseudomonadota > Betaproteobacteria > Burkholderiales > Alcaligenaceae > Alcaligenes > Alcaligenes aquatilis. Next base: position 767,586 of record NZ_CP022390.1, on the reverse strand, counting down.
ACGTATTTCCAGGGGTTTGTTTGTTGTCACGACGACGCTGATCGAGCTTACCCGTTGATTTGGCAACAGGTTTAGGGCCAGGCTTAAGTTCCATACATACTCTCCTTTACATATCTGAATGATGAGTAAAAACAGGAAAACAAGGAGCGAAGCTAGTCATGAAAATCGCGTTAATTGTGCAGGCCGCTAGATACATTACCCGCACGGTGCTCCACACGATAAGCCATGGTAATAGAGTTTGACTGTTGTGCCAGCATCCCCAAACAGTTAGCTAGCCACCTTCACGCCCTGATCAAAAACAAGGCCACCCTCTATCATCCGATCAGCCAAATTTGACATAAAAAAAACCGCCAACCCAAAGGCTGGCGGTTTCTGGCATGCAAGAGACTGGCTAAGATCAGTCCGCGCGGTAGTTCGGCGCTTCCTTGGTGATCTGCACATCATGCACGTGAGACTCACGTACGCCCGCAGCCGTAATTTCCACGAACTCGGCCTTGGTGTGCAATTCCTCAATGGATTTGCAACCGCAGTAGCCCATGGAAGCACGGATGCCGCCAATCAGTTGGTAAATAATGGCAATAACACTGCCCTTGTAAGGTACACGGCCTTCAATACCTTCTGGAACCAGCTTGTCAGCGTTGTTCGAAGGATCCTGGAAGTAGCGGTCAGCCGAACCATCAACCATGGCGCCCAAGCTACCCATACCGCGATAGGACTTGTACGAACGGCCCTGGAACAGCACCACTTCGCCGGGAGACTCTTCGGTACCGGCAAACATACCGCCCATCATGCAAGCGGATGCACCCGCGGCCAAAGCCTTGGACACATCGCCGGAGAAGCGGATACCGCCGTCAGCGATCAAAGGTACGCCAGTACCTTCCAGTGCCTTGGCAACGTCAGCAATTGCTGTAATTTGAGGGACCCCCACACCGGCCACGATACGAGTCGTACAAATAGAGCCAGGACCGATACCGACCTTGACGCAATCTGCACCGGCCTCGACCAGAGCACGAGCGGCATCAGCGGTAGCAATGTTGCCGCCAATAACCTGAATGCGAGGAAAATTCTTCTTGACCCAGCGAACGCGTTCGATAACACCACGGGAGTGACCGTGGGCAGTGTCCACCACCACCACGTCCACACCGGCTGCGGCCAGTTTTTCGACACGTTCTTCGGTACCGTCACCCACACCGACCGCAGCGCCAACGCGCAACTGACCGTGGCTGTCTTTGCTGGCCAGAGGGTGCTCGGTGTTTTTGACAATATCCTTAACCGTTGCCAGACCACGCAGCTGGAACTGATCGTTAACGATCAGCACGCGCTCCAGGCGGTGGCGGTGCATCAGGGCCTGCGCCTCGTCCAGCGTGGCGCCTTCGTGCATGGTGATCAAACGCTCTTGAGGCGTCATGACATCACGCAAAGGCAGATCCAGGCGGTCTTCAAAGCGCAGGTCGCGGTTGGTAACAATACCTACCAACTTGCCGGCTTCCACCACAGGCAGACCGGAAATTCCGTGTTGACGCTGCAGATTGATGGCATCGCGCACCTTCATGGTGGGCGTGACAGTAACCGGGTCAATCACGATACCGAACTCGTGACGCTTCACACGTGCAACTTCACGTGCCTGGGCATCAGCCGTCAGGTTCTTATGGATGATCCCAATACCGCCTTCCTGTGCCATGGCAATAGCCAAGCGCGCTTCGGTTACCGTATCCATGGCAGCCGAAACCAGCGGAATATTCAGGGTGATGTCCCGCGTAAAGCGGGTGAGCAAGGATGTATCACGAGGCAGAACCTCGGAGTAAGCGGGAACCAACAACACATCGTCGAAGGTCAGTGCTTTCTTGATGAGACGCATGCTTTTATAACTCCGTCCAAAAATCGATTATACGCGTAAGCAATTACGCAATCCAGACCCGAGCGTTGCGAAACATCCGCATCCAGGGAGTAAATCCACCATTTGCCATCTGATCAGCCCCCTGATCGGCGGCGCCCCACTGCTCTGGCGTCCAGGACATCATGACGTTACGCGTCACGCGTTCCGGGTGAGGCATCATGATGGTAAAGCGGCCATCTGCCGTGGTGACACCCGTCAAACCGTAAGGGCTGCCGTTGGGGTTCAGTGGGTATTGCTCGGTGTGTTGACCACGGTGATCCACAAAGTGAACCGCAGCAGCGACCTTGGAGACATCGCCTTGACGCTGGAAGTTGGCAAAGCCTTCACCGTGAGCAACAGCCACGGGCAGGCGCGTACCTTCCATGCCCTTGAAGAACAAGGATGGCGAAGCAGCGATTTCCACACTGGAGAACCGAGCCTCATACTTTTCCGACTGGTTACGGGTAAAGCGTGGCCAGAACTCCGCACCTGGAATCATGGGAGCCAAGGCAGCCATCATCTGGCAACCATTACAAATACCCAGACCGAAGGTGTCGCTGCGACCGAAAAAGGCTGCAAACTGGTCGGACAATTGATTGTTGAAACGAATGGTCTTGGCCCAGCCTTCACCCGCGCCCAGAACGTCGCCGTAGCTGAAACCACCCACAGCCACCATGCCCTGCATGCCTTCCAGCGATGCGCGACCCGACAGCAAGTCGGTCATGTGTACGTCCACAGCCTCGAAACCGGCGGTGTCAAATGCCCAGGCCATTTCGACTTGGCTATTGCACCCCTGTTCGCGCAAGATTGCCACGCGGGGGCGCTTGCCGGTAGCGATGAAAGGAGCAGCAATATCTTCCTGCGGGTTGAACAGGACGCGCGGCGTAATACCGGGGTCTTGCACGTCTTCCCAGCGATCAAATTCAGCCTGTGCGCAAGCGGGGTTATCGCGGCGCTCCATGATGCGGCGGCTAACTTCACTCCACTGTTGTGCCAGTTCCACACGAGGGGCCTGGTAAATGCAAGCGCCATCACGGTAGAACTCGACCTGATCGGTCTTGTTCAAGCCACCAATCACGTGGGAGTGGGCCGACAAGCCCGCTTCACGCAGGGTTTGCATGACCTGATCACGCTGGGCCAACGGCACCTGAATAACCGCACCCGCTTCTTCATTGAACAAGGCACGCAAGGTGATTTCATCACGCTGTACGGAAACCTGTTCGGCGCGAATCTTGTAGTCACCCCAATCGGCAGCATGCGGATCGATGGTCAGCATATCCAGGTTCACGGACACGCCTGTGTGACCGGCAAAGGCCATTTCGGCCACAGTCGCGGCCAAACCCCCGTCGGAACGGTCGTGGTAGGCCAGAATCAGATCCTGGTCGGCCAATTGGCGAATCACCTTTACAAACGCCAGCATGGCTTCGGCATCCTGCATATCCGGTACGGACTGGCCAACCTGATTGAAGGCATGAGCCAATACGGAGGCGCCCATGCGCTGCTTGCCCTGCCCCAAGTCGATCAAGACCAGCGCGGTGTCGCCCACATTGGTTTGCAGTTGAGGGGTCAGTGTGCGACGCACATCGGCCACTTGGGCAAAAGCGGTCACAACCAGGGAAACGGGCGAGATCACCTGACGGGATTCACCGTCTTGTTCCCAACTGGTACGCATGGACAAGGAGTCCTTGCCCACCGGAATGGACAGACCCAGGCTCTGGCACCACTGGCTGACAGCCTGAACGGTGTCGAACAAGGCAGCGTCCTGGCCATCTACACCGCAAGCGGCCATCCAGTTGGCGGACAATTTGACGTCTTTCAGGTCACGCACATCGCTGGCGACCAAGTTAGTCAGGGCTTCAGCCACAGCCATACGGCCCGAGGCAGCAGCGTCGATCATAGCGCTAGGGCTACGCTCGCCCATGGACATGGCTTCGCCACGCACGCCTTCAAAATCGGCCAGCGTCACAGCACAATCGGCCACAGGCACTTGCCAAGGGCCAACCATCTGATCGCGGCTGCACAGGCCACCCACACTGCGGTCGCCAATGCTAATCAGGAAAGTCTTGTTGGCCACGGTGGGGTGGCGCAGCACCCGGTGCATGGCTTCAGTCAAGGGAAGAACGGTCAGGTCCAACTGTTCGGCCACGCCGTCCAGACGCTTGACGTCACGCTCCATGCGCGGGGCTTTACCCAGAATCACATCCATAGGCACGTCAACAGGACGCTCCTCGATGCTTTTGGGGGTGTGCACTTCGTCCACACCCGGCAGGCCCTCGCCGAAAGTCACGCGCAATTGACGCTCTTCGGTTGCCACGCCCACTACAGCAAAGGGGCAACGCTCACGCTGAGCGATACGCTCGAAGCGCGACAAGTCCTGGGGCAGAATGGCCAGGACGTAACGCTCCTGGGATTCGTTGGACCAGATTTCAGCAGGCGACAGACCCGACTCTTCCAACGGAACGCGAGTCAATTCAAAAATGGCGCCACGCTCGGCATCGTTCACCAGTTCAGGGAATGCGTTGGACAGACCACCCGCCCCCACGTCGTGGATGGCAATAATGGGGTTGTTCTGGCCTTGCTGCCAGCAGCGGTCGATCACTTCCTGGGCGCGGCGTTCCATTTCCGGGTTGCCACGCTGCACGGAGTCAAAATCCAGTTCGGCACGGTTCGCCCCCACACCCATACTGGAAGCAGCACCGCCACCCATACCAATACGCATACCGGGGCCACCGAGCTGAATCAGCAAGGCGCCCACGGGTAGCGGGTCTTTGTGAGTCAGGCGATCGTCAATCGAGCCCAGACCACCGGCAATCATGATGGGCTTGTGGTAACCCCAGCGCTGATCGCCTGCCGTTTGTTCAAAGGTACGGAAGTAGCCCAAGAGGTTAGGACGACCAAATTCGTTATTGAAGGCAGCACCACCAATCGGGCCTTCAATCATGATGTCCAGCGGGCTGGCGATACGGTCAGGAATGCCATGGGAGTCTTTTTCCCAAGGTTCCATTTGCTCAGGGAAACACAGATTGGACACGGTAAAGCCAGTCAAACCCGCTTTGGGCTTGGAACCACGACCGGTTGCGCCTTCGTCCCGAATTTCGCCACCGGCACCAGTAGACGCACCAGGGAATGGAGCAATTGCGGTGGGGTGATTGTGGGTTTCCACCTTCATCAAGGTATGCACCAGCGCGTCATGGCGCTGATACACGGGCTCGTTGGCCTGATCGTTGATACCGGCGTGGAACAAGGTGGCAGGGCCACCCGTCATGATGGCAGCGTTATCCGCATAGGCCACCACGGTGTTTTCAGGCTGAGCGGCGTGAGTTTCGCGGATCATGCCAAACAAGGTCTTGCCCTGGTTTTGACCGTCAATTACCCACTGCGCGTTAAAAATCTTGTGACGGCAGTGTTCGCTATTGGCTTGTGCGAACATCATCAGCTCCACATCGTGCGGGTTACGACCCAGACGTGTGAAGGCATCCATCAGGTATTCAATTTCGTCCTCGGACAGCGCCAGGCCCATTTCCTCGTTGGCCTGCTTCAAGGTTGCCACGCCACCGCCCAGCACATCTACGGTCTGAATAGGTTTGCCTTCCAACTGCGTGAACAGGTCCTGTCCGTCAAAATCCAGGCCCACTACCGTCTCGGTCATGCGATCGTGCAGCAAGGCAGCCAGTTGCTCCAGCTGCGCCTGATCCAGCTCTTTAGCGCCTAACAAGCCACGCTTGGGGGTGATGATGTAGCGCACGCCACGCTCGATACGGCGTACCGCTTGCAAGCCACAGTTATGGGCGATGTCAGTCGCTTTACTGGCCCAGGGCGAGACGGTCCCCAAACGAGGAACGACTCGCAGAACCAGGGCGCCTTTAGGCGGCTCAGGGTCCAGCGCAGGCAGACCATCGTCCAGCAGATCGCTCAGGTGCTGGCGCGCACTGGCATCCAGACCGGACTCTTCAGTCCAGACATAGTATTCGTGCAAGGCAAGAATGTCGGCAACAGGCAGTTGGCGCTGCTCGACACGCTCTAGCAAACGCTCACGACGAAATGCGGAGAGCACGGACGAACCGGGGAAGTACAGGATTTGGCTCACGATACGGGAGGGGCAAAAAAGGTGGGAGAAATAGAAAACACGCCATTTTAACCGGAAGCGACACAAGAGGTCACATCGGCAAATGGCGTGCAGAAAAAGGGAAGATTCAGTTCAAACAAAGGTGACGCGACCCGGGCTGAAGACACAGCGCACCCGACAAGCTCGACAAGAGGTCTTGAGGGGCCGGAGCGATTGGCGCCCCGTAATCTCCAATACGGACCCGGTACGGCGTTCAAATCGGGCTGTCTCCATCCAGATCAGGGGCTGGCGCAGGCTCGGGATAGGACACTTCCAGAATATCCAGCTCTTCCTTGCCAGCCGGGGTACGCAGCACCACGGTGTCGCCTTCACGCGCTTTGATCAGAGCGCGGGCCACCGGAGAAATCCAACTGATCCGGCCTTGCAGCGGCTCGGCCTCGTCCACCCCCACAATGGTGATGGTGAACTCTTCGCCCTGACTATCGCTATAAACAACCGTTGCGCCAAAAAACACCTGATCAGGATTGGGCTGCAAGCCGGGATCGACCACCTCGGCAATTTCCAGACGCTTGGTCAAGAAACGGATACGGCGGTCAATTTCCCGCAGGCGCTTTTTGCCGTACAGGTAATCGCCGTTTTCGGAACGGTCACCGTTGGAGGCCGCCCACGAGACAATCTGCACCACTTCGGGACGTTCTTTGTTCATTAAATGCGTCAGTTCGCCACGCAAGCGGCGGTAGCCCAAGACTGTCATGTAATTCTTGGTGCCACTGGGCAACGCACTGGCCGGGGAGTCCAGATCGTCGTCATCGTCCTGATCGGACTCTTTCACAAAGGCTTTATTCATCGCTTTCAAGGCTCCTGCTAGAGCCACTCCTGCCAAACGGGTTTCAACCCCGAGGGCAAAGGTGGTAGACCGCCTAAATCCACACGCCCTTCGTTGGGACCATGAAAATCCGACCCACAGGACACTTCAAAACCATAGCGACGTGCTACCTGGGTATACACGCTGTATTCCTGCGGTGTGTGGCTGCCCGTCAGCACCTCAATACCCACGCCGCCCAGTTCTAGAAACTGGGCATATAAGGCATGACTGCGGGTATCGTCCAATTCATACCGTGCGGGGTGAGCAATAATGGCCTTGCCGCCAGACTCGCGTATCCAGCCCACCGCCTCTTCCAGCCTGGCCCAGACCGTTTCTACTGCGGCGGGCTTGCCATCTGCCAGATAGCGGCGAAAGGCTTCATTCATATCAGCGCAATATCCTTTCTGCACCAGGAAACGGGCAAAGTGCGTACGGCTGATCAATTCAGGGTTGGCCGCAAATGGGACGGCCCCTTCATAGGCATCGGGGAAACCCAGATTTGCCAGGCGCTCACCCATTTGACGCGCGCGCTGTCCACGGCCAGCACGCACATCATGCAGCGCCTGCTGTAAGGCAGAATGATCGGGGTCCACCCCCAAACCCACAATATGAATGGTCTTATTTGCCCAAGTGACGGAGATTTCCACCCCATCCACAAAACACATGCCCAGTTCCTCGGCATAGTGCCGGGCCAGTTTCAAGCCACCGATTTCGTCATGATCCGTCAGGGCCCACAGTTTCACACCGTTAGCATGCGCACGCGCGGCTAGCTCCGCCGGGCTGAGCACACCATCTGAATAAATGGAATGGCAATGCAAATCAACGGGCAAGCGGGCCTGAACACTCATAAGGGGCTATCCAGCAAGAAAATAGTCGATGGGGTCGATTTGCTCGGCATTGCGCAGCATGGGCGCATGCCCCACATTGGGAATGGTCACCAGTTGCGAATTGGGATTGCGCTGCAACATGTCCTGTACCACTTCCGGTTTCAAAAGATCGGACTGTTGGCCGCGTACGATCAGAACCTTGTCAGGCAAACTTTCATAAGCGCCCCACAATAAAGCCTGTGCCGCGTCCAAATCCACGTCCGCCTGGTGAGCAAAGGCAAGCGACAGGCGCAAGTCGTAATGGCGGCGCCATTTGCCTTCATGCTCCACAAACACATGGCGGGACATTTCCGCCCACTCTTGGGCCGAATGCTCGCCAAAGGAAGCCGAAACAGAGCGTACATACTCCACCGCCTGCTCGAACGTATCAAACAGCACGGACTGACCGACGTACTCACTAATGCGTTGCAAGCCTGTCATATCCAGCACCGGGCCTACATCGTTCAGAACGACTCGACCCAAGGGCAATGTCAGTGGCTCGGTACCCAGACCGGGGCCGGGGCGAGCCGGACGCAACAAGGCCGACATCGTTTGCGCTCCGTGTAAGCCCAGGGCAATCAAACCGCCCATGGACGTGCCCACCCAATCCAGTCGCGTCGGTTGCAAACGGGCAATCAGCACCAACATGTCGGCGACGTATTGGGGGATAGCGTAAGCGGTCGGGTCAATCAGCCAATCCGAGCGACCACGCCCGACAATATCGGGGGCTACTACGCGGTAGCGTTTAGACAGACGCTGGGCCAATTGATCAAAATCCCGGCCCGTGCGCGTCAAACCATGCACGCACATCAAGACGTGGTCGTTACTTGGATCGCCCCACTCCCAGTACGCCATACGGTGCGTACCCGAGGCACTGGCACACATAAGCCAATTAAGGCGCGGCTCCTGAAGATCAGTTGTCATGAACGCTCAGACCAGAATTTGACGGATAAAGAACCATTGTAGCCCAGCCCGAAGGCTTTACTGTGCCGTTTCTATCCTGCTGTCAGGGTGGCACAGGAGATTGCCAGTAGCGAGCATAGCGATCACGCTCTCCAAAATAATAGAGCGCCGAGGGGCGCGACTCCACCGTCAGGGCACCCCATTGATCAGTACGCAAGAATAAAGCGCCGGACCGTTCCCAACGCGCTTGTACCAACGGATACGGATGGTTAAAGCGGTTCCACCAACCCAATTGAGCAATCGCCAACCCGGCCTGCATCTGTTTGACGAAATGCGCCCCCGAGGACGTGCGGGACCCATGATGCCCGACCACCACGACATCAATAGGTCCCAAACCCGCCGCCACAATGGCCTGTTCCTGTGCCACGCCCGCATCGCCCAACAGCAAGGCACTGTGTCTGTGGCCCTGGACCTCCAGCACACAGCTAATGGCGTTTTTGTCTTCCTCGCGCCCATAGGCAGCCTTGAAACTGGCCTCGTCAGCAGGCGGCCACCAGAACCGGAAACGTACACCGTCTACCTCCCAGCTCACATCCTGCTCGCAACGCAAGGCCTGCTGCGGGCGCATAGAGGAGCCAGCAGGCACACTCAGTAAACGCTCCTCCCGACTCAAATGAGCGTCCAGGTCAAAGCTGCTATAGGAGCGACCAACCGGCACCGCCGCTAATACGCTGCGCGCTCCACCCACATGGTCCATATCCGCATGAGACAGTACCAGCGTGTCTACCCGCCCTATTCCCTTGGCCTTCAACCAAGGCGCAATGCTGCGCTTGCCCTCATCAGAATCGGGGCCATAGCGGTTTCCAACATCAAATAACAACACCTGACTTCGAGTACGCAGCACCACGGCACTGCCTTGGCCGACATCCAAGGCGAACAGGTCCCAATCCCCTTCCTGTAACAAGGAGGGGCGTAAGGTCAGTGCGGGCAACAACAAAGACAAGCCGCTCAAACGGGACACGAAACCTTTAGGCAAGAGCATCAACAAGACCCCCAGCAAAGCCAGAACCGTCCACGCCCAATGCTGGGCAGGCACGGGCACGCTGGCAAGACTGTGCTCGGCCAACCAGACCGTAGGCTGCATGGTGAAGTCCAACACCGCATGAGCAAAATAGGCGACAGATTCGCACCAGGTCGGCGGGGCCTGCAGCGCCGCCAGAAGCAACAAGAGCAGCACCAAAGGCGTCACAATCGAACCAATCAAGGTGATGGCGTAGGCGTTCGCAGGCAAGGAGGCTAACGAAATCTCATGAAACAAGGGCGCCAGTGCTGGCAATAAAGCTAAAGTGATCAGCACTTGCAGTTGCGTCGCAACCCAGATTCGCCGCCCCCAGCGCTGCCACCACGATCCCGGCTGCGGCACTTGCCCCATCAAATAGCCAAAAGCAAACAGCACGGAAACAGCGGCGAAAGAAAGATAAAAACCCGTGGTCAACCCCGACCACGGATCGTGCAAAACCACACAAAGGGCGGCAATCAGCAAGGTACGGCTGGCTCCCAAATGCAATCCCCGAATACGGCAGACGCCCAGCACCAGCAACATCAAAAACGTACGCTGCGCGGGGACGCCCCAGCCCGCTATCACGCAATACGCGCCCGCTGCAGCAATACCTATGTAAGTGGCGGCAACTGGAGCGGGTATCTGTTGGGCCAATACCCAGCGCCCCCAACGAAGCCGTCGCCAGCACCAGGACACGACCGCAGCCAGCAACACGGCCAGGAACGTTACGTGCGTGCCGCTGATGGACACCAAATGCGTCAGCCCAGTGCGATTGAAGATCAGCCAATCCGACGGGGCAATACTGGCCTGGTCACCCAAAGACAAGGCCAGCATCACCCCGCCCCAGCGCCGTTCTTGCACATAGGGCCCCAACGTGCCGCGCAAATGGTGACGCAGGCGCTGCGTCCAGGTGGACCAGGACTGCGCCGGATCAAAGGCCAAGCGTTCGGGCTGACCTCGCACACTGCCCACCGCCCGCCAGCCCTGAATCATGGCATGACGTTCCGCATCAAATCCATGGGGATTGCGCGCCCCTTGAGGCGGGCGTACTAATAAAGACATACGCCAGCGTTGACCGGGCATCAACTCCGGAAAGTGCTGCACAGGCGGTTCGCGGTATAAGGACCGATGACCTTGAGCCGCAGTCCAGCGAACCAGAATCTGCTCGGGCAGACCGGGGGGCTGAGAGCGCAAGACCTTGGCCTGAAACTGTCGGTAGTTCGATCCGGCCTGTATCAAGGACTGAATTTCCAGCTCTACCCGGCTGACTTTATTGATATCCGCTGCCGGGACAAATTGAGCAAGTCGATCTTGTATATGCCAAACGCTATAGCCTGCCCCCACACAGGCGAAGACCAACACGTAGAAAAAAGAAAAACGCTGGGCCAGCAAAAGGCTCAAAACAGCGCCACCCATCCACAGCCAAACAGGAAAAGCAAGATAAGAAGGCTTCAGGAAATGGGTGAATGTTGCTGCAAGCACAAAAGCGGCTAAACACGCACGCCCTATCATGGGCACTGCCCTGTCATCGCGAACTCCATGCAAATCTATAGCGTAGAGTTCAAGGCTGCTTCAGACCGCTGGGAAAAGGACTCTTTGCTCACATCGGCTTATACCCATAGACAAGAAGACCCTCTTAGCTAAAAGATGGACTATGTGCAAAGACACAGGCAAAAGTAGCAAGAAGAAGAGCAGGAAGTTTCACCGCAACCTTAGTGGGCAGAGTTAATGGCAGCGGCCTGCCCTAAATAGAGGCAGCGATAGAGCCGGGGGAATGATGAGGCTGAGGAAAAGGTAAGAAACGAGAAAGCTAGATGGCTTGAGATGAAGCGATTGGACAAGCAAGCACAAAGTCAGCCTCAAACACCTCAGACTGCAGAAAAACAGTCCCGACAAGCTAAAAAAAACTGAATTCAGCTTAAAGCCCTTGGCTAGCTAAAAACGCATCCAGTCGTGGCAAGACTCGTCGTGCTGTCGCCCCGGTCTGGGCAATAACGTCGGCCACGTCCATCCCTCTCAGTAGCGCCAGACTTTCCGCGATACCCTTCACTTCAGCCGGCTCATTACGAACCGAAGCCAGCGGCGTTCCCGGCTCCACCAGCCAGGACGGCGCCAGATCCGGCGCATCGGTCTCCAGCACCATATCAGCCAGGCTCATGTCCTGCGCCAGACGGCGAATCTGCTTGGCCCGGCCAAAGGTCATGGCCCCGCCAAAACCCAAGGCACAGCCCTGACGTACAAACATCTGCGCCTGCTGCTCGCTCCCGTTAAACGCATGAGCGATTCCGCCTACTCCCGGAAACTGCCGCAGATATTTCAATACCCTATCCTGGGAGCGGCGTACATGCAGAAGTACAGGCAGGCCATAGCGTTGCGCCATGGCCAATTGGGCTTCATACAACCATTCCTGATGACGGCTGGCCTGATCGGTTTTCAGCTCTGGCACAAAGTAATCCAGACCGATTTCACCCAGAGCAACAAAACGCGGATCATCCAGACGCCGCTGGATTTCCTGCTCCAGGGCTTCCAGATCCGCTGCCCCCGCTTTAGGTGTAAACAGGGGATGAATACCCAAGGCATACACACCACCGGGCGCCGCCATGGCTGTCTCGCGGGCGGCCTGAAAATCGAATACCCCTACGGAAGGCACCACAATCGAACAGACGCCCGCCGCACGGGCACGCTCAATGACCTGCTCTCGGTCTTGAGCAAACTCGGGAGCATCCAGATGGCAGTGCGTATCGATAAGCATAGCGAGACTCTCCCCCAAAACCAGGCCGAGCCGACAAGGAACGGGACGCGGCGCGACGGGCCACGTCCTTGCTAGCGATCAAGACCGACGATCGGCCTTGATTTCCTGAGTCAGGTAACCCTTGTCCATGACCAATTGACGATGGGCCAAAGAAGCCAAGGCCTGGTCATGGGTCACGATGACAAACGCCGTGCCGAACTCTTCATTAACCCGGCTTAACAGCTCAAACATGCCCTCAGCGGTGTAACGATCCAGATTACCGGTAGGCTCATCGGCCAGCACGCAGGCAGGTCGTGTCACCAAAGCACGCGCCAAGGCAACCCGCTGGCGTTCGCCCCCAGACAATTGGCCCGGATAATGATGCACACGCTGCGACAAACCCACTTGCTCCAAAAATTGCTGGGCCTGTTCGCGTGCGTCTGCACGCTTCATGCGGCGCACGATCAAAGGCATGGCCACATTATCGAGCGCATCAAACTCAGGCAACAGGTGGTGGAACTGGTACACAAAGCCCAACACTTTGTTGCGCAAGTGACTGCGCTCGCTTTCATTCAAGCTTTCCGTCTGGGTGCCGTTGACCTCGATGCTGCCTGTATTGGGTTTGTCCAGCAGACCCAACGCATGCAGCAAGGTACTTTTACCCGAGCCGGAAGCACCAATAATGGCCACCATCTCGCCACGGCACACTTCCAGATTTACCCCGGAAAGCACGTGGATGGTGTTGCCGCCTTCCTCGTACTGGACGCTGACATCACGGGCGCGCAAGACGGTTGGAGCGATAAGATCAGTCATGGCGCAGTACCTGTGCAGGTTGAAGCTTGGACGCACGCCAGCTTGGGTACAGCGTGGCCAGAAAGGACAGAACCAAAGAAACGATGGCAATCAGCACAATGTCGTAGACCTGCGGATTGGACGGCAGCTCGCTGATGAAGTAGATCTGCTGAGGCAGGAATTTACGGCCCATCAGGTTTTCAATAAAGGGCACGATGACGTCAATATTGTAGGCAATCAAGGTGCCCAAACCGACGCCCAGCAAGGTGCCCACCACACCAATCAAGGCCCCTTGCACCAGAAAAATACGGGCAATCTCACTGGGGGTAGCACCAATCGTGCGCAAAATCGCAATATCCGACTGTTTGTCTTTTACCGCCATCACCAGCGAGGACAGCAGGTTGAACGCGGCCACGGCCACAATCAGCGCCAGGATCAGAAACATCATGCGTTTTTCAGTTTGAACGGCAGCAAACCAGGTGCGATTATTGGCTGTCCAGTCGGACACCAGCACGTTACGCGGCATTTTGCTGGCCAACTCCTGAGCCACCATCGGCGCCTGCTGCATGTCTTTGATACGCAGACGCACGCCGCTATTGCCGCTGTCGCGGAAAATCTTGGAAGCGTCTTCCACGTTTACAAAAGCCAGGCTGGCATCGTATTCGTAATAGCCGGAAGAAAACACGCCGCTTACCGTGAACTGGCGCATGCGGGGCGAAAAACCGGCCGGTGAGATCGATCCTTGCGGAGCCATCAGCATGACCGTATCGCCCATGTTGACACGCAACTGATTGGCCAACTGCTCTCCCAACACAATGCCGAACGTGCCTGGCTGCAGACTTTCAAGTCTGCCCACCACCATTTGCTGGGCCAGCTCGGACACCTTGCTTTCCTGGTCAGGCTCAATGCCACGGACCTGCACACCCATCAATTGATTGCTGCGCACCAGCATGCCCTGCCCGGCCACATAAGGGGCCGAGCCCACCACCGCCGGATTGGTCTGGGCGTTTTGGGCCAGCGTTTTCCATTCATTCAACACTTGTTGATGGTCTGCATTGCGCACAATCAATTCAATATGCGGCAAGACCGACAGCATGCGATCGCGCACCTGAGTCTGAAAACCGTTCATGACAGACAGCACCACAATCAGCGCGGCAACACCTAAGGCAATCCCCGCCATTGAGCTACCCGCAATAAAGGAGACGAAACGGTCTTTTCGTCCCCCACGCCGTTTGCGGCCCTTAGCCAGGCCGGCATACCGCGCCCCAATCCAAAATTCGTATCCCATGCGAGCTGCTATCGCCTCAAAGAAAACACTACAATCGCTATCATGCAGATCGTAATCAACGGTGCGCTGCCGGAACCGGCCATCGCGCGCGAACTCATCAAACACTTGCCCCAGACGGCCCCTTCACTGGTTCAGTTACTGACTCAGGGCAAGGGGACGCTGTCGGTACGTGATCCGTCCGAGGACCTGTGCACGCCAGCACAATCCTGGCTTTTGCACGCCCATCACTTTACGGCGCACCAAGCCCAGCATCTTAGCGCAGGTCTGGCCCCTTTGCGGCTACGCCAGTTGAAACAAATCCACTCAGTAGCACCGGACCAAGCGGTCTGGCTGGCAGAGCTGGTTCACATCGCCCCTTCTCGCGAGGGCGCCATGCTGATACCGGCGCCACAACTGACCTTGTCCGAGTCCTATAGTCGGGCCCTGCTGGCGGCTATTGGCCCCTATCTTGAGGACACCGGCTTTCAGTTCGAGTACGTTAGCCCCGAGTTATGGCGCGTCACTCCACCGGCTGATTTTACGGTGCATGCGGCCTCTACAGAATTGGTCAGCCAAAGCAATTTGAATAATTGGTGGACACAGGATGTGCAAACCCGCCCCTGGCGCCGCCTGATCAATGAGTTCCAGATGCTGACCTTTGCGCTCCCGGACAATCAGGAACGCGAACAGGCGGGCCTGCCCAATGTGAACAGCTTGTGGCTGTTTGGCGGGGCCACCCCTCAACAGCTAGGCCCCGAGCCTGCCGGGCTGCGCATTATTGATGATTTGCAAGACAGCCTGATACGACAAGACTGGGGGCTTTGGCTGCAACAACTGGCCGAGCTGGATCGTACCGTGCTCGCCCCCCTCACGGCAGGGCCCATGCCTGAGCTGGTGCTGACCGGACTGGACCGCTACGCCCACGTCGGTCCTGCCTCGCGCCGTCTCTGGCCTCTGTCCCTGTTCAAACAAACCTCTAACTGGAGTCAGTGGTGGTCACCCCTATCCTGAAAAACCGTCCCGCCCAAGAAGCCGCCAGCCAAGCCCTGAAGCAGGCCGGGATTCACGATTTAATGGCCCGCTTGCTGGCCTCTCGGGGTGTGACCGATGCCGCCCAGATCGATCCGGCCTGGCGCAACATGATTCCGCCCAATATGCTGACCCAGGCGCGTGAAGCGGCCGTCTTGCTGGCCGATGCCATTGCCCGTCGGGATCGCATGCTGATCATTGCCGACTACGACTGTGACGGCGCTACCGCCTGTGCCGTGGGCCTGCGTGCACTTCGCAGCATGGGCGCTGTCGTGGACTTTCTGGTGCCAAACCGCTTTGAAACCGGCTATGGCTTATCACCCGCCGTGGTGGAGCTGGCTGAGCAACACCCCTCGGGCAAGCCGGATCTGCTGATTACGGTGGATAACGGCATTGCCAGTATTGATGGCGTGGAAGCCGCCCATATGGCGGGTATGAAAGTTCTGGTCACAGACCATCACTTGCCTGGTGATGAATTGCCCGATGCTCTGGCGATTGTGAACCCCAATCAGCCCGGCTGTGAATTCCCCTCCAAGAACCTGGCCGGTGTGGGCGTTATTTTTTACCTGATGCTGGCTTTGCGTGCCGAGCTGCGCCAGCGCGGAGTGTATGAAGCCAACGCCGGCCCACGCCTGAACGAGCTGGCTGATCTGGTCGCCCTGGGTACTGTGGCCGATGTGGTCAGCCTGGATGCCAACAACCGCCTGATCGTCACTCAAGGGCTGGAGCGCATGCGCAAGGGCCAGATGCAAGCCGGACTGCGCGCCCTGTTCCAGGTTGCAGGCCGCGATCCGCGTCAGGCCAGTGCCTTTGATCTGGGTTTTGCCTTGGGCCCACGCATCAACGCCGCTGGTCGACTGGCCGATATGGCCTTGGGCATACGCTGCCTGATCACGGACGACGAGGATGAAGCCGCCGATCTGGCCCGCGAACTGGAAGAAATGAACCAGGATCGCCGCTCGATTGAGCAGTCCATGCGCGAAGAGGCGCTACGCGCGGCCGAGCTGGCTGAACCGGACACCAGTGCCACGGTGTGCGTGTTTCACCCGGAATGGCACCAAGGCATCGTCGGACTGGTCGCCTCACGTCTGAAAGAAAAGTATTGGCGCCCTACCCTGGCCTTTGCCCAAGGTGACGAAGGCGAGATCAAAGGTTCGGGCCGTTCTATTCCCGACGTGCATCTGCGCGATGCGCTGGACTTGGTCTCCAAACGCTATCCCGGTCTGATTCTGAAGTTTGGTGGTCACGCCATGGCAGCCGGCCTGACCATTGAAGAGGACAATTACGATGTATTCGTGCAGGCTTTTGAGGAAGCAGTGCAGGAACTGACAGGCCGCTTTCAATTTGACCCTATCATCGAAACCGACGGTTCGCTGGAACCTGAACACATCAATATTACGGTGGCGGGCATATTGCAAAAACAAGTCTGGGGTGCAGGTTTTCCAGCGCCAGTATTCCGTGACCGGTTCTTTGTGCGCCAGCAGCGCCTGCTGAAAAACAAGCATTTGAAACTGAGCCTGGAGCGTAACGGCGAATACTTCGATGCCATTTGGTTCAATCGCGATACCTTGCTGCCCGAGCATATCGAGGCGGCTTATCGTCTGGATCAGAACGAATGGAATGGAAACGTCAGCGTGCAATTCATTATTGAATTTGCTCAGGGACAAGACTAGGCCTTATCGCTTCCGCCAATATTTCTCTTCCTGAACCGCTGCTTATGCAGCGGTTTTTTTACGATTTCACCCGAGCCGGCAAAGTCGCCAACACCAAGCCCGCCAAAGCCAGGATGAAAGCGTATACATGCACGGTGGTAAAGCTCTCGCCCAGCACCAGCACACCCACTGCCGCCGTGCCTAAAGGCATCAAAACCATAAATACGGCGGCTTGTGAAGCAGGCACGGAACGCACACCCGTCATCCACAGCCAAACCGTCCAGACACTGGCGGCCAGGGAATAAAACACCAGCAAAGGCCAGATCCAGCCTGCCGGTGCTGTGAAATCAAAATCCCAGGCGGCGTATAAGCCTAGCGGCGTAATCAGGGCCAGACTGCACAGATTGATAATGGCGCTGATACGCTTGGGGCTAAGCACAGCGGTCAAACGCTTGCCAATGACGGCATAGGCTGATTCGCACAAGACGGCACAAAAGATCAGTGCATTGCCCAACCACATTTTCCCCGTATCCAGTTGATCCACACCGTGGTCATCAGCCTGCACCAAAGCGAGCAAGGCAATACCGCCCATACCCAGGGCCAGCGATGCCCACGTACGCGGGCCTATGCTTTCTTTCAGAAAATACCAACTAAACAAGGCCACCATGCCGGGGATAGCTGACAAGATCACGCCTGCCGACACCGCGCTGGTCATGCTGATGCCCGTCACCATGCACAGGGTGAACAGAAAATTGCCCAGGAAGGACTCCAGAAAGATCAAGCCACGGGTGCGCAAATCCAACGTGGGTTCATTCGCGGGTTTACGTAGCCAGCGCAGCATCGCTAACCCACCAATCCCAAAGCGCAACCAAGCCAACAAGAACACCGGCAGTGCCGTCACCAAGGGCCGAGTCAAGGCGATATAACTGCCTACCAAAGACATGGACAAGGCCAAACAGGCGTAAGCCGCCAGACGTGATCCCGCTCTATTCACCCACCTTCTCCCAATACACACATTTGCAAGCAAGCTAATCAAAATACCCTGGTGACCAGGGTCTACAATACGCTCGAGCCCGGCCTTCCAGGATAAAAAAACATGGCCTGCCATGTTGCCCGTTTCGCCCACCACCCCCTGTACAACTGACCTTACCCAGATCTGCCCGTACAGCCCCGTGCTGCCAGCGCTTTATCCCACCCTACCGGAAAGTCGTATCGCCAGTCCTTAAGCAGGTCTGCGATGGACGGTCTACACCTGGCCCGCCCCATGCTGCTCCCCATAACAGACTAATCCGCACCACGCCGGCCTACCGGCCTGCCGTGCTCCTTGAAGGATATTTCATCATGCAGGCTATCGCCCGCCTGAGCCGTTTTGTTGGCAATACCTTTGCCATCTGGGTTCTACTGTTTGCCATTTTGGCCTTTTACTTTCCCGACCACTACCGCTGGTTAGGCGCTTATATTGTTCCACTTCTGGGCATCATCATGTTCGGTATGGGGCTGACTTTATCGCGCCAGGACTTCGCTGAGGTGTTCGTACGCCCGGGCCGAGTGGCTGTGGGTGTTCTGGGTCAATTCCTCATCATGCCCGTCTTGGCCTGGTCCCTGGCCTATGCGTTTTCCTTGCCGCCCGAATTAGCGATTGGCGTCATTCTGGTTGGCTGCTGCCCTGGCGGGACCTCATCTAACGTAATGACCTTCCTGGCACGTGGTGACCTGGCCCTGTCGGTTGCCATTACCTCGGTCTCCACTTTGCTGGCGCCTATCGTCACCCCCGCCCTGATTTACATGCTGGCCAGCCAATGGCTGGAGGTCAGCGCCTCGGCCATGTTCTGGTCCATTGTTCAGGTCGTGATTCTGCCCATTGCCCTGGGTGTTATTGTGCAGTCCCTGCTGGGCGAAAAAATCAAAGCGGGCGTGGCTGCTCTGCCCCTGGTCTCTGTCGTGGCAATTGTGGCTATCGTAGCTGCGGTTGTAGCCGGCAACCAGGCCAAGATTGCGACCAGCGGCCTGCTGGTATTTTCGGTCGTTGTCGTGCATAACACCCTAGGCTACATACTGGGCTATGTATTGGCCCGCCTGAGCGGCATGCCGTTGCCACAACGCAAAACCCTGGCAATTGAAGTAGGCATGCAAAATTCCGGTCTAGGCGTAGCTCTAGCCAGTGCCCACTTCTCGCCTCTGGCCGCCGTGCCCAGCGCCATTTTCAGTGTCTGGCACAATATTTCCGGTCCTTTGGTCGCGACGATTTTCCGCCGCATGGGTAATGGCAAGTAACCCTCTGCTGGCACGTTCAAGAACTTGATCCCGAGCCTACAAAGTAAAAAAGGACGCTCTACCGGGCGTCCTTTTTTCGCTGGAGCCCCCCAATACCAGGTGCTCTCAGGCCTTAGCTTTTACGTGACGATACATAAATTCCGCCCACAATCAGAAGGAACGCCGCGCCGTGGTAAAGCTTGGGGGTATCGCCCAGAATAAAAACGGACATCAAGGCCGCAAATACCGGCATCAGGTTCACGAAAAAACCGGCGGTTGCGGCACCGACTCGTTGGACAGCCACCCCCCAGCAGCGCAAGGCAATCAAGGCGGGACCGGTGCCCACATACAAAATAGCCAGCAGTAAGCCCCAAGACCAATCGATATGCCAGTCCGTGAATGTCCACTCCATGGCGGCAAATGCACCGGACCAGATCAAGCCAAAAAACACCTGCGCCATCACGACGGTGGCCCATGTCTGTGCGATGACACCCTCATGGCGACGCGTACTGAGCATCCAGCTATAGATCGCCCAGGCAATGGTGGCGATCACCATATAGACATCGCCCGGCACAAAACGGAAGGCCATCAGCTCTTGCCAATCCGCGCGAGTCAATACCAGAACCACACCCAGCAAAGACATCAAACCACCGACCAGTTGCCGCCCATTGACTGTAGATTTGAAAAACAGGCGGCCGATCACCAGCATCCAGAACGGCAAGCTGGCATTGACCAGCGTCACGTTAATGGGGGAGGAACTTTGCAGTGCCAGATATTGCAAAGCGTTATAGATCCCTATGCCCAGCAAACCCAAAATGGAGTAGCGTTTCCAGTTGGCCCACAAATTGCTGCCGCGTCGCAGCACTTGCCGTCCCACAAAAAGCAAGATGGTGAACGCCACCAACCAACGAAAAAAATTCAGGGTAATAGGCGGCACCTGATCATGAATCAAGCGTCCGACGATGGCGTTACTGGCCCACAAAATCGTAGGTAAAACCAGTAAAGCCGTCGTGCCAGGGGTCAGTTTCTGAGTGCTCACAACATGTCCTAAAAAACGGCAACGGCGCGTGTGATCCCTGCTCAGGTCAACACGGCGCCGCTACGATGGGGCTAGTATATAGGCAAGCATGCCCTGCCCTCTACGCCTTTACCTGCCTGCTTGTGACCATGCAGGCTGGTCAATCTTTGACCAATCCATAAATATTATTTATAATCATACAATTGTCACGTCATGGCGCTGATTGAGTTTTATTGGCCCATCCCATCCACGCTCGTCTGGCTTTGACAACATCAGATGCAGCTACCCAGGGTAAATCGACCTTGAAACACCCCCACTTTTGGGAATAAAGCTTGACCCGATCAAGCGCCCCAAGTGCATTACTTGGCACCACAACCAGCACTCTTAACCGCAAGGGACTGTCCCGCGCGTCGTTATGCAGGTCTACGTTTCTGGCAAGTATTCGTGTTTTTGCCCGTTTTTCAGGTAGGCAGACCCTGTCTGCCCTGGCCGGTTCTTCCCACGAACGGCGGGCGTGTTTTCAATTTGATCAACCCGACCCTGTCTGGAACCCAACCGTTCTGACAGACACAGATTCACCTCAATTTTCATGGGCCTAGTGCAAGGCTGGACACCAGACACCGTTTGTACGGTTTGTCGGTCTGCCTGGTTGCTACGCCCGTCCCCGTCCCGCCCAGCAGGGCCTGACGGGAATCATTATTTTTAAAGGAGTCCCGATTTATGGCCAAAGAAGAGCTACTTGAAATGCAAGGTTCCGTCACCGAAATCCTGCCTGACTCACGCTTTCGTGTCACCCTGGACAACGGTCACGCCGTTATCGCCTACACGGGCGGCAAAATGCGCAAGCACCACATCCGTATTCTGGCTGGCGACAGCGTCACCCTGGAAATGTCGCCCTACGACCTGAGCAAAGGTCGCATCATTTTCCGCCACTTGCCCAAGCGTGTTGGCGCCCCGACCTCTGCCCCTCGCCGCCCCCCCCACCGTCGTTAAGACATAGCGCCACACCCCTGTCACAATCAGATGCAAAGATAGGTGCGCCTGACAGGGGTGCGACAAGAGCCATCAGCGCTTGGGTGCACCCCACTCTTTGTGGGAGTCGCCTTGAAAAAACTACTGACGCTCAAAACCGGCTTTATCGCCTACTTTGCAACCCTGAGCCTGTTTTTAGTCCTGATGCTGATTGCCCTGCAGCACCTGAGCAACAGCATCGAACAACGCAAGCACCTGGAAGCCCAGCGCCACGACACCACGGCGCTTAGCAAAGACTTCAAACGCATCAGCGAATTGCTCAGCCGTCAGGCCATCGCCTTTGTCTCCAGCGAGCAAATTGAATTTCAGGATAACTTCCGCCGTCTGCTGGCGGTGTTTACCGGTGCCCAAGCCGATCAGGAAGGGGTCACCTTAGCAATGCTGGACCGTTTCAGGGATCTGGAGCTGGAGCCGGCTGAGCAGGATTTGCTGCGCTCTGCCTATGAACAGACCCTGGCCCTTAGTCAGGTTCAGTCCGAGGCGATTCAAACGGCCAGTGGCCAGTTTGAAGATGACAACGGCACGATCCGCATTGCCTTGCCCAATGCCTTGATGGCCAAAGTGCTGGTGTTCAGCCAGCAATACATTCAAGCCTCCGCCCAAATCACACACACACTGGATGAATTCGAGCATCAATTCAGCGAACGCCTGGACCGTTCTCTGGATCTGGCTGGCCGCAGCAGCGATCGTGCTTTCAGCCTGGCACTGGCCGCTCTGGCTCTGTTTTTCATCGCCAGCTCAGCGGCCCTGCGCTTGCTCTATCGCTCCATCAAACAACCCCTGGATCAAGGCGCAAATCTGGCCAAGGAACTGGCCAAGGGTAAACTCAACGCCCAGCTCAACGTCCGTCGTCACGACGAGTTCGGCACCTTGTTAAGCGCCCTGAACGGAATTGGGCAGGGCGTGCAAACCGTCGTACATCAGATCCGTGAACAAACTGGCCTGATCCGCGATGGCTCAACAGCAATTGTGTCGGCAAGCCATAACCTGGGCGAACAAATTCTAGAGCAGTCCACTGAGCTGAACCAGACGGTCAAAACCATGAATCAACTGGCCGATACCGTCAGACAGAACGCCAAACAGGCCCGAACGGCCGACCAACTGGCTCAAGACACGTCCAGTCAGGTCGCACAGGGCAACCAGGCCGCCCAAAACTTGCTCGATACCATCAACGCCATTGCCGACAGCTCACACAAAATGAGCGAGATCACCAAGCTGATCCGCAGCATTGCCTTCCAGACCAATATTCTGGCCCTGAATGCTGCCGTGGAAGCCGCCCGAGCGGGTGTGCACGGTCATGGCTTTGCGGTGGTTGCCGCTGAAGTGCGTAATTTGGCTTTGCGCTCCACCGATGCCTTGCAACAGGTTTCCACCTTAATTTCCAGCTCGGTCGAACAAACCGAACAAAGCTCGGTGGCCGCGCGCGGCATGGCGCAGGTCATGGCCAGCACACAAGACAAAGTCAATGAAATGCGCAGTATTGTGGCCGATATTGCCCAGGCCTCTCAGGATCAGGCGACACATATCGAATACGTAAACCAGGTCATGACGCGTCTGGACCAGCAAGGTCAGTCCAACCGCCAACTGCTTGAACACAGTGCCCACACGGCCCAGGAGCAGTTGGAACAAACGACGTTTCTGGCCCAGGTGGTGGCCCATTTCAGCCTGGATAGCGATCTTGCTGAACCCTCTGCCCCCACTGTACCCACCCTCTCACACCGACCTTCCTATCAATCTGCGTCCACCTATCGCACCGCTGCTTGCACAATGTCCAGTTCCTGAGCGGCCAATACGTGCCATAGACCTCCGATAAGGGTAAAATCGGAAGTTTGCCGCGCGCCGCCCTGCTGGCTGGCGCGGATGGCACCTCAAATATAGGAAAGCCGCTGAATCATGGAATCGGAACGACTTAATCAACTGGAAGCCCGCCTTGCCGATTATTCGGAGCGGGAAAATGCCTTACGGAGGTATCTTTGACTACGATGACAAAGCGCATCGTTTGCACGTAGTCAATGCCGAACTCGAGGACCCCAACGTCTGGAACGACCCTCAACACGCCCAGGATCTGGGCCGCGAAAAGAAAAGTCTGGAAAACGTGGTGCATGTGCTGGACGCCTTGCACACGGGCTTGAAAGATTCACAGGATCTGTTTGAGCTTGCCGCGATGGACGATGACGATGCCACCATCGCCGCCATCGAGGAAGATTGTGCCGCCATGGCCAGCCGCATCGAAGAGCTGGAATTTCGCCGCATGTTCTCCAACCCTGCCGATCCGCTCAATTGCTTTATGGATATTCAGGCCGGTGCGGGTGGTACCGAAGCCCAGGACTGGGCCTCCATGCTGCTGCGCATGTATGTGCGCTATGCCGAACACAAAGGCTTCAAGGCTGAAATCCTGGAACAGTCTGACGGTGACGTTGCCGGTATCAAATCGGCCACCATCAAGATTGAAGGCGATTACGCCTACGGCTTTTTGCGCACTGAAACCGGCGTGCATCGTCTGGTTCGCAAAAGCCCTTTCGACTCGTCCAACGGCCGTCACACCTCGTTCACCAGCGTATTCGTCTACCCGGAAATCGATGATTCCTTTGAAGTGGAAATCAATCCGGCCGACTTGCGTATCGACACCTACCGTGCCAGTGGTGCGGGAGGTCAGCACATTAACAAAACCGACTCGGCCGTTCGTATTACGCACGAACCCAGCGGCATTGTGGTGCAGTGTCAGAACGACCGCTCGCAGCACCGTAACCGTGCTGAAGCCATGCAGATGCTGAAATCGCGTCTGTACGAGCTGGAAATGCGCAACCGCATGGCCGAGCAGCAAAAGCTGGAAGACTCCAAGAGCGATGTGGGTTGGGGCCACCAGATCCGTTCCTACGTGCTGGACCAAAGCCGCATCAAGGACTTGCGTACCAACTACGAAAGCTCCAATACCCAGAAGATTCTGGATGGCGACCTGGATGCCTTTATTCAAGCCAGCCTGAAACAAGGGGTTTAATATGCACACTTCCACGCTGACTGTTCTAAGCGGTGCCTCTCGCGGTCTGGGCTTGTCCCTGGCGCGTCAGGCGCTGGCTGCTGGCCATCAGTTGATCACTCTGGCCCGCAGCGAACTGCAACTGGATGCGCCCCAAGGGGCTCATCAGCATCTGCAAGTGGATCTGGCCAGCGCGGAAGGCGCACAAGAGGCTGCCAAGGCCCTGCAAGCCTTGATCAGCCAGACACAGGCTCAACGCTACGTCCTCATTAATAATGCAGGCACGGTTGATCCCGTTGGGCAGGCCAGCCACCTGCTCGATGCCCAGGCTATTGCACAGGCGCTGCAATTGAATGTCGCCAGTGTCATGAGCCTGACCGCCGCCTTTTTGCAAGGCGCCCCCAAGGATGCCCAGCGCCAGGTGCTCAATATCTCCTCGGGTGCTGGCCGCAAGCCCGTTTCGGGCTGGGCCGTGTATGGCTCCAGCAAGGCAGCACTGGATTTCTATACGCAAACCCTGAAACTGGAAAATCCCGAGCTGGCCGTTTGCTCTCTGGCTCCGGGCGTGGTCGATACCGATATGCAAGGCCATATCCGTAGCCAGTCCCGCGATCAGTTCCCGAACCTGAGCCGCTTTATAGACCTGCATCAGCAAGGCCAGCTAAGCAGCCCGGACGATACCGCAGAGCGAATTTTGCGCCACCTGAACAGCCCGGAGTTTGGCCAGCACGTCCTGGACGACATCCGCCACTACGAATAAGTACTGACACAATGACTGAATCGCTAGACACTTCCGCACCCGTCGTAGACGAAAACCGCCTGATTGCCGAGCGTCGCTCCAAGCTGGACCGCCTGCGCGAAAATGGCATCGCCTACCCCAACGATTTTCGCCCTGATGCCCACGCTGCCGAGCTGCACAAGCAATACGGCGAGCAGGACAAAGAGGCGCTGGCTGCAAGCCATAAAGTCGTGAAAGTGGCTGGCCGCATGATGCTCAAGCGTGTCATGGGCAAAGCCAGCTTTGCCACGCTGCAAGATGCCTCCGGCCGTATCCAGATCTATCTGGACAAAGCCGCACTGGGTGAAGAGAACTATGCGCAATTCAAGGGTTGGGATATCGGTGACATCCTGGCCGTGGAAGGCACCGTCTTCAAAACCAATAAGGGCGAACTATCCGTGCACGCCTCCAGCGTGCGCCTGCTGGCCAAGTCCCTACGTCCCCTGCCCGACAAATTCCACGGTCTGGCCGACCAGGAATTGAAGTACCGTCAGCGCTACGTCGACCTGATCATGGGTGAAGACACCCGTCAAACCTTCCTGGCCCGCAGCAAGGTCATGAGCAGCCTGCGTCAGCACATGGCCCAGGCCGATTTCCTGGAAGTGGAAACCCCGATGCTGCACCCCATTCCGGGTGGCGCATCGGCCAAACCCTTTGTGACCCACCACAATGCGCTGGACATGGAAATGTACCTGCGTATTGCTCCCGAGCTGTACCTGAAGCGTTTGATCGTGGGCGGTTTCGAGCGCGTGTTCGAGATCAACCGCAACTTCCGTAACGAAGGCGTCAGCCCTCGTCACAACCCCGAATTCACCATGATGGAGTTCTACGCGGCCTACACGGATTACCAGTGGCTGATGGACTTCACCGAAAACCTGATACGCGAAGCCGCGATCAGCGCCCGTGGTACCGCCACCCTGCAATACCAGGAACGCGAGCTGGATCTGAGCCTGCCTTTTGATCGCCTGACCATTACCGGCGCCATCATGAAGTACGCGCCTTCCTACCAGATCGAACAACTGGAAGACATCCAGTTCCTGCGTACTGAGCTGGCTCGCCTGAAAGTGGACGTGAACTCGCCCCCGCTGCGTGATGCCGGCCTGGGTGCCTTGCAACTGGCTCTATTTGAAGAAACAGCCGAATCCAAGCTGTGGCACCCCACTTTCATCGTGGACTACCCCGTAGAAGTGTCGCCGCTGGCACGTGCCTCGGACACCCAGGAAGGCATTACCGAGCGCTTTGAGCTGTTCATCACGGGCCGCGAGATCGCCAATGGCTTCTCGGAGCTGAACGACCCAGAAGACCAGGCCGCTCGCTTCCAGGCTCAGGTTCAGGCCAAGGATGCTGGCGACGAAGAAGCCATGTTCTACGACGCTGACTACATCCGCGCTCTGGAATACGGCATGCCTCCTACAGGCGGCTGCGGTATCGGGATCGACCGTCTGGTCATGTTGCTGACCGATAGCCCTGCTATCCGTGACGTGATCCTGTTCCCGCACCTGCGTCGCGAAGACTAATCACAGTCTCAAGACAGAAAAACGCGCGGCCTTGACCGCGCGTTTTTCTTTATGCATCGTCGCCCCCATACGCACATACGCACATACGCACATACGCACATACGCAGCTATTCTGCCTGTTCGGGAACCGCCCCTCACTCCCATCGCCGCATTAGCCAGCCCCAAGCCCGTAAGGGCAGACATCACTCAGGTTTGATACCAGCAACGGCCGCTACGTCACGAAACAAAGCAATATCACGCGCCACAATCTGATCCAGCGACTCAGCCGATCCAGGGGCGATCACAAAGCCCAGTTCCTCCAGAGGAGCAGCAAACTCGCGGGAATCAAGTACAGCCGTAATATCGCGATTCAGCACAGCGACGACCTCATCGGGCGTGGCACGTGGCACAAAGATGCCCTGCCAACTTTCGATCACGAAATCAGATACACCCAACTCATGAAAAGTGGGAACATCCGGCAAAACCTTCGAACGCTCCAGCGACGTCACCGCCAGAGGAATGAGCTCACGCTTCTGAATGTTCTGGGTTGTCCCAGAGATATCAATAAGCGCCGCATCTACATGCCCGCCTAATATGTCCAAAACAGCCGGCGCCCCTCCCGCGTAGGGGATGTTATTGGTTTGCGTACCCAAACGCTGATTAAGCATCTCGACAGCCAGATGATAGATACTGCCATAGCCAATCGGCAGCGCGGCGGATACTTCGCCAGGTCGCTGTTTAAGCAGCGTCACGTACTCATCAAAATGGCTGACACCCAAGCCTGGGCGAACTACCAACACCTGCGAATTAACAATGGTACGAGTTACGCCACGAACATCGGTCGGGCTATAAGGTAGTTTGCGGCCAAGGGCAGCATTGATCGCGAGCTGGTCACCACTGGACAACAACGTGTGGCCGGTCGGTGCCGCGCGAACGACCCGGTTGACACCAAGACTGGTGTGCGCGCCGGGCACATTGTCCACAATCACTGTTTGTTGCCACAATTCGGCAAGGCTTTGCGCCAGCATTCGCGCAATGCGATCGGCGTTGCCACCCGGATTCACCGGAACAACAATGCGCACGGGCCCCGAAGGGAAGTCATCGAGCTGCTGCGTGTGTGCCGACGCCGTAATAAATGCAGCACCTAGTGAGGAAACAGCACCTCCAAGCCGGGCAAGCATACCCGCACCCATAGCATTCAAGATCATGCGACGATTCAAGCCTGCCTCCGGTATCTCCACACTACCCTATTGACTGAACGACATTGTGTTGCGGTGCTTGCAAATCACGATCGTAGTCTAGAGAAGCCCCGCCCACGGATCAAGCAGACCTTTCCCGTGTCATTGATCAAGGCCCTGCCAGGGATGTTCGTACAGTCAGGGAAACTGGCCCAGCGAACCTCATGTGAAACAAAAAAGGACGCTTTTAAGCGTCCTTTTTTACTGCCACCACAAGGTTTTTAAATAAACCTTGCAAGGCCTGTACGTCCATCCCTGCACAATCAATCCACCGGCAAACGCATCACCGCCTGTGCCCATTTATGGGCCACTTCGGGCGAGGAGAAACACGAAGCCTTATCTGCCACCACACGCACCGCGCGTTCCAGCAACTGAATGTCTGCCTCGTGCTGACGTGCGACGTGCGGGTCCTCGAAGAAGATCACACGCTGGCAACGGTTTTCCAGTACCAGCTCGGCAATTTGCGCATCGCCGCCCAAAGGACCGCTTAGATAAGACTGAATCCAGGGGGTTTCCTTGGGCCAGCCTTTGGACCAAGCCAGCTCGTTCAACAAGCGACTGGTCGTCCCTGTTCCCACGCGTTGGCCAAAACGGGACAGCAGGTCGAAATGCTTGTCAGCGAACTCAACCATCTTGTCCTTGAGTGCATCGTGCGCGATCAAGGCCAGAGTTTGGTTGGGGAAGTCAAAAATACGTTTGCAGCTGGAGTCGGGCCACAGGCCACGACTGACTCGCTCCACTTCAATCCATTCAATCGCCCCCATCAGGGTCGAAATAAAAGGACGACCATGCGTAATGCACTGACGCTTAAGCGCCAATGCTTCCGGGAAAATGGAAGATGGGTCTACCGGGTCAATCAGATAAATGGCGCCATCAAAAGGCGGAGTGCCATCCGGGCTTTGTGTGACCCGGGCAACCAGCTTCATCAAGCCGCCATCACGACCATAGGGATAGCGAACCAGGCCGCCATAGCCTTCCAGCAGGCCCGAACGCTCGATAGCATTACAGGTACGACCCACCGTATAAAGCTCAACTTCCAACTCGCGAATACCGCTGGCTGAGCGCCGCAACCACTGAAACAAAGCCGCATCTGCCGAATCATGGTGCAACTGATTGGCCGCCAAACCGAAACGTAATGACATGAGTTCCTACACGGTAAACGATTCGCCACACCCGCAGGAGGCTTTCTCGTTTGGATTGATGAATTTAAAACCTTCATTGAGGCCATCGCGGCCATAATCCAGACGCGTGCCATCAATAAAGGGCAGGCTCTTGGGATCAACAAACAGTTTAACGCCGTGCTCTTCAAACAGTTGATCGCCTTGAACCGGCTCATCAACAAAATCCAGCTTGTAGGCCAGACCCGAGCAACCGGTCAGACGTACACCCAAACGTAGCCCCAAACCGCCCCCGCGTTTTTTCAAATGACGCTGGATATGTTCTGCGGCGGGCTGAGTAAGAGAAATAGACATAATCTTTTCCTTTCTATAAACCTGAAGGGGATTCAGCCTTCAGGCTTGGACAACTAAAACGCGCCTTTGTTCTGTACCGAGGCAACGGCAGCCTGAACCGCCTCCTGGACCAACAAAGCACAATGCACTTTGACCGGTGGCAATTCCAATGCTTGCTGCACATCCGTGGACGAGAACTGGGCCGCTTGCTCCAGACTGCGATCTTGCAGCCATTGCGCCGCAAATGAAGCAGCTGCGATGGTACAGCCACAGCCATAAGCCTTGAAACAGCTCTCCTGAATCTGACCCTGCTCCGATACCTTGAGCTGGATACGAATCAAGGCCCCGGTTTGGTAGCTTCCTGCCTCCCCCGTGCCTACGTCAGCATCACTGCTGTTCATGACACCCACATGACGCGGGCGCAGAAAATGCTCCATGACAGCGTCACTATATCTCATTGCGTGAACGGCTCCGAAGCGGACTCGCTCCATAAAGGAGAGATGGCCCGCAATTGTTCAACCACACGACCGATGGCGGCAATCGTGTCATCAATGTCCTGCTCGGTCGTGAAACGGCCCAGACTCAAACGCAAGGAACTGTGTGCCAACTGATCGCTACGACCCAGGGCCGTCAATACATAAGACGGTTCCAAACTGGCCGACGTACAGGCCGAGCCACTGGACACGGCCAAATCAGTCAGGGCCATCATCAGGGCTTCACCCTCGATGTGATCCACACTGATGTTCAGGTTATGTGGCACACGCTCATCGAAGGTGCCGTTCAGGTACAAATCTGGGATCTGCTGCAAACCAGCCCACAGCCGATCACGCAGCGCGGTGATGCGCTGATTGTCTGTATCCATTTCCTGGGCGGCCAACTCAAACGCACGTCCCATGCCCACGATCTGATGTGTGGCCAAGGTGCCGGAACGAAAGCCGCGCTCGTGACCACCACCATGAATCTGCGCTTTCAGACGCACCGCCGGTTTACGGCGGATATACAAGGCACCTATCCCTTTGGGACCGTAGGTCTTGTGGGCCGACATGGACATCAAATCCACCGGCCATTCCTGCAGATTGATCGCCACCTTGCCGGTAGCCTGGGCGGCGTCCACATGGAACAGCACCTTGTGCTTACGGCAAATTGCACCCAAAGCCTGCACATCCTGAATCACACCAATTTCGTTATTCACCAGCATGACCGAGGCCAGGATGGTATCGGGACGAATGGCTTGTTCAAACGCCTGCGGATCAATCAGACCACTGGGCAGGACATCCAGAAAGGTGACTTCAAACCCTTCGTCCTGCAAGGCCAGACAGGTGTCGATCACGGCCTTGTGCTCCGTACGGACGGTAATAATATGGCGGCCCTTGGACTGATAAAACTGTGCGGCACCCTTCAAGGCCAGATTGATGGCTTCGGTCGCACCGGAAGTCCAGACGATTTCTCGCGGCTCTGCCCCGACCAGGGAGGCAACCTGACGACGCGCCTGATCCACGGCTTCTTCCGCATCCCATCCATAAGGATGGCTGCTGGAGGCGGGATTGCCAAATCGTTCCGTCAACCAGGGAATCATGCTGTCGGCCACACGCGGGTCTACCGGTGTGGTGGCGGCATAATCCATATAAATACGCTGAGCGCGACTCATACAAAACTCCGGAGTCAGTAGCGGCGACTGCCCACTACAAAGTACATTCTTCTGGCTGACCGGCTTCCTGAGCGGCCAACTTGAGCTGACGCAGGCGCTGCTGATCAACCAAGTCCTGTAGCGAGACAGAGTCCAGATAATCGACCATTTTACGACTAAGCGTCGCCCAAAGCTCGTGAGTCATGCACTCGCCTTTCTGCCCATTTGTGCCCTGCTTGCAATTACCCTTGCCACCACACTGGGTAGCATCAACGGGCTCATCGACCGCAAACACAATGTCAGCAACGGTGATGTGGCGGGCCAGACGCGCAAGCGTATAGCCACCACCCGGACCCCGCACACTATCGACCAGTTCATGGCGGCGCAACTTGCCAAATAACTGTTCAAGATAGGAGAGCGAGATACCCTGTCGCTGGCTGATGCCTGCGAGCGTCACCGGTCCACTTTGCTGGCGCAGCGCAAGATCGATCATCGCGGTTACGGCGAAACGCCCTTTTGTCGTCAAACGCATGATAGTTTCCTTGCCAAAGGCGAAAGCGGCCGGATTGCCAAGGGCAAATCCGACCAATTTGGTCCAGTATAGCAAATACAGGGGAAACTACCGTGCTTGAGCGTGTGTTTTTACACTTATACTGCAGTGTTATTTTAGTCGCTCAGGCAGCACGGTAATTGGGTACGCGCTTGCGAACCAACTCGAATACGCCCTGGCAGGCATCCTCAATATAGTCCATGACCTTATTGAAGCCATCCTGGCCACCATAATAAGGATCAGGCACGGTAGCCGCTTCGTAATCAGTGGCAAAACGCATCAGCAACATGAGCTTGTGACGGTACATGGGAGGACACATTTGCTGCAAGGCAGCGTGATTTTCCCAGTCCATGCTCAAGATAAGGTCGAAGTTGCGAAAGTCCTCGCGCTGGACCTGTCGGGCCTGATAGGTAGAGATGTCATAACCGCGTTTACGAGCGGCTATCTGTGCGCGTGTGTCAGGATGCTCGCCAACATGAAAGCCATGCGTGGCGGCTGAGTCCACCAAAATAGCCTCCGACAAACTGGCTTGGTCAACCAGTTGGCGCAAGACACCTTCGGCGCTGGGGGAGCGGCAAATATTCCCTGTACAGACAAACAGAACCTTACTCATAATGCGTCAAAGTCTGCGGGAAAACCCCAAATAAGGCAAGACGGAGCAAGGGCCTAAAACAGGTCTCCGATACGGCCTTGGAAACAGCAAACCCGGATCGTTTGGGGGCTGCAAATAAGAACAGTACGCCGGTGCTTGAAGTTTGGAATAAACCAAAGGCGCGGCACCCTTTGCTTAGCGGATACTGCGCCTTCGCGAGATGAGATAAATCAAGCAATACACCTGAGCGATGAAAGCCGGTAGCGGAACCGTGCTTTTACTGTCTTTTCGTCCAATCCTAGTTGCGAATACACAACAGCAACAAGCAAAGATGAAAAAGCTCCACGTTCCCAGGAAGGGGTTAAGCCTGATACCGACACACACACGCCCCATCTGGTCCAAGCGAAGGTTTGCGCTCCTGCCCAAGGCACACTGCAAGGGGCAAGCCCTTGCCTGATGCCATTAGGCCAAGGGCCGTCACGCCATCAGCAACTTGGCCTTGAGCCTTTGCAACTTGTCGCGCGCAGCCGCAGCTTGTTCGAACTCCAGGTTACGGGCGTGATCCATCATCTCTTTTTCCAGACGCTTGATCTCACGTGCTGCCGCCTTCTCGTCGCGAATCAAGGCTTCTGGCACGTCCTCGCGCAAGCTGGCGGTAGGATCCGAAGCCACAACGCCGTCAATCAATTCGCGTACCGCCTTGTTCACGCCGCGCGGCGTAATGCCATGCTCTTCGTTAAAGGCGATCTGCTTGGCACGACGACGCTCGGTTTCCTCGATAGCGCGACGCATGGAGTCTGTCATTCTGTCGGCATACAAAATGGCCTTACCGTTCAGATTACGCGCTGCCCGACCTATGGTTTGAATCAGGCTGCGCTCGGAGCGCAGGAAGCCTTCCTTGTCCGCATCGAGAATGGCCACCAAAGACACTTCAGGCAAGTCCAGGCCCTCGCGCAACAAGTTGATCCCGACCAGCACATCGAATACGCCCAAGCGCAAATCACGGATAATCTCGGCCCGTTCCACGGTATCAATGTCCGAATGCAAGTAACGCACCCGGATGCCATTCTCGGACAAGTAATCCGTCAAGTCTTCGGACATACGCTTGGTAAGCGTTGTCACCAGCACACGATCTTGCTGCGCCGTACGCAACTTGATTTCACCCAGCAAATCATCGACTTGGGTGGTGGCAGGACGAACTTCAATTTCGGGATCCACCAGGCCGGTAGGCCGCACCACTTGCTCGACCACGTTGTCGGCATGTTCTTGCTCGTAAGCAGCCGGTGTGGCCGACACGAACACGGTTTGCGGCATGCGACGCTCGAACTCTTCCAGCTTCAAGGGCCGGTTATCCATGGCCGACGGCAGGCGGAAACCGAATTGCACCAGCGTTTCTTTACGCGAGCGGTCACCACGGTACATCGCTCCCAACTGCCCGATCGTGACGTGGCTTTCATCA
Organism: Alcaligenes aquatilis; assembly: GCF_003076515.1. Classification (NCBI taxonomy): domain Bacteria; kingdom Pseudomonadati; phylum Pseudomonadota; class Betaproteobacteria; order Burkholderiales; family Alcaligenaceae; genus Alcaligenes; species Alcaligenes aquatilis. The sequence continues at coordinate 734,008 of NZ_CP022390.1, read as the reverse complement.
ATAAACATCAGGGAGTTACGCGGCAGGTAATCAATCAGCGTTGGTGGCGGATCGCCGGGCGCCGCCCCTGACAAGTGGCGGGAGTAGTTCTCGATGCCTTTGCAAAAACCCAGCTCCTGCAGCATTTCCAGATCAAAACGAGTGCGCTGTTCCAGGCGTTGGGCCTCGACCAAATGCCCTTCCCGCGTCAAAAATTCCAGACGCTCACGCAGTTCCAGCTTGATGGTTTCAATTGCCCGCAACACCGTTTCACGGGGGGTCACATAGTGCGAACTGGGGAACACAGTAAAACGGTTCAGCTTCTGCACCACTTTGCCAGTTAGCGGATCAAACAGTTCCAGCTCTTCCAGTTCGTCATCAAACAGACTGACCCGCAAGGCCAGCTCGGCATTTTCCGCCGGGAAAATATCGACCACTTCGCCACGGGCCCGAAACACACCACGCTGGAAGTCCAGGTCGTTGCGCTCGTACTGCATGGCAACCAGTCGGGCCAGCAGCTCCTGCCGAGCGATTCGGTCGCCCTTGCGTAGCGTCAGCACCATCGCATGGTAGTCGCCAGGATTACCAATACCGTAGATGCAAGAGACCGTGCCCACAATAATGGTGTCCGGTCGCTCCAACAGGCTTTTGGTGGCCGACAAACGCATCTGCTCGATGTGTTCATTGATGGACGAGTCTTTTTCAATAAACAGATCGCGCGATGGCACATAGGCCTCGGGCTGGTAGTAATCGTAATAAGAGACGAAGTATTCCACGGCATTGCGTGGGAAGAACTCGCGCATCTCTGCGTACAGTTGCGCGGCCAGGGTTTTATTGGGTGCCAGAACAATGGCCGGACGCCCTGTCCGAGCAATAATGTTCGCCATGGTATAGGTCTTGCCCGAGCCCGTTACCCCCAACAGGGTCTGGTACATCAAGCCGTCATCAATCCCCTCGACCAACTGCTCAATTGCCGCTGGCTGGTCACCAGCAGGCAAATAAGGTTGGAAAAGCTTGAAGGAACTCCCTGGAAACTCTTGAAAGGCAGGCTCAAATTTCATGCTAGACACACTTTAGGGTAAGCCCGTATTATCACACTAATGCTTTGTTTTTCTACCTTTCTGCGCTAACGCCCCCATATCATCATGACATCGCTCTTCGAAACCGTCGAACTGGCTCCACGCGACCCTATTTTGGGTTTGAATGAACAATACAATGCCGACGAACGCAACGGCAAAGTTAATTTGGGAGTCGGTGTTTATTACGACGATCAAGGGCGTATCCCGATTTTGCAGGCTGTTCAACAAGCTGAAGACGCCTTGATGAGCAAGGCCGCTGCACGCAGCTACCTGCCTATCGAAGGTATCAATACCTACAACCTGGGTGCTCAAACCCTGTTGCTAGGCGCCGACTCCCCCGTTATTGCCGAAGGCCGTGCCTTGACGGTGCAATCCCTGGGCGGTACCGGCGCACTGAAAATCGGTGCTGACTTTCTGCACCAACTGCTGCCACAGTCCGAGGTTTACATCAGCGATCCAAGCTGGGAAAACCACCGTGCTCTGTTCGAGCGCGCCGGCTTCAAGGTCAACACCTACGCGTACTACGATGCCACCACTCATGGCCTGAACTTTGAGGGCATGATCGCTTCGTTGCGTGCCATGCCTGCCCAGTCCATCGTGGTCTTGCACGCGTGCTGCCACAACCCCACCGGCGTGGACCCCAGCATGGAACAATGGGCCCAGATCGCCAAACTGATCAAAGAGCGTCAACTGGTTCCTTTCCTGGACATCGCCTATCAAGGCTTTGGTGCCGGTCTGGAGGAAGACGCCAGCGTGGTACGCCTGTTTGCCAAGCTGGGCCTGTCCATGTTCATCAGCTCTTCTTTCTCCAAATCCTTCTCGCTATACGGCGAACGCGTAGGCGCCCTGACACTGGTCACGTCCAGCAAGGACGAAACGTCCCGCGTGCTGAGCCAGGTCAAGCGCGTGATTCGCACCAACTATTCCAACCCGCCAACACACGGCGGCAAGGTTGTAGCCACTGTCCTGAGCTCACCCGAGCTGTTCCAGACTTGGGCTACCGAACTGGCTGGCATGCGTGATCGCATCCGTGACATGCGTGCACAACTGGTTGCCAAGCTGAAAGAACATGGTGCCACCCAGAACTTTGACTTCGTACTGCAACAGCGCGGTATGTTCTCCTACTCCGGCCTGACGGCCGAGCAAGTAGAACGCCTGCGCCAGGAACACGGCATTTACGCCGTCAGCAGTGGCCGTATCTGCGTTGCTGCGCTCAACAGCCAGAACATTGATGTCGTGGCCAAAGCCATCGCTCAAGTCCTGAAATAAGCTGGCCGTCCTTACCGCCTCCAACGCCCTTCTTCGGAAGGGCGTTGTCGTTGCGGACCTTGGAGTACCCCATGACAGACGCTATTTCCCTGCACACCGAACGCCTGATCCTGCGCCCCTGGAAACCGACCGACCTCGAGCCCTTTTACCGATTAAATAGCGACCCCCACGCGCTGCGCTTTTATCCGGCCACCCTGGACCGCGAACAAAGCGATGCTATCGCCCACCGCAGCCAAAGCCTGATCGAAGAACATGGCTGGGGGCCCTGGGCTGTGGAGCTGAAGGAAAAAGGGGCCTTCATCGGTATGGTCGGCTTGAACCGCCCAACTGCTGAGCTCTACTTTCAGCCTTGCGTAGAACTGCTCTGGCGTCTTCTGCCTGAATACTGGGGCAAAGGCTACGCCACCGAAGCCGCCCGAGCCTGCATGGATTTTGCCTTTAACGAACTGGACCTGGAGCAAATTGTGGCGTACACCGCTCAGTTGAACCGGCCTTCGCAAACCGTCATGCAACGCCTGGGCATGACAAAACAAGCCGGCACCTTTGCTCATCCTGGCGTACCTGTGGGCCACCAGCTTGTCCCTCACGTGCTGTACACGCAGGATCGCAAAGACTGGTCTCCATCTGCCTGAACAGACCTCGAAGGGTCGAAAATTAAGCCTTTAAGGTCCCCAAAGCTTGCAAAAACGGCAACTGTAACGCACAATCTTTACTGTATATATATTCAGCAGACAATACTATGACCGCCAAGCTCACTGCACGCCAGCAACAAGTGCTGGACATTATCCGTTCTGAAATCGAACGGACGGGTTTCCCCCCCACTCGCGCAGAAATTGCTCAAGTGCTGGGTTTCAAATCCGCCAATGCGGCCGAAGATCATTTGAAAGCTCTGGCCCGCAAAGGCGCGATCGAGCTAACCGCCGGTGCCTCGCGCGGCATACGCCTGCTTGGCACGGATACACGCGACCATGCTGCGCCCAATAGCAGCCCATTGGCCAATCTGACTGACGCCCTCTTACTGCCCATTATTGGCCGCGTTGCTGCCGGTAGCCCTATTCTGGCTACTGAGCATATCGAGCGCGAAATTGGTGTTGCCCCTACCCTGTTCACCCAAACGCCTGATTACCTGCTACGTGTGCGCGGCCTGAGCATGAAAGACGCCGGAATTTTTGACGGCGATCTGCTGGCCGTCAAAAAAGCTAGCGAAGCGCGTAATGGGCAGATCGTGGTGGTCCGCATTGGTGATGATGTCACCGTCAAGCGCCTGTCGCGCTCCAGCAATCAGGTCATCCTTTTACCTGAGAACGCGGACTTTGAACCCATCATTGTTACCGACCCGGACTCTCTGTCCCTGGAAGGTATTGCTGTAGGCCTGATTCGTACCAGCCCGCTGCATTAAACCTTGTCTCTCTAGGCTATCAGGCCTGTTTTATGAGCTTGGTGCACCTGATAAGAGAAAAACCCCATATACCGTTTGGTGCATGGGGTTTTTTTACTGGTCAAAGTGCATGCCGCTATACAAGTTTGAGCAGATTAACGGCGACAAGCGCTTTGACTATGGCCATCACGGTATGTCTGCAGTTGCAGTCATGGCTGCAATCGTGGGGGCAGCCATACCTGCCCCCCCCACATGCCTACATGCCTACATGCCTACAGCAAGAGTTGAGCAGCCGTAAACCTCTCGCGCAAGCTTGCGACCCTCACCTTCCTCATATCATTGCCCAAAGATCTGGCTCCCACTGCTGTCAACATGGCTAACCTCAAAGCCACGATCAGTCTGACCAAAATGCAAACAGGCTACCTTGGGTTCAAGGTAGCCTGTTTCACTGCTTGCTTACTACTGCTGATGCTTAGTGCTTGAAGGACTCCGAGCCCGTGCCTGCGGCACGAGTGGCGGCCAAAGCCTCAGCAGCCAGGCGAGCCACCTCTTCGTCGCTCAGAGGCGTGACGGCGTCTTGCAGGGCCACTTCCAATACACGATCAATCCAACGCACTGGAATGATCTCCAGCGTGTTCTTCACGTTATCTGGAATGTCGGCCAAGTCTTTGACGTTTTCCTCCGGGATCATCACCGTTTTGATGCCACCGCGCTGCGCTGCCAACAGCTTCTCTTTCAAGCCGCCAATAGGCAAAACTTCGCCGCGCAAGGTGATTTCACCCGTCATGGCCACATCAGAGCGAACCGGAATACCCGTCAGACTGGACACAATAGCCGTGGTGATGGCGATACCAGCCGATGGACCATCCTTGGGCGTAGCGCCTTCAGGAAAGTGCACATGCAGGTCGCGCTTCTCGAACACCGTGTTGGGGATGCCCCATTTCTGGGCACGCGAACGCACCACTGTGCGGGCCGCCTCAACGGACTCTTTCATCACATCGCCAATCGAACCGGTGCGTAACACATTGCCTTTACCGGGCATATCGGCCACTTCAATGGTCAGCAGATCGCCACCCACCTCGGTCCATGCCAGGCCGGTCACCTGTCCAATCTTGTTCTCCTTCTCGGCCAGGCCGAAGGAGTAGCGACGCACACCCAGGTACTCGTTCAGGTTCTCCGAATTGACCACCAGAGTTTCCTGTGTCAGGGCCTTGTTACGGGCAGCACGCGTACCAGCCTGTGGATTGGCCACCAGCAGCTTGCGAACCACCTTGCGGCAGATCTTGCTGATTTCACGCTCCAGCGAGCGTACACCCGCCTCACGCGTGTAGTAACGCACGATGTCGCGTACAGCATCTTCGGTGACTTCCAGCTCACCAGCACGCACACCGTTGTTCTTCATCAGCTTGGGCAAGAGGTAATCAAAAGCAATGCGTACTTTTTCGTCTTCGGTGTAGCCAGACAGACGAATCACTTCCATACGATCCAGCAAGGCCGGTGGAATATTCAGGGTGTTACTGGTTGCCACGAACATCACGTCGGACAAGTCGTAGTCCACTTCCAGGTAGTGATCCTGGAAGGTGTGGTTTTGTTCAGGGTCCAGAACTTCCAGCAATGCCGAGGAAGGATCGCCACGGAAATCCGCGCCCATCTTATCGATCTCGTCCAGCAAGAACAGCGGATTACGTACACCCACCTTGCTCATGTTCTGAACAACCTTGCCGGGCATAGAGCCAATATAGGTACGACGGTGACCACGGATCTCGGCCTCGTCACGTACGCCACCCAAAGCCATGCGAATGAACTTGCGGTTCGTTGCCTTGGCAATGGACTGACCCAGCGAAGTTTTACCGACGCCTGGAGGGCCAACCAAACACAGGATCGGAGCCTTCAATTTGTCCACACGTTGCTGAACTGCCAGGTACTCAACAATCCGCTCTTTGACTTTCTCCAGACCAAAATGGTCCGCATCCAATACTTCCTGAGCATTGCTCAAGGAATTATTGATACGGCTCTTTTTGCGCCAAGGCAGACCAACCAGCGTTTCAATGTAGTTGCGCACCACCGTGGCTTCAGCTGACATGGGCGACATCAGCTTGAGCTTCTTCATTTCAGCTTCAGCTTTCTTGAGCGCTTCTTTGCTTAGCTGAGCCTGCTCGATGCGCTTTTCCAGTTCCTCGACATCGGCACCGTCCTCGCCTTCGCCCAACTCTTTCTGAATCGCCTTGACCTGCTCGTTCAGGTAGTAGTCGCGCTGGCTCTTTTCCATCTGCTTTTTCACACGGCCGCGAATGCGTTTTTCGACCTGCAAAATGTCGATTTCACCTTCCAATTGCGACAGCAAGCCTTCCAGACGCTCCATGGCCTTGGGCGTTTCCAGCATGCCCTGCTTTTGCTCCAGCTTCAACGGCAAGTGAGCAGCAATGGTATCGGCCAGCCGGCCAGCATCATCAATCCCGGTCAGGGAAGTCAGAATTTCCTGAGGGATCTTTTTATTCAGTTTGACGTACTGTTCGAACTGACCCAGCACAGCGCGGCGCAAGGCTTCGGTTTCAGCCGCATCACCGGCATCGCCAGGCACTTCAACCACCGAGGCCATAAAGTGGGTGTCAGCATCCTGAACCTGGGTGATACGAGCGCGTTGCAAGCCCTCTACCAGCACTTTTACGGTGCCATCAGGCAACTTGAGCATTTGCAAAATACTGGCCGCACACGCAATTTCGTAGAGATCCTCAGGAGCGGGATCGTCCTTGCCTGCGGACTTTTGCGCCACCAACATAATGTTATTGCCGGACTCCATCGCCAGCTCAAGGGCTTTTATCGAGCGAGGCCGACCAACAAAAAGCGGAATCACCATGTGAGGGAACACCACTACATCGCGCAAGGGAAGCAGCGGCAGCTCAATAGGTTCCGTAGAAAGAATCTGGCTCGCAGACATAGTCATTTCCTATAAATGTCCTTAGACGCAAAAGGGAAGCCTGGGCTTCCCTTTCACGGTTTAACCTGTTGTAGCTCAGATTGTGGCGAATTTTGATATTTCAAGTAGGCCGTACGAACATTAGAACAGAACTTCACAGAGTTAAAGAGAGACAAATTTTTATGTCTGGTGGCCATCATGAACACCCACTCTTTTCTCTTTACCTTCGCCTGTCGCCCGGTCTTGCCTGTGCCCTTCCGGTCAGAGCCAGACAGAGCACAAACAAGGAGATATCTCTAAGCTACTGCGTTCTTCAAGGGCGACTCAGTGTCACTGGCTTCACTATCGGACAAAGTGCGACCCAAAATCAATTCGGGTTTACTCTTTCCGGCAACGGCGTCCTCGGTCAGCACCACTTTGCTGACATCCTTGCGCGACGGCAACTCGTACATCGTGTCTAGCAGCGCTTGCTCGACAATGCTGCGCAAGCCGCGGGCGCCTGTACGACGTTTGATGGCACGCTGGGCCACAGCACGTAGCGCGGCAGGTTGAACTTCCAGCTCCACACCTTCCATGCTCAGCAGTTTCTGGAACTGCTTGACCAAGGCATTGCGTGGCTCGGTCAAAATGCGGATCAAGGCATCTTCGTGCAGCTCTTCCAGTGTGGCGACCACAGGCAATCGTCCTACCAGCTCAGGAATCAGACCGAATTTGATCAGATCCTCGGGCTCGGCCTCTGCAAACAGCTCACCTACGCCACGCTCGGATTTGGCTTTCACCGAGGCGGAAAAACCGATGCCGGATTTTTCTGTACGGTCACGAATCACCTTTTCCAGGCCATCAAAGGCGCCGCCTACGATAAACAGGATATTGGTGGTGTCGACCTGTACAAAGTCCTGGTTCGGGTGTTTGCGACCACCTTGTGGAGGCACCGAAGCCACGGTACCCTCGATCAGCTTGAGCAGTGCCTGTTGCACGCCCTCACCCGATACGTCGCGGGTGATCGACGGGTTATCCGACTTGCGGGAAATCTTGTCGATTTCATCGATATAAATAATGGCACGCTGCGCTTTTTCCACATCGTAATCGCAGTTTTGCAGCAGCTTCTGAACGATGTTCTCGACATCCTCACCCACGTAACCGGCTTCGGTCAGGGTGGTCGCATCGGCCATCACAAAAGGCACATCCAGCATGCGGGCCAGCGTTTGAGCCAACAGCGTTTTGCCCGAACCGGTAGGCCCGATCAGCAAAATATTACTTTTGGACAGTTCCACATCGTCACGGCCTGCCTTGCCGCCACGAATCCGTTTGTAGTGGTTATATACCGCTACGGCCAAGGTGCGCTTGGGCGTCTCCTGGCCAATGACATAACCGTCCAGAAACTCTTTGATTTCCTGGGGGGTGGGCAATTCTTTACGTTCACCATCAGGAGTGGCGCCCGCAGCTTCGTCACGAATGATATCGGTACACAGATCAATACATTCGTCGCAGATGAACACCGACGAAGGTCCAGCGATCAGTTTCTTGACCTCATGCTGGCTTTTATTGCAAAACGAGCAATGCAGAACTTTCTCGTCGGCCGATTTCTTTTCGGACATAAATTTAAATTTCACTTCAGGATGGTAAAAGGACGGGAACAAGTCCCGCCCCCGAACAGCCATAGTACTGCTTCAGATCGATCCCTGTTGGGACGGATGATTATTCGTCACGCGTATTCATCACCTTGTCGATCAGGCCATAGGCCACAGCGTCTTCAGCTGCCATGAAGTTATCACGCTCGGTATCGAGCTCGATACGCTCGACAGGCTGGCCGCAGTTCTCGGCCAGAATCTTGTTCAAGCGTTCACGCAGACTCAGGATTTCCTTGGCCTGAATCTGGATATCGGAAGCCTGACCACGCGCACCGCCCGAAGGCTGATGAATCATGATGCGCGAGTTAGGCAAGGCAAGGCGCTTGCCCTTGACGCCCGAAGACAACAAGAAAGCACCCATGCTGGCAGCCATGCCGGTACACAATGTCGAGACTTCCGGCTTGACGAACTGCATCGTGTCGTAGATGGCCAGGCCTGCGTAGACCGAACCACCGGGCGAATTGATGTAGAGCGAAATATCTTTCTCGGGATTTTCCGACTCCAAAAACAGCAGCTGGGCCACAATCAGGTTGGCCGAGTTGTCATGAACCGGGCCCACCAGAAAGATGATGCGCTCGCGCAGCAGGCGGGAGTAGATGTCGTAAGACCGCTCTCCACGACCAGACTGCTCAATCACGATGGGCACGTAGCCCAGACCCGTAGGGGCAACGGACTGCCCCCCATGCATTGAAGCGTAGAAGTCGACAAAGGTTGACGACATTAGTTGGTTCCCATGATTTGGTCGAACGCCACCTCCTCGTCGGACACCTTGGCCTGGGACAGTACGTGCTCGACGACGTTGTCTTCGAGTACCACTGCCTCAATCTCGGCGCGACGCTGGCGATCGGACAAGTAGTAGGCCACCACTTGGGCGGGCTGTTCATAGTTCTGGGCAAACTCTTCGATGCGGGTACGAACCTGCTCGGGCTTGGCTTGCAGTTCAGCAGCCTTGACCAGCTCGGAGACCAGCAGACCCAGACGCACACGGCGTGTGGATTCTTCCTGGAAAGCCTCGGCAGGGATAGGCATCTTGTCTGCGTCGGGCACGCCACGGTCTTTCAGCTCAGCACGAGCCGAAGCGATACGGCCTTGGACATCGTTGTCTACCAGAGCCTTGGGCACCTCAAATTCGCTGGCGGACAACAAAGCATCCATCACGGCGGATTTATTGCGAGCATGCACACGAGCCTTGATTTCGCGCTCGATGTTGGCACGGATGTCTGCCAGCAAAGCGGCTACATCACCTTCGGCCTGACCCAGGGACTTGGCAAATTCAGCATCCAGCTCGGGCAGAACGGGCTGGGCCACGTCTGTCACGGTGATCTTGAATTCAGCGGTTTTGCCAGCCACTTCCTTGCCGGTGTAATCGGCCGGAAATTCCAGGGGGAATGTTTTGGTTTCGCCTGCTTTCATGCCGGCAACGGCAGTTTCAAACTCGGGCAGCATGCGGCCACGACCTTGCAGGTATTGGAAACCTTCAGCGCTACCACCTTCGAAAGGAACGCCGTCAATGGTGCCCACAAAGTCCAGAGTGATGCGATCATCTTCCTGGGCTTCGCGATCAGCGCTGGACTCGTAGTTGGCGCGTTGCTTGCGCAACACGTCTACGGTGCGCTGGATGTCTTCGTCGGTCACAGGCGTAGTGGCACGCTTGATTTCCAGCTTGGACAGATCGGGCAAGGCCACTTCCGGATAAACTTCGAAGGTCGCGGTAAAGGCCATCGTGCCTTCAGCAGGCTCGCCTTCTTTGGCTTCCAGATTAGGAGTGCCGGCTACGCGCAATTTGGAGTCCTGGATCACTTTGTCCAGGGCTTTGCCGATTTCTTCGTTGATGGCGTCGTAACGAATACCAGGGCCGTGGCTGCGCTCGACAACGGACAAAGGCGCTTTACCGGGACGGAAGCCCTGTACCTTGGCCGTGCGAGCCACACGCTTGAGCTGGGCCTGGACTTGTTTTTCTACGTCGGCCACCGAAACGACCACATCGACTCGGCGCTCCAAGCCGGACAGAATTTCAACCTCGGGCTGCATTGAAGACCTATATTAAATTGAGTAATTGATAAGAGTAATCCGGCATTTTACCGGAAACTGGCACGGTAAATCCAAACAAACGTATTTTGAATCATAATTTCCTGTCAAGACAATACAGCCGTGCCGGACTATGATCCCTTACTTTACCTTCCCTACGCAAGACTGATATGCACATGACTACCCCTTTGGGCGGCATCCGGGTCCTGGAACTGGGCCAATTGATCGCCGGCCCCTTTGCTGCCAAGATCCTGGGCGAATTTGGCGCGGACGTGATCAAGGTCGAATCCCCTAAAGGCGGCGACCCCTTGCGTAAATGGCGTTTGCTACATGACGGTAACTCGGTCTGGTGGGAGGTGCAATCACGTAACAAAAAATCGCTGGCCTTGGACCTGCGCCAAGCGCAGTGCCAGGACATGATCCGGGCATTGGTAAAAGAGTGTGACATACTGATCGAAAATTTCCGTCCCGGTGCCCTGGAAGAATGGGGGTTGGGTTGGGAAGCCCTGAAAGCCATCAACCCAGGCTTGATCATGCTGCGCGTGTCGGGCTACGGCCAGACAGGCCCTTACAAGGACAAACCTGGTTTTGGCGTGATTGGCGAAGCCATGGGTGGTTTGCGTCACCTTAGCGGTGAAGCCGGACGCCCACCGGTACGGGTTGGCGTCTCCATTGGAGACTCTCTGGCGGCCTTGCACGGTGTCATCGGCATCATGATGGCCCTGCGCCAACGCGAGCAAAACCAGGGTGTAGGTCAATATATTGACGTGGCCCTGTATGAATCCGTTTTCAACATGATGGAGAGCCTGCTGCCGGAATACTCGGCTTTTGGCGCAATACGAGAACCTGCCGGCAGCAGCCTGCCCGGTATCACCCCCAGCAATGCCTATGTCTGCAAAGACGGCAAATATGCCCTGATTGCCGGTAATGGTGACAGCATTTTCAAGCGTTTGATGAACGCCATTGGCCGCGCCGATATGGCAGAAAATCCCGACTATGCTCACAACGATGGTCGCGCACGGCATGCAGGCGTGATTGATGCCGCTATCGGTCACTGGGCCAGCGCCCTGGAGCTGGACAAGGTACTGGAGATTCTTGACCAGGCCGGCGTTCCGGCAGGCCGCGTGTATGACATCGCCGATATTGCGACCGACCCCCACTACCAGGCCCGCGACATGCTGCTTGACAGTAATTTGCCGGATGGCACACCGCTTAAAGTGCCGGGCATTGTTCCCAAGCTTAGTGACACTCCCGGCGGTATTTACCGCCTTGCTCCCCATCTGGGCCAGGACACCGAAGAAATCCTGAATCAGTTGGGCATCAGCGCCGAGCAACAGGCCGACTGGCAAGCACGTGGATTGATCGCAAAAAGCCCAAAACGTCGATAAAACAAAGCGGTACAAAAACGTTTGAGGGCCACATCAGGATGGCCCCTAATCAATTTGCTTCCCCATAGGGCAGACTACTTGCCTAGGGTGAAAATCCACGCTAGAATCTACTTCTTTCGTGTTGCGAACGTGGCGGAATTGGTAGACGCACCAGATTTAGGTTCTGGCGCCGAGAGGTGTGAGAGTTCGAGTCTCTCCGTTCGCACCAAAGCATGAAAACCGTTGATTCAAAAAAATCAATTTTAAGCAAAATCAACGGCTTAGCTTCTTCTCTAATGGCTTTTGATGGCCTGTTTTGAAGTATTCAACATCGTAAGCCCCATAAAGGCCCCACGAAAACAGCTTATAGCCAGCATCAACAAACACACTTCTGGGTATCGAACCCGGATAAAACTGCCCCCTGCTGCGCAATCAGCCCCCCTTATCGGGAAAGCCGGGTCTTTTCGACCAAACAGGAAACGCAGACCTGGGCGATGCAACGCGCGCTTTACCTTATCTCCCCTACGTTTGAGACCGCTCGCCTTGAATCGGCATAAGATGACACGCTCATTGTTGGCATCAAAGCCGCACGCCTGGCCAACTCAAAAGTAGCAAAATGTGCAATCGACTCAGTCATTTCTCAGAGCCCACACAAGTCTGCAATGAGGGTCGCTGCGCTTGCTCAAACACAAGCCCCAGACACAAAAAAGCCGCTCATGGTGAACGGCCTTTTTATTTGGGTTTGAAGACTATTCCTGCCTATCATGCTTGCCGGGAAAGTCACTAGGCCAACGCATGGGCTTAGGTTCCGGATCGGGCCTGGGGGCTGGATTGGGAGAAGGGATACCATTCACGTCCGAACCTCCTTCACATAACAATCAAAAGTGTGCAAGGCCACGCATTAATTGCACTAAATACTATACCAATGGTGGAAAATCACCAGCCTTCTAGTATTTACCCCAGTGCAACATGGCACCACGTCCTCAGATCAAGCGTTCTCCGGGAAACGTAGTACGGACACGAAAGCAGACTTGCACTTCCTTTTAATCAGACTGTTTTTTAGCCTTGCAGTTCCGTGCGACTATGATCCCAAACAATGGCGCGACGGCAAATACGCCAAATAGATAATAAGCAGCCTGACGCGTCCCCGCCACTCCACCCGGATCAATAAGTCCACCTGCATTGGCAACCATCCCCGCCAAAGCCGCTCCGCTGGCCGTTGCGAAGAGCTGAATGGTGGTGATGGATGCCCCGGCCAGTTCTTGCTCCTGAGCAGAAGCGGCTTTTAACACCCGTATCAGCAGGTGGGGCCAGGCCAGCCCTACTCCCAAGCCGATCAGCGCCAGTGCCAAACAAATCGGAACCAGGTCCAGAAACAGGCCCGTGCTGGTCTCCGGTACCAGAAAGGCGAGCCCGAGCATGCCCAGCAAGCCGCAAACCGGCCCGACCAGAATCGCCCGCTCAATCGCCCGTCCGCTCAGCCCCGAGCTGATGACAGCACCTACCGTCCAACCCGCTCCCATCAAGGCGGCCAGGTAGCCCGCCACCAAAGGAGACTGCTGATGCAAAACTTGCAGAAAAAGCGGTGCGAAAACCTCTCCGCTAGTGACAGTCAACACCAACAAGGACATCAAGGCATACAAACCGGCAATCTCGGAACGAAACTGAAAGGTCCCCGACGGCAACAAGCGGCTTGGCGAACGTTTTTCGACGGCAATCAAGGCGGCACCCAGCACGAACGCCAGCGCCAGGCCCAGGACATTGCGCACCAGCTCTGCCGAGGTGCTACCCGCAGAAATAGCCAGCACAGCCAGCGTCAATAAAATAAGCTGAATCAAAGGGGTAGATGCCTTTGCCTCAGTGCCGGATTGAGGCTCCCGTTTAGGCAAGACACCAGAAGCCACTACAGCAAAAAGAACTGCGATCAGGGCAACGGATCCAAAAGCAGCCCGCCACATGCCCCACTGCGCAAACAGGCCGCCGATCGCCGGGCCAGCAAGGGTGGCCACACCCCACATGCCCGACACCAAAGCCATCGCACGGGGCCATAACTGCTCGGCAAAAACCACGCGAATCATGGCGTAGGCCAATGCAAAGAGCAAACCCCCACCTATGCCCTGAACAAAGCGACCGAACAGCAAAATGGACATGCTGGGTGCCCCCGCACAAATCACCGCCCCCACCGCAAAGGTCACGGCGGCCAGGCCGTAGCTTCCTTTAGGGCCTGTCATGGTCAGCAACTTGGGGGACAAGGCCGAACCCAGGATGGATGCCACCACAAACAAGGTCGTGTTCCAGGCATAGAGATCCAGTCCGCCGATATCCTGCACAACCGTAGGCAAAATGGTGGTCGCAATATAAACATTAACGGCATGCAGCACCACGCCGCCCGCCAGCACCAGTGCACGCATGGCATTGGCGCCAGACAATAAATCCCCCCAGGCTGACTGGCTGGGCGCCCCCTGCCCCCCATTCGCGGCCAACTGGTCTTGTGCCGCTGGCACCTCGCCCGCAGGGGCTTGCTGATTCTTCATAAGATCTCGACTCGTTCACAATAAGACGCCCCGCTGCTCAAGGAGCTTGCAGGGGCAAGAGTCGTCTTTTATAAAACCTCATGTATAGATGAGGTCAAGAGAATCAGTCACCATGAAAATCGACATTACTATCCCGCTATCGGTAGGCGAAGTTGCACGCCGCAGCGGAGTAACCATTGCCACCGTGCATCACTATGAGGCCAAAGGCTTGATTCAAGGCTGGCGCAGCGATGGCAATCAGCGACGGTATCACCGCGAGGTTTTGCGGAAGATCGCGGTAATCAAAATTGCCCAAAGAGCCGGTATTCCGCTGGCAACAATCAAGGAGGCCTTGGATAAACTGCCATCCGGCAAGCCACTACAGGCCAAGGACTGGGCGCTGCTCTCAACCCGCTGGCGCGACATGCTCAATGATCGGATCCGCAGCCTGACCCAACTTCGTGATGAGCTGGATGGCTGCATAGGCTGTGGATGCTTGTCCATGACGAATTGCCCGTTACGAAACCCGGGGGATCAATTGTCATTGGTGGGAGATGGGGCTGTGTTACTGAAGCAGAAGAGCACCATTTAAGGCATTCACCAGCAGGATCTGCTCAATTAGGCAAAGAGCCTTCAATGCCGCCCCGAGGGCCCGGTCGGGATGCCGGGCCTGTTCTTATGGGGATTTTTATCAAGCCAATACTAAGCCGCTTTAAATCACGCCCCAGAAATACAGCAAGGCAGGCAGCAGCGCCGTCAACACCCCCTGTACGGCGGACACCATGCCTGTCAAGCGGGCAATGGGTTTATTCAGGACCAGCAGCAAGAAGAACAGGAACCAGAGGACGGCCCAAGACAGCCAGCTTAGCACTTGCCAATAATCAAAAATCCGCTCGGCAAGACTCAGGTTGGTGATCGCGGCAGGAACGGCAATGCAGGCCACCGCCAGGGAGTACCAACCCAGCGCACGGCCGTCACTGCCAGTAAAGGCGTTCACCCCGACCCAGAAATAGGTCAGGGCAAACAGGCCCAGGTAAATGGCGGACAAGGGGGAGTACACCACGCTGTTGGCCGGATTCAGGATGTGAGACATGCAGATGAATCCCAACACGGCGGTGAACAAATTAACAATGGCAGCATCTTTAGCATCCACCAGCCTGCCCGCGTGGTGACCTTCAGAATAGTAGAGACGAACACCATTCACGAACAGGCACAGGCCTGCAAACGCCAGAAAAGCGGCAACTAGCATTTTGAAGATTTCCTAAGTAATAGAAAGCGGACACAGAACATGCCCGCAACATGATGTTGCACTCAGAGCCGAGGCGGAGCAGATCATAGAGCCTGGTAGCCCAATCGCCATGTATGTTTTTTTATAAGCTCTATAAGAAAAAACCGCGCATTTTTACGGCGGTTTTCCAGTGAGTAATCATCCTAAAAAGCAAAGATTTTGCACGGGCTTGAACAGGTCAGATCAGCCCTTACCCATTTTGAGAACGAAACCTAGCCGAAAACAGGACAAACGTTCTCCATCAATACGTGGAAAATCCCATCGAATTCAGGACAAGCGTGCTGCAAATGATATTTGCCAGCCAACAAACGGCTTACACAAGAAACCACTCAAGCCTGTTCGTTTTAGCCTCAGCGAGCCAATACGCGCACATAGACCAGTTGCGCCAGCAACTCCACCAAGGTCTGGGTCAAAATGATAGCGGGCAACAAGGGCAAGGCACCTGGAATAGCCAGGGCCAAAGGCAGAACAACCAGGGAGTTACGAGTCGCGCTACTAAAGGCCACTGCTCGTCGCAAAGGGACTTCCAGACGTACTTGTTGCGCCAGCACCCAGCCAATGACAGGAGCCAGGACGGCAAACAGAACATACACTGGCAAGACGCGCCACAACACATCCAGCGCCGGCTCCAATTGCCTCAAAACGGCGGCTACCACAATAAACAGCACCAGGGCGGTAGCCGGGACAGGCGCCAGGCCTAAACCCGTCTGGATCTGCGCCCAGACGCGACTTTTCCCAGCAAGATACTGAGTCGCCCCCGCCAATAGCAGTGGAGTCAAAATCAGAAAAAAGAAGGCGTCCAGAAAAGGCCCGGCCTTGATGTACAGGCCAAACTGTTCTCCCAATGCCAACTTCAGGAACAAGGGTAAAAGCAGCATTTGCACCACAAGCAGCACCGGCGTGGCCGCCAGCAAGCTTCGCGCATCTGCACGGCCTAATTGAGCAAACGTGACAACGTAGTCAATGCAAGGGGCCAGCAGCACCAGCAACACACCCAGACGCAGCATGGTATGGTCTGGCAGCAAGGGCAGCAGCGCAAAGACAAAGAGAGGAATCAGGCAAAAATTGGCCACGAGCAGCACGGCCAAAAAGCGCAGTTGCGTCAGCGCCTTACCCAGTTGAGAAACAGGCACCTGCAAAAAGGTGACATACAACATGAAAGCCAGTGCCGGATTGATCCAGTCGACCAAACTGGCCGGCATCACCCAGACACTGGCCATCAAACCGGCCAGCAACATCGCCACACAATAAATGGCGATTTGCCGACTTTCCAACGCTTCACGAATCACGGTCAGCACCTCGCTTGGCAGCAAACCCGCAGCACTGCCGTGAAAAAACCTTACAGACCGCTACGACGCAAACGGGCGGCCGACTGACGATTCAAGTCCCGAGCCTCACGCTCGGCATATTCGCTTTCACCAGCTTCGTAGCGACCTTCATGCATGCAGGACTCACGATCCCAGGTACATTCATTGAAGAGTTTGGAGACGGGGCCACCGCCTGGTTTGGCCGAAGAACACGCCGCCATCAAGGCAGTCAAACCAATGACCGCAGCACCTTGGATCAGTCGTCGAAGCATCATTTCGTCTTCCCTACAAAAAATCTTTTCTTACCGCAAATCGAAACGACAGCCAATCGCGGACAATACGAACACTGTACCCCGAGGCCTAAAAGCTCGTCGATTCCCTTTCCTGTTAATTTGCAATTTATGACTCAAGAACAATTTCTGCTATTGGCCCAAATTTTGCACTTATCACCCAGCCCGGAGCTTGAGCACGAGACGCAACGTCCAGACGGGCCCCTTAGCCCAGAGGCACAACAAATCCTGGCTCTACATCATCAACTCAAGCAGGCCTATGTTATTCACCGGCCCACCGCGTTTCGGGTTGTGGTCAGCCATGACGATCTGGATCGATTCCCTGGCGCGCTGGACCTAAAGCAGGGCATGCGCGTCCAACTTGTCTCCTACATCAGTGAACGCTACATCAACGTTCGCATCACCGAAGTTCCCTCTACACCCAAGGCCTATTTCCGAGGGATGGTCACGGAGCAAAACACCGGCTACACGCTATTTGAAGTCGGGGACAGCGTGTATTTTTCTGAAGATCAAGTGCACGCTGTCCTCAAGCCGTCGGCCGGGCGACATCCCTGATCCCGGGTCCCGCCTCTATCCCAAGGTTTTCAGGCTGGAATCGGGCAACAAATGCAGCCCAGTCCGACGGACAAACTCTTCGTAGCTGATGGGTGGGCTAACGCGAGTGGACGCCTGATTCGCCTGCCAATGTACCCAGGAGCGTCGAGTGCTTGCGTCGTACACCAACTTGAATAAATGACTGGGAACGGCAACCTGACTAGAGCCAATGCTTGCCGCACGGCGCGCATACACTGGCCCGGTAAAGACATAGACATTACCGGCAGCACGGGCGACGTATTTACGAGTATCCGCTTCAATCTTGTTCCAGGGACCGGCATTATGAGTCTGGTTTTGCGGCACCATATTAGCCAAAGAAAAGCTTTGGGCCATACTCTGTTCAGAGGCCATGTCCCCTGCCGGAGCCATATGTCCACGTGAAAATCCCGAGCCCCGGTAATCATTCAGTTCGGCGCGTTCGGCCTGAGGCAAACGGCCTTCGGCATAAAAACGATCCGTACGCTTGACGCCCTTGGCCGACTGAATCTGTTGCCGATTCAAACGCTGCACAACAAACACCGGGGTTTTGGTTTGGCCGCTATGCAAAATCGCAAAAGCGCTAAAGCATAACTCCCGTTGCGCATAAGCCATGGGCACAACAGGCCGTGAACCGGGAAAGAACTGGGGGCATTGCGCAAAAGAGGTCTGGACATACCCATCAATGGCAGCGGGGACGGGCGCACTGTCTTGCTGAACGACCGTGGGCCAACCCAAAGACACCAGAAACGGCTCAAGACTTTGCCAGTTCAGCCCCTGTGGATGAAGCCAGGCAGTCGCAAGCCCAAAACTAGTGAGGGCCGCTGCAATGACTGATTTCAAAAATCGGGACGGGCTACTCTGCCCTACCTTCTTTCTACTACTGGTTTTTGTACCGCGACGACCTGTGCTTTTTCTGCTCATACCACTCTTGTTTTATGCTTGGTCGGCCTACATCATTGCGCCGACTGCACCTGTGATTATAAGCAGTCCTTTCTATATAAAAGGAACGTGCCCCCACCGGGAGCACGTATTTCCTTCTGACTCCTGCCTTTTTCAGTCCATTTGATGAGCCTAGCAGAAGCGGATTCAAAAGCTGGAGCGCGCTTCTTACTTTGCGCTCAAGGCCTGCAGCTCTTTCAATTCCTCTTGCAACTGCTCCAGCTTGGCGCGATCGCGCTCCAGCTTTTTCTCCAGCTCCTGCACCTTGTCTTGCCGCCCTTCAGCACGCTTTTCGGCGATTTCGTCAATACGATCCTGAATGTCCTCTTCTTGCTCGCGGATATCATCCTGCACATCGCGCAGCAAGTCAGCATCTCGACAATGCATTTGCACATTGGCCAATGCGCGCTGCAGACCACGCTCGCGGTGCACATTCCCGTGCTGGCGCGCATAGTCGATCTGGTTCTGGATCTCAGCAGCCCGATACTGGCAAGCTGGGTTATCCGCCCAGGCGGGCAAAGCCATCACACCTAAAACGGCGCTCACGCACCATACAGAGCTTTTCATCATGATTACTCCTGCTGTGTTCCTGTGGAACATCATCATACAAGCGCATTCGCTGTTTACCTGGAGTGGACGCTTATAACAAACTTCGTCGTCTTGTCACGAATACGTGATTAAATTCGAAGATTCCTTCGTTTATGTCATGATCAAGTAACAGAATTGTCGCAAATTGTGCCAAAGAACTTACACAACGTGTCTTTAAGCATAAAACAGTTCAGTTACACTCAAAATCCTCATAAAGCAAACTTTTACTTTTCATCGTGTCCAACATCACCATCAGGAAATGGATCTTTTTCCTGTGCGCTGCTTTGATTGTTTTGTGGCTCTTTCCCTTTGCGCACATCAACGAAAGTTTGCTCAACTCCTCCCAGGCGTATTCCGCCTGGCATACCAGTGTGCTCAACTCCTTGATGCCTTTGTCGATCCTGGCGGTTGCCAGCTTGATCTGGGCAGACAAAGCAGTGTCCGCCTGCCTGGCCATGGCCGTCAACACCGTCTTGTTTTCACTGGCGATCAAAAATATCTGTGATACCGCCGACCGTTTCTCTCACGTGTGCGGTATTGATGTTTCTGTTTCCTACGGAGCCATGCTCTATGGGCTGGGCATGGCGGCGCTGTGGGTATTACTACTTAGCTATCGCTGGAAAAATCCTAAAGAGCGGTCCGGTCCCTGATGCCGCTCAGTCTGGTATCAGGACTTCTCCGCCCGCCCCTGCATCACCATAATCGTTTGCTGCATCAACGCACATAAGGTGTGCTTGCCCTCTTCCATGGCAAATACCTCGGCCTGCGTCACGATCAAACTGCGGCCCTGACGAACCACAGACCCTCGGGCCAATAAAGACTCCCCTTTGGCCGGCGCCAGAAAATTCAGCTTGTATTCCACGCTGAGCACGCTGGCGCCCAAAGGCGTACAGGTCATGGCGGCATATCCTCCGGCCGAATCAGCAATCATGCCCACAACACCACCATGTACAAATCCGTGCTGTTGCTGAACCCCCTCCCAATGCGGCAGATGGATCTCGACCAGGCCTGCCTCGACCAACGGCATGGTGGCGCGAATCAAGCTCATTGCCTGCTGGCGGGAAAAACTGTCTTGCACGGCTTGCCGCATGGATGGGTCCAATGCGGGCTTAGCAGAAGCGAGGGCTGAACGCATGACTGAGGTCTCCTTTATTTTTTTCGTGGATACAGCGGTGTCAAACGGGATTGAACGGCCAGAAAACGGGAATCAACATCACGCCCAAGACCCAGAAAATCAAGTTCAAGGGCAAACCGACTTTCAGAAAATCCGCAAACCGATAACCACCCGCGCCATAGACCATCGTATTGGTTTGGTAGCCCACGGGGGTTGCGAAACTAGTGGAAGCGGCAAAGGTCACTGCGATTAAAAAAGGCGTGGGATCAACCCCCATCATTTTGGCCGTGGACATCCCTATGGGCGCCAGTAACACCGCAGCGGCGGCATTGCTCATAAACTCGGTCAAGACCAAGGCCATCAGATAAACCACTGCCAGCACCGTCAACGGCCCAAAAGACTCGACCAAGCCGACCGTGTTTTCCACCAGAAACTGGGCGGCCCCCGTCTCACTCATGGCCAATCCCAAGGGCAACAAACCAGCCATCAAGATAATGATGCGCCAATCGATGGCGTCGTAAACATCATCTGCCTTCAGGCAACCGGCCAGCGTCATGGCTACGGCACCGAGCAATGAGGTGACACTGATGGGCACCCAGCCCAAGGCAGGCACCACAATCACCAAGGCCATGGTGACCAGGGAAAAAGGTGCGCGCCAGCCCATTTCTTTTTCAGCCTCACGCTCGGAGAGCACAATAATATTGCTGTCAGCCCGCAAGTCAGCCGCCTCGGAAGCCGGGGTCAACATCAACAAAATATCGCCCACCTGTAAACGTACAGCACGCAACTGCTCACGCAAGACCTGGCCACGGCGATGAATCCCCAACACAGTGGCATTCCTGTGCCAGCCCGCCCTCAAGCTGCCCAAGGTACGCCCGCTGATACGCGAACGCGGCGCAATCATGACCTCCGTCAAAACCTGATCAACCTGTTCAAAAGATCGTTGCTCCAACTTGAACTGCGGATCTACTTCCAGACCGGCTTCTTTGCGCAACTCATCCAGCTTGGTCCAATCTCCACGCGCCAACAGCACATCGTCCTGCTCAATCTTCTGCTCTCGCGGCCCCCACACTTTGATATCACCGCGCAACAGCTCCAGCACAAAGACGCCATACTGCTCACCCAACTTTGCGTCGCCAACAGACTGACCGATCAAGGAGGAGTCCGGCATGACGCGCAGTTCGGTTATGTACTTGCCCAACTCATATTGCTCGACCAGCTCGCCACCGCGCGCCGCAGGCAATAGCCAGCGCCCTACTGTCAGTAAATAAATACAACCGACTGCCATGCAAATGACACCCAGCTTAGTGAATTCAAACATCGTGAAGCCTGGATGCCCCATGTCGCGAGCAATGGCATTGACCAACAGGTTGGTAGACGTTCCAACCAAGGTACAGACCCCGGCCATTTGCGAGACATACGACAAGGGAATCAGCGCTTTGGAGGCTGACATACTTATCCGTGCGCTAGCGGCCATCACGATAGGAATGAATACCGCCACCACTGCCGTGTTATTGACAAAGGGGGCAATCACCGCCAGGACCAGAAACAAAAGCACCAGAAACTGAAGTGGGGAGCGGGCCTTGCCCAGCAAATCCCCAATCCCTGACAGCGCGCCGCTATTTTGCAGGCCGGCGGCCAACACAAACATCGCAGCGACGGTGACTGTGGCCGGATTACTGAAGCCGCCTACGGCCTGTTCAGGAGTCACCAAGCCCAGAATAGCCAAGGTACCAAGCACCAATAAAGCAATCGCGTCGATTCGGAGTTTTTCTGTGGCAAACAAGACAATCGCAACTAAAGCCAGGCCCAAAACCACTGCAATTTCGATTGTCATGTTGCCCCACTCCTGTTTATTCTGTGCTGCCAAGTATAGGTAAAAATGCAGCCCCCCAAGCGCTGCATTTCGCCGTACTGAACAAAAAAACACAAGTTTTTCAAAACAGGCAAAGCAAAACCTGCTGCATCAGGTAGATGCTGATACCGCAGCACCCTGGCCAGATCTAGACCAACAGCATCACCAGGAACACCCCTGCCAACAAGGCGATATAGGCTTTGGCGTGAATGCGGTCGGGGATCTTGCCAATCCAGCGTGAGGTAAAACGAATCCCCAGCCAGGAACCCAGCACCAATACCAGACAGGCACGCAGGTCGATATAACCCGCATGCCAAGGCCCCAATGAGTCTGCATTCCAGGCCAGCATCGCGTAGCTCAGGCTGCCCACCACCGCCATAGGCAAGGACAAGGGATTTGCCGCTGCTGTGGCGGCCGTCATGCTGGCACCGCGTCGGCGCATCAAAGGTACCGTAATCACGCTCCCGCCCACGCCCAAAAAAGCGGCGATCGCACCAATAAGAACGCCGGCCCCGGCGCTGCTGGCCTTGCTTAAAGGGCGCATGGCCTTGCTTGCTGTCTGCGTAAAACCCGCTCGAAACAGGCTATCAAGAATCGTCAGGCCCAGATACACCACAAAAACCCAACGCACCCAGGCCCCACTCAAGGCCATGGCCGCTACCGCACCGGGAATCGCCCCCAGGGCGATAAACCAGAGCAAAGGACGCACCTGCCCCCAAGGCACGGTGCCAGCCTTGTGATGGCGCCAACTGGACAGGCCAGCCCCAAAGATCATGACGCAGGTGGACGTGGCCACCGCAATATGCATGGCCGCCTGCCCCATCTGGCTGTCTACGCCATACAGAGCAATCAACACCGAATACAGCACGGGAACCACCACAAAGCCACCACCGAAACCAAACAGCACGGTGGTCACCCCGGCCAGCAAACCAAAAAACAGCAATAGCAAATACATAGTCGCCCATCAAAAGAGATACCAAAACCCAAGAATAGGTCGCTCCGCCTTGGCTGACATGCTAAAACCGGTCATTAATACTTTCGTTTCGGCCAGAGGCTTGCTGATGCACAATGTACGACTGGATAGCGTGGATGCCACCCCCCGCCCCTTGCTGGCGATTGGCACGGACTACGCCCCGGGCACTCTGCTGGACTTTCATGTACACCGGCGGGCGCAAATGCTCTATGCCATGACAGGCTTGATGGAAGTAGAAACGGACGATGGCGCCTGGGTCATTCCACCCTACAGTGGCGTCTGGATTCCGGCCGGCAAGCGCCATCGCGTGCGCATGCAAAGCGCCAGTACGCGCAGTCTATATATAGAACCCGAGGCCGCCCCCCGCCGCAGCACACATTGCGAAGTGCTGGTGATTACGCCCTTGCTGCATCACTTGCTGCTGGCCTCCCTGGCCTTGCCCGCCTTGTACGAGGAAAATGGCCGCGACGGTGCCTTGGCTCAGCTTCTCTTGCATGAAGTTGGCCTGGCACACACCATGCCGCTCTTTGCGCCCATCCCCCAAGATTGCTCCTTGGCCGCTCTGTGCAAAGCATTCCTGGGCCAGCCTAATATCCAAAGCACGCCAGAACAATGGGCCAAGCAATTGAACAAAAGCCTGCGCAGCTTCACACGTCTGTTCCGGCAGCAAACCGGCATGAGCTTTAGCGAATGGCGGCAACAAGCCTGCCTGTTGACAGCCTTGACCAAGCTGTCTGCCGGCCAATCAGTCACCCAGATTGCGCTGGACCTGGGCTATGACAGTGCCAGTGCCTTTTCCACCATGTTCCGTCGCCGTTTAGGGCAAGCTCCCAGCAACTTTATTCGTGTTCGCTGACGCGTCGGGCCAGGCAGCAGCTTGATCGAAGCGGATACAAAAAGGCCCCCGAAGCTCTGAAATTCGGGGGCCTTGCACCGCTCGCTTCAAGGGATAAGCGGTTCATCGTCGTACAAAAGGCTTAACGCGTGATACGCGCCCGCCCACCAATCGTGGCCGCCAGACTGGCCACAAAGGCACCGACCAACAAGGATGCAAATGCCCACAGCGCGAAAGCAGCAGCAGCCTTGCGCGCGGTATCTGCTGCTTCGCGTGCTTGCTGCTCCAACTTCTCGGCTGTTTCCTTGGCTTGCATTTGAACTGAGTCCAGACGTTCCTTGGCCTGTTCAGGCGTCAGACCGGTGCGATTGGCCACCAGGCGCAGCAAGTAATCCTGATCCTGCTGGGACACCTCACCTTCTTTCAGGCTGCGCGCCAGAATGCGGCTGACTTCACGCTCAGGGTTGCCCGTGTGTGCCGATGCGTTGGCAGGGTCAGCAGGACGCAACAAGGCGTCGGTGAAATAGCTCAGACCTGGACCTTGAGCATGATCTTTCCCTGCCTGGCCCACAACCGCCGACGCGGCACCCACTCCGGCCCCAGCCAGATTCGCCCCTGCCTGTGCCGTACCTGACACCACGGAGGCAACGCCCGAGCCCAGCAAGAAAACGCTGACAACCAAACTGACAGCCCACACAAGAAAGCCATGCGCCGTATCGCGGAAATGAACTTCGTCGCCATGCACACCGGCCCAGTTAGTACGCAAACGGCCAGTGACATAACCCGCAATGCCATAAGCGACGATCTGTGTGACAAACAACCAAACAATCGTGCCGATAGCCATGGTGGTGCCCGAGGCCCCGTCATTGCCCCAGGGAGAGATCGCCATGAAACCCAGCCCCGTCCCGCCTACCAGCAAGGTAGCCGTCAAGGCTGCGGCGATCACCGCGCCCCCGATGATAGCTCCCCAAGACACCGCGGAATGCGATGACTCTGCGCCGGCGTGCGTACCCAAAGCTGTCTCCGAACCCAATTGTGTTGTAGCCATGATGACTCCTTACTCAAGATTGTGATCGCAAATACCTTAGTGCCAAAACAAGGCCAGCAAAATGATGATAGGAATAGGGACACCTAAAAGCCATAAAAGAATCGATCTCATAACCCCTCCATTAAAATGAAGAAACAAGAGAAAAATCTGGCTAAAACAAAAACAGCACAATCATTCTAGGCAGATAAAAATCGAATGAATCTTAAAAAATGTAAAAAACACTACTGAATCATTGAGCATAATGACGACCTCTTTTTCTTCACACCAACACGGAAACATGCCTAGGGAGAAAACGGTCAACTGCGTTTTACTTAACGCTCACAGAGGAAGAGCAGAAATTTTCAAGCTGAAAAACAATCCGACACAAACGCCAAGCCAAGCCTGATCAAGAACACTGCATACGATCACCACAGTAATTGGCGCTTATTTTTTATTATTTTGAAATAATTAATTACGTAGACGACTTAATAAAATAAACGCAATAAACAATAAAAAAATAGTCATATAAAAAAAAGAAATTTTTATCAAAAAACAAGAATTCAGAAAAACCGCCTTAAAAGAAAAAGAAACAGCGCAAACATGCACGTCCAGCCATGCTGCTCGTACGGTTTCACGGCTCAATCCTGGTCCAGAAACCACAACCGTCCCCCTTCACCCACCCTCATCCCACACTCATCTGCTCTCAAAAGCGACAAAGAAAGCCATAAAACCGTGCATGGATGGGGCAGACTCGGTTATTCTGTTGCCTCCATTCAAGCACGGCCGCTGCGGTAGTTAACCGCGCATCATGCGCCTTTATTCCGGTACTGCCCATGACGGCCTGCATTCACAGAGCCTAGCCTATGAGCGACCTCCAAAGTCTGATCGAGTCAGCGTGGGAACAACGAGCTTCCCTCAGCCCCCAAGAACACAGCATTGAACTGCGCACGGCCATCCACACCGTGATTGAAAAGCTGGATTACGGCTCCCTGCGCGTGGCGGAAAAAATCGACGGACAGTGGCAGGTCAACGACTGGGTCAAGAAAGCGATCCTCCTGTCCTTCAGGATCAACGAGAACCGCGTGATGGCCAGCGAGCCCGCTCCCTTCTACGACAAAGTGCCACTGAAGTTCGAACAGCATGATCAGGCCGCTTTTGCCCAGGCCGGTTTTCGCGCCGTCCCCGGTGCGGTGGTGCGCCAAGGTGCCTACGTCGCTCCAGATGTCGTGCTGATGCCCTCGTTTGTGAACATCGGCGCTTATGTCGGTGAAGGCACCATGGTCGATACCTGGGCCACCGTGGGTTCCTGCGCCCAGATCGGCAAGCATGTTCATCTATCGGGCGGCGTCGGTATTGGCGGGGTATTAGAACCTCTGCAGGCCAACCCCACTATCATTGAGGACAACTGCTTTATCGGTGCCCGCTCCGAAGTAGTGGAAGGGGTCATCGTGGAAGAGAACTCGGTGCTGGCCATGGGCGTGTTCCTATCGCAGAGCACCAAAATTTACGAGCGCGAAACGGGCAAGATTTATCAAGGCCGCGTCCCTGCAGGTTCGGTGGTGGTCCCTGGTTCCCTGCCTTCGGCCGATGGGCTGTACAGCCTGGCCTGCGCCATCATCGTCAAGCGTGTGGATGCCCGTACCCGCGCCAAGACCAGTATTAATGATTTACTTCGCGCCTGAACATGAGCACTGACTTTTCCGTACTAGATACCCTTAAAGCCCTGATTGCCCGCCCCTCGGTGACCCCCGAGGACGCCCACTGCCAGCAATGGCTGGGC
This sequence comes from Alcaligenes aquatilis, assembly GCF_003076515.1. Lineage (NCBI taxonomy): Bacteria > Pseudomonadati > Pseudomonadota > Betaproteobacteria > Burkholderiales > Alcaligenaceae > Alcaligenes > Alcaligenes aquatilis. Next base: position 707,278 of record NZ_CP022390.1, on the reverse strand, counting down.
GCCAGGCTGGAGCAAGCGGGCTTTAGCCTGGAACATCTGCCCAGCGGGCCGGTGTCCAACCTGTGGGCCCGCCGTGGCACCGAAGCGCCCTTGTTTGTTTTTGCGGGTCACACAGATGTGGTCCCTGCCGGGCCAGAAGCCGCCTGGGACTCGCCCCCGTTTGAACCTACCGTGCGCGATGGACAGCTCTATGGCCGTGGCGCTGCGGATATGAAGGCCTCGATTGCGGCCTTCATCCACGCGGTTGAAGAATTTACCCAGGCCCATCCTGAGCACAAAGGTTCGATTGCCCTGCTACTGACTTCGGATGAAGAAGGCCCGGCAACCGACGGCACCGTGCATGTTTGCCGGGTCCTGAAAGAACGTGGCGAACAACTGGACTATTGCATCGTGGGCGAACCCACTTGTTCACGCCAACTGGGTGACACCATTAAAAATGGCCGTCGTGGCTCCATGTCCGGTCATCTGATCGTAAAGGGTCGCCAGGGCCACGTGGCGTACCCGCAGTTAGCGATCAACCCACTGCATATATTCGCGCCTGCGCTGCACGAGCTGACAGACCGCATGTGGGACGCCGGCAATATCGACTTCCCACCTACCAGCTTTCAGATCTCGAATATCCATGCCGGTACTGGCGCGGGTAATGTGATCCCCGGTCAGTTGGATGTTCATTTCAACTTCCGTTTTTCCACCGAGCAAACCCCTGCCGGCCTACAAGCCGAAGTGGAGTCCATTTTGCGCCGTCATGGTGTGGACTTCCAACTGGAATGGACAGTAAGTGGCGAGCCCTTCCTGACCGAGGCTGGCCCGCTGAGCCAGGCCCTTGCCAAGGCCATCGAAACCGAAACCGGCGTACAAACCGATCTGTCCACGACAGGCGGCACCTCCGATGGCCGCTTTATCGCTAAAATCTGCCCTCAAGTGGTCGAGTTTGGCCCGCTCAATGCCAGCATTCATCAAATCAACGAGCACGTTGCGGTTGCTGACCTTGAGCCTCTTAAAAACATTTATCGCCGTACATTGGAATCCCTGCTTTGTTAAGCCCTTGCATCGATCATTCCTCCCTGCTTCAAGCCCAGCAGGAACTGCGCACCGTGCGCGACGTGTTGCGCTGGTCTGTCAGCCAGTTCAACCGCTGTCAGTTGGCCTTTGGCCACGGCAGTGACAATGCCTGGGACGAGGCCGCCTACCTGCTGCTGCACACCTTGCATCTGCCACTGGACACGCTGGACCCGTATCTGGACGCCATCATGCTGGAGTCCGAGCGCGCCGCCTATCTGGCTCTGGTTGCCCGCCGCTGCAACGAGCGCGTGCCCGCCGCCTACCTGACCGGCGAAGCCTGGCTGCAAGGCCATCGCTTCCGCGTCACCACCGACACCATCGTGCCGCGCTCTCCGATCGCGGAATTGCTGGCAGAGCAGCTCCAGCCCTGGATTGCCGACCCAGACGCCATCTACAACGCCTTGGATTTGTGTACCGGCTCAGGCTGCCTGGCTATTTTGACGGCGCTGGCTTTCCCACAAGCGCAAGTCGATGCGGTGGATCTGTCCGATGCCGCGCTAGAAGTGGCGCAGTCGAATATCGATGCTTTTGAGCTGAACGATCGCATGAGCCTATACAAGAGCGATCTGCTGGATCAATTGCCACAAACCGCCTACGACCTGATCATTTGCAACCCACCGTATGTAAATGAGCAGTCCATGCAGAACCTGCCCCAGGAATACCAGCACGAGCCACAACTGGCTTTGGCTGGCGGTGACGACGGCATGGACCTGGTACGTCGCATTCTGGAAGCAGCCCCCAATTTCCTGTCGCCTGAAGGCGTACTGGTATTAGAAATTGGCAATGAGTACGACAATTTCATCGCCGCTTTCCCGGAGCTGGAGCCTATCTGGCTAAGTACGGAAACCGCTGAAGACCAGGTGCTCTTGTTAAGCCGGGAGCAACTGGCTCTGTGATACGCGCAACTGGAATTACGCTGCGTCGCGGCGTCAAAGTCCTGCTGGACAATGCGGATTTCATCGTCAATCCGGGTGAGCGCCTGGGCATTGTGGGCAAGAACGGTGCGGGTAAGTCCTCGCTGTTTGCTCTGCTGCAAGGCGAGCTGGATCTGGACGGGGGTGACCTGAGCATCCCCGAAGTCTGGGAAGTGGCCAGTGTGCGCCAAACCATTCCAGACCGTGACCGCCCTGCCCGCGAATTTGTTATCGACGGCGACGAGCGTCTGCGTGCCTTGCAGGAAAAACGCGCCAACACGCCCGATAGCGATGGCCAGGCCATTGCCGAGCTGGAAAACGCCCTGATCGAAGCCGATGCCTGGTCCGCCCCTTCGCGTGCCGAGCAACTGTTGGCCGGCCTGGGTTTCCGCCCCGATCAATGGATGCTGCCCGTGCGCGAGTTCTCCGGTGGCTGGCAAATGCGCCTGTCCCTGGCCCGCGCCCTGATGGCCCCTTCTGACCTGCTCTTGCTGGACGAACCCACCAACCACCTGGACTTGGACGCCATGCTCTGGCTGGAGCGCTGGTTGGGTTCCTACCCCGGCACGGTCCTGCTGATTTCGCACGACACCGAGTTTCTCGATGCGGTGGCCCGTTCGATTCTGCACGTGGACCAAGGAAAGTTGGTTCGCTACAAAGGCGGCTACAACGACTTTCTGGTGCAACGTGCCGAGCGCGTCCAACAAAGCCAGATCGCCTACGAGCGCCAAACCCGTGAAGCCGCGCGTCTGCAAAGTTTTATTGACCGCTTCAAGGCCCAGGCCACCAAGGCCAAGCAGGCACAAAGCCGCGTCAAGGCTTTGGCCCGCATGCAGACCGTAACGCTCTTGCGCGACGACTCAAGCGTTTCCATTCGCCTGCCCTCGCCCGAGTACACCCCCGATCCCTTGCTGACATTGGATCAGGCCGATCTGGGTTACCCCGGTCAGGACAAAGCGATTTTGAGCCAGGTCCGCCTGATGGTGCGCGGCGGTGCCCGTGTGGGTATTTTGGGGATGAACGGTGCGGGTAAATCCACGCTGGTCAAAACCCTGGCTGGCAAGCTGGAACCTATCAAGGGCGAACGCCTAGAATCCAAGGGCCTGGTAATTGGCTACTTTGCCCAGCACCAGTTGGACTCCATTGACCCGGACTCCACCCCCCTGCAACATCTGGCGCGTCTGGCTCCGGATGTGCGCGAGCAGGAACTGCGCAATTACCTGGGCTCTTTCGGTTTTAGCGGTGATATGGTCACCAGCCTGACAGCCCCCTTCTCCGGGGGTGAAAAGGCGCGTCTGGCCCTATCCCTGATTGTCTGGCAAAAGCCCAATCTGCTCTTGCTGGACGAACCAACCAACCACTTGGACGTGGATACCCGCGAAGCCCTGGCGGCTGCTTTGGCTGACTACGGTGGCAGCGTACTGCTGGTATCTCACGATCGCCACTTGCTGCGTTCTACCGTTGATTCGTTCTGGATCGTGGCCGATGGTCAGGTTCAGGAGTTTGACGGCGACCTGGAAGACTACCGCGACTGGCTACTGGCCCGCAGCGCACAATCACGCTCGGAAGCTCGCCAGGAAGCGCGTGCTGATACGGGCAATGAAGGCACAGACCGCAAGACGCAACGCCGTCAGGAAGCCGAGCTGCGCCAACGTCAGGCCCAGCAACGCAAGCCCCTGGAAAGCCGCTTGAAGAAAGTGGAGTCGGCCATGGAGAAAGCTCAGCTACGTTTGCAGGAGCTGGATACCTTGATGCAGGACCCCGACTTTTATTCGGACAGCTACAAAGACCAACGGCCCGCCTTGATGACTGAGCATGGTGAACTCACCAAAACACATCAAACGCTGGAAGAAGAATGGCTGGAAATTCAGGAAGCGATGGAAGAAATTGGGCGGCAGGTTTAGGCCCATCAATTCCGTTCTGCTCATGAACTCCTGAAAAAGAAGGCGCCATATCCACCAGGATTGGCGCCTTTTTTAGCTCTTGATGGTCTGTAAAACACGCATTGAGGCTTTACGAGATTGCTGACACCTTGGGGCTGAGACAGGGCTATGGCACAGGTACTCGCAACCTGGCTATGACACCCCACGTCCTGCGTTTTGCTGCAGTACGTCATTCACTGCCTGCGTTTAGCTAGGGCGATTCCGACCGCTAAACAGCAACAAGCTCATATCAGCCAAGCTCCTCTCGAAAATTGTATCGACAACTCAGCGTCCTGATCACTTCTTCCCGAAGCTGGCACAACCCACTAAGCGCACAGCAGACCCACAAGGGAGTCTTTCACCTATTCCGGCGAATAAAGCACACACGGAGAAAGAACTGCCCGAGCAGGCGGATTAATGGTACAAAGCAGCGCATTCACTTTGAATCATTAATCGGCTTACTCAGGACCCGCACATGCACCTTGCTACACAGGAATTCCCCCGTATCTGGATCTCGAACAGCTCTCCATCCAACTGGAAAGCAGAACTGGAAGCCTTGCTGAATCAAGGACAACGCTTTGTCTTGCTGACCCGCGAGCTGCCCGGTGCAGAGGAAGGTTCGGACAAGGAGGCGTTCTCGCAATGGATCAAGGACAACCGCAGCCGTTTAAGCGTTTCCTGTGCCGCCAGCCTGGTGGTCGTGGACAATGCCTTGATGGCCTTTTCCCTGAATGCCTTTGTCGCCCCCTTGAGCGAAAAACTCGGCTTTCCGGTACGTGTGGTGCATGAGGACGATCTGGACGCACAAGTGACTGCGTTTCTGCAAGCCAAGCCGGAAATGGAAAACAGCTAAGCGGCATGCTCTCACGGACAAGTGCTTATCAGCCGGACACGAAGGGCTCGCTTTTTGACAGGCGACCCTTCTTGTTGGTATTTCACGCATTAAGCACTTTATCTCCACATGCAGCGGCAGTGCAGGCGTACCGACAGACAGAACTAGCACTGCAACTTTCTACACTCTACACTGTCCATTGTCTTTTCTGATTCTGGCTGTTACCCGTTTGAGTCTCTCCCAACTTTCATCGAACTTGCCTCCAGTACTAGCTGGCCCTATTTTGCGTCGCCTGGACTCCCAGCGTTTAGTCCTGTGGCTGGTCGGCAGTTCAAGCCTGTCACTGGATCTGATCCTGGAGCCAGAAGGTCACCCCGCTCAACGTATCTCGCTAGATGCGGATCAGTGCCGCATCGTGCCGCTTGGCACACACGCCTTTATTCATTTCCTGGATGTAGAACTCACTACCGAGCTGCCCCTGGACACGCTGGTGCATTACGATCTGATCCTCTCGGCCGGCCATGGAGCGGGACAAGGGATTGCGGATTGGGCGCCACATCTATTGCATCAAGATCAGACCAAGCCCAACTTTGTATTGGCCAGCCGCGCTGATAATCTGATGTTTGGCTCCTGCCGCAAACCTCATCACGCCTCACGCGATGGCCTGGCGCAGGCCGACAGGGTCCTGAGTGAACACATCACCGAGGCCAAAGCCCGACCCGCCTTGCTCATGCTGTCCGGCGATCAAGTCTACGCCGACGATGTGGCAGGCCCCATGCTGGCGGCCATTCATTCTCTGATAGCGCGCTTAGGCTTGTATGGAGAGTATCTGGAAGGCGCTGTCGTCTCGGATAGCGAAGCCCTTTACCAGCATCCCGCCAGCTATTACCGGCGCGCGGATTTGCTGCCAGCGTTCAAATCCAACGACGATCTGCGTGAGCGTTTTTTTGGTGGGGTAGAAAAACCAATTTTCACCACCGCGAACGCACACAACCACTTGGTGACACTGGCTGAAGTCTTTGCCATGTACTTGCTGGTCTGGTCCCCCACCCCCTGGCAGATCATTGCCGAGCCAGCGCCCCCTTGCCTGGAACCCAAACATCAGCAACGTTGGGAGCGTGAAGCCACTGCTCTGCAGGGGTTTCGTCAGGATCTGCCCCAGGCAGCCCGTTTGTTGGCGCACGTGCAAACCTTGATGATTTTTGACGACCATGACATCACTGATGACTGGAATCTGTCGGCCAAATGGGAAAGCGTTGCCTACGGCCATCCTTTTTCACGGCAGATCGTGGGCAATGCCCTGATCGCCTATTTATTATGTCAGGCCTGGGGTAACCGCCCCGAGGTCTTTGAGTCTGTACTGGACACGGTCACCGCCTGGACCCGCTCGCCCGATGAGCATCAACGCCTTGAACATCAGACACAGGATGCAATCATCAAGGAGCTGCTGGAGTTTCGACAGTGGGACTATGTCCTGCGCACCCAGCCTACGTTGATTGTGCTGGATACACGCACGCGCCGCTGGCATAACCGCCGCCTACCCAGCCGACCTTCTGGACTGATGGACTGGGAGTCCCTGACCGAGCTGCAACACGAGTTGCTGGACGAGCGTGCCGCAGTCATTGTGTCTGCCACGCCCATGTTCGGCGTCAAGCTGATCGAAGTCATTCAAAGCATCTGTACCTACGCGGGCTTTGCCCTGACGGTGGACGCAGAAAACTGGATGGCACACCGAGGTGCCGCCAACACCATGCTGAACATCTTCAGACATTCACGCACTCCCGGTAACTATGTCATTTTGTCCGGCGATGTGCACTACTCCTTTGTCTACGATGTACAAGTGCGTCATAGCAAACATATTCCACATATCTGGCAAGTCACCAGCAGCGGCATCAAGAACGAATTTCCGGAAAGTTTGCTGAACTGGCTGGATCGGCTGAATCGCTGGCTCTATTCTCCACGATCCCCCCTGAACTGGTTTACGCAACGCCGTGACTTAAGCATCAGCCCACGTCTGCCAAATCAGCGCAAACACGGGGAGCGCGTCTGGAATGGCTCCGGCATTGGGCAGATCTGGCTGGATGAGAAGGGCCGCCCTGCCCGCATCCTGCATCACAACGCCAACAAAAAGCCGCCTACCGAATTTCTACCTCCAGATCAGGAGAAGAAAGGGTAAGGCGGCTAGCGTCTGGCTACTACAGGTATAACTTATTGACCCGCTACAGAGCTGACGTAGGTGGCGATAGCATCACGCTCTTGGTCACTCAGGGTCTGGGCAAAGGACGGCATGGCACCCATGCCTTCTTTCATGACTTTCAGGATCTGCTCCTTGCCTGGCTTGAGCTCATCCAGATCCGGACCGATTGCCCCGGCTGAACCAGCGTCAGCCAAGGTATGACAGACCGCACAGGCAATGGGCTTGGCGCCCGTTAAAAACAGTTCCTTGCCTGGCTCCTGAGCATAAGCCTGGGTACTAAAAACAACGACAGATACTGCAGCAACGAGATATTTCTTCATGATTCGCTTCCATAGCCGCCCCGAGCTGACGGGGCGGATACAACATTCAAGACTTAAACGACAGTGACAGCCAGCATGTGGTCACGCCAGCTATTGTTCAAATAGCCACGGTTATTAGGTACACGTTCTTCAGGCTGGACCGTGCCTGCTTCGCTGGTTGCCCGACTAGTAATTTCATACTTGCCAGGTTTCAAATCCACGCCCACCACGAACTGGCGCCACGCATATTTGCCCAGATCAGGGCCTACAAAGCTTGCTTTCACCCAGTTCTTGCCACCATCGACGGACACCTCCACCTCTTTGGCGGCCGACATGCCCCCAAAAGCCAAGCCTTGAATCTGTACCTTGCCCGCCTTGAGTTCTTCGCCAGGCTCACCACTAGGGCTGGTCACCCAGGACTTGACGGGCATTTCCCATACCGACTCCTGATTCGGGTTGGATTTTTCACCAACCGGCGCCAGACGATAGCTGTTTTGCTGAATGTTGGCGGCAGACTGTTCCTTGGTAAACGCCAACTGCTTGATGTACTTGACGTTGTTGACGCCGGTGTAACCAGGCACAACCAAGCGCAAGGGACCACCGTGAGCCAATGGGATAGGCTGACCATTAATTTCCCAGGCCAGAATCGCATCATCAATGGCATCCAAAGGAAGCGAACGCTCCACCATGATGGTGTTCGGGTCCAGTCCCTGAGGAATTTCCTCGCCACCTTGCCCTGTCATGTACTTGGCACCCTCGTCCATCCCGCCGACAGCCTCCAGCACAGCCTTGATCGGCACGCCGGTAAAGACCACACAGCCTGCTGCGCCAACCGTCCACTGTGTACCGCTGGGTTTCTCGGGGAAAAAGGCACGGCCATTGCCCGAGCACTGCAGCACCATAGGCACAGCCACCAAGCCCAATCGTTTCAGCTCGGCTACGGTCATGTCTTTAGGATTTTTGACACCCTTGATCGACAGTACCCATGCGTCCGGATCGGCCACGATTTGTTCAGACGGGGGAGTCACGTTATTGCGTACGAACAAGCGGTCCAACGGTGTGATCAGCCCCGAACCAAATGCGCTGCGCTTGGTTTCAATGGTATTGGCACTGTGCACGATCAAGCTGTCGGCATGTTTCCAAGATGCATAGGCGGGCAAGGCTTTAGCCTGCGTTTTTGCCTTTTCCTGCGCCAGTGCGGCTGACAAGGGAGTCAGGCTTGCCGTTCCGGCCAGGGCCATCATCCCGCCCGTGGACAACAGCATGCGCCGGCGTGAAAGATTGCTAGGTTCCATGATCGCCTCCATGTGTATTTGGTATTTGTAATTAATTTAGGCTTCGATTTTATGGCGGCACCATCTTTATAACTAGAATCCATAACCCTTATATATAACGCTCATATAGAGGTTTAGCGACAAATCCTGAAAACGAGAACGCCTGATTAAACATGCGGTTTCCATGCAAGATCGCCTTTTGCCTGAACGGTGAAATCAGGCGTCGTTTTTTCTTGAAAGGTGGCAGCGACAGGCAAGACGGACTACAAAAAATAAACAGTGTGAAAGAAGACGCGTAAGAAAAACTGCAGCCGTCTAAAACTTCCCACGGCATTGGGCAGACCATAAAAAAGCCCCCGGGGGGTCCCGGGGGCCTTCGAACTGCAATTGATTGACTCAGTCTTTGTTTCGTCTTCAGCTAACAGGATCCAGCTTGGCGATGGCCAAGGCCAGAGTCTTGCTACCAACTTCACGGAACTGAATCAAGGCCTGGGCGTCGTCACCCTGCCCCGTCAGATTAACGATGGTGCCGTCACCAAAACGGTTGTGATGCACTCCCTGCCCCACACGGAACGTCTGCCCATTCACTTCCAGCACACTGGTGTGGCTACGACCGCCGTAAGGCTGGGCCGAATAGCTCTTGTCTTTGGACTCCCAGCTTTGACCGCGACGAAATGCCCCCGAGCTAGCCTCGGATTGCATGGGCGGGCTAGTGTAGCGGGCCGACAACCACTTGATATGTTGCTCCGGCAACTCTTCCAGAAAGCGCGAACGCATGGCGTAACGCGTCTGGCCGTGCAACATGCGGCTTTGCGCCAAGGTGATGTATAGACGCTGACGCGCCCGCGTAATCGCCACGTACATCAAGCGACGCTCTTCCTCGATACCGCCCGGATCGAACAAGCTGTTCTCATGCGGGAACAACCCCTCTTCCAGGCCAGTAATGAAAACCGCATCGAACTCCAGACCTTTGGCGGCATGGATCGTCATCAGTTGAATGGCATCCTGGCCTGCCTGGGCCTGATTGTCCCCTGCTTCCAAAGATGCATGGGTCAGGAAGGAGCCCAACGGCGACATGGGGGCGAGCACAGAGGCAACCGGCTGATCTGGATTTTGCATGGCCTGCTCGGACTCGCCCGCCACGGCTTCAGGCACTCGACCTGCGGGCAGCTCAGCAAAGCCTTCCTCACCCACAAAAACCGTGGCCGCGTTGACTAACTCCTGCAAGTTTTCCAGGCGTTCGGCACCTTCGCGGTCGGCCTGATAATGGGCCAGCAAGGTACTGTCGTGGACAACGTGCTCAATCAGCTCGGGCAAAGACAAGATCTGCGCCTGGCTGGCCATATCCTGAATCAGGTTCGAGAAACGCATCAAGCTGGCAGCCGCACGTCCTTGCAGATAAGGGATGGCACGCAGCAAACTGGTACCGCGCTCGCGCGCCAAATCGGCCAGTTGCTCTACCGAACGGGCACCAATTCCGCGAGTCGGGAAATTCACGACGCGCAGAAAAGCGGTGTCATCATCCGCGTTATCCATCAGGCGCAAGTAAGCCAGCACGTGCTTGATTTCCTGACGCTCGAAGAAACGGTGGCCGCCATACACTTTGTAGGGCAAACCTTGGGAAAACAGCCTGTGCTCAATCACTCGGGACTGGGCGTTGCTGCGATACAGAATGGCAATTTCACGACGTGGCTTGCCTTCAGCAATCAGGGCGCGAACTTCATCCACAATCCACTGTGCTTCCAGGGCATCCGAAGCCAGTTCGCTGATGCGTACCAGCTCGCCTTCGCCGCTATCGGTCCACAGATTCTTGCCCAGGCGACCACTATTGTTCTCGATCAGCGCGTTGGCGGAATCCAGAATATGACCGCAGGAACGATAGTTCTGCTCCAGGCGGATCACATTGCCACGGGCATAGTCGCGCTCGAAGTCGGCCATATTGCCCACGTTCGCGCCACGGAAAGCATAGATCGACTGGTCATCGTCGCCCACGGCAAACATACAGGCCTGATCACCGGCCAACAGACGCAACCAGCGATACTGCAGCACGTTGGTGTCCTGGAACTCGTCCACCAGAATGTGTTTGAAGCGGCGCTGATAATGCTCGCGGATTGGTGCATTGCGAGACAGCAGCTCGTAAGCGCGCAGCAGTAGCTCGCCAAAGTCCACCACACCTTCACGTTCGCACTGCTCTTGATAAAGCTGGTAAAGCTCGATCAGGCGGCGGCGGTGAGGGTCATGAGCTTCCAGGTCGCCAGGACGTTGGCCGTCTTCTTTACAGGCGTTGATGAACTTCTGAATTTCCTTGGGCGGAAATTTCTCATCATCCACATTGTTGGCCTTGACCATGCGCTTGATGGAGGCCAACTGATCTGCCGTATCCAGAATCTGAAACGTCTGTACCAGACCGGCATCGCGGTAATGCATGCGCAGCAAGCGATTACACAGGCCGTGAAAGGTCCCGACCCACATTCCGCGAGTATCGATAGGCAATAAAGAAGTAAGCCGCGTCAGCATTTCGCGCGCGGCTTTGTTGGTGAAGGTAACAGCGGCCAGTCCGTGAGGGCTGACCTGCCCAGTCTGGATTAACCAGGCCATTCGGGAGGTCAGGACACTGGTTTTTCCGCTACCCGCTCCGGCCAGCACCAAGGCATGGCCAGAGGGGAGAGTAACGGCGGCTCGCTGTTCCGGGTTTAAGCGATCCATCATGCCGCGTAGCGGCGCAGACGCAAGGCGAACTGCTCAAGACTTTCAATACCACTTTGCTGAGCGCGCTGGCACCAGGTGCGCAGGTCAGACAGCAACTGCTCGCTGGAGGCGCTGGAGCTTTCCCAGATACCGGCCAGTTCACGCTGCATGCGAACCAGGATGGACAGGCGAGAATCGCCAGCCGCCACGGTTTCCAGTTCAGCACGCTGCTCGGGAGCCAGAACGTCGTCGCCACGGCCAATCCAGTCGTTGCAGCTCTCCAACAGGGACCAGGAGCAATTTGGGTTGTCTTTGTTCACTTGTGGCTTCAAACGAGCAATTTCTTCCGAGGCCGTGGTTTTGATGATGTCCGCATAGCGGGCCAGAATTTCGTAGCGGTGCGTAATGACGCCTTGCAAGGTTGCCAAGCTGATGCCGTCGATTGGGGCATTAGAAGGCACACTAGGTTCCAGACGCAGCTTGGGAGCAACCTTCTTGACCTTGGCCAGACCCAGTGCCTTGAACACCGAGATATAGCACCAGCCCAAGTCAAATTCGTACCATTTGCTGGAGAATTTGGCGGACGTACCGTAAGCGTGGTGGTTGTTGTGCAGCTCCTCACCACCAATGATGATGCCCCAAGGGAATACGTTGGTGCTGGTATCAGGGCTGGCAAAGTTGCGGTAACCGATCGCATGACCCAGACCGTTGACCACACCGGCGGCCCAGAAAGGAATCCAGGCCATCTGGATAGCCCAGACCGTCAGGCCCAGCAGACCGAACAGGAACAGATCAATACCCAGCATGATGGTAATACCCAACATGCTGTATTTGGTGTACAGGTTGCGCTCGAGCCAGTCATCGGGCGTGCCGTGACCGAAACGCTTCAAGGTTTCGGGGTTGGTGGCTTCCTGGCGGTACAGTTCTGCACCACGGAAGAACACCTGGCCCAGACCAAAGACCACGGGGGAATGGGGATCGCCTTCGCGTTCACATTTGGCGTGGTGCTTGCGGTGAATCGCAACCCATTCTTTGGTGACCATACCGGTGGTCATCCAGAGCCAGAAACGGAAGAAATGCATCAGCGCCGGGTGCAGGTCTAGCCCGCGGTGCGCCTGACTACGGTGAAGAAATACAGTAACTGACACAATAGTGACATGAGTCACCGCCAGAATGACAAGAGTAAGCTGCCACCAAGACAGTTGCAGCCATCCGTCAGCAAGAAAAGAAAGAAACGATTGCATAGACCCTTTTAGACCTGATCTTTGTTAAGGGAAACCGGAAAAGTGTAGCCCACCTAACCAGTTAACAATAACATTATTTAAGGACGAACTTGCTTTAAATCAAGCACTTTCCGTGATTCGTTCAAGTGCCGCACCAAAGAAACAGTCTGTCTGGTGACGGTCCGTGCGCAGATTCAAATAAGGCCCCTCTAGCGCAAGGGCGGGACATTTGTCCTTCAAGATTTCCCGGGCATCCAGCAGTCGGAACTCGGGGTGTTTGTCCAAGAATGCCTGCACTTGTTGCTCGTTTTCTTCGGGTAAAAAACTACATGTTGCATAAACCAAACGGCCTCCTGGTGCGACACACGCCGCAGCCTGCTCCAGAATGTCGGCCTGCATCTGAGTGTACTGCTCCAGAGCTTGTGGGTGTTGACGCCACTTAAGATCAGGATTTCGACGTAAAGTTCCCAATCCGCTGCAAGGCGCGTCCACCAATACACGCTGTGCCTTGCCATGCAGGCGGCGAACACGCTGGTCGCCCGATTCCTGTATGACAACAGGCACCACATTGGACAGGCCGGCACGTGCAAAGCGCGGCTTGGCCTTGTTCAAACGGCTTGCCGATACGTCAAAGGCGTACAAACGGCCTGTAGAGCGCATCAAGGCGCCCAGCAGCAAGGACTTGCCACCGGCACCAGCGCAGTAGTCAATCACCATCTCGCCACGACGAGGCTCCAGCAAGGCGGTCAACAATTGGCTGCCCTCTTCCTGAATTTCCAGCTCGCCTTTCTCATACTGTGGCCATACTGCGACAGATGGGCGGCCTTCAATACGGATACCCCAGGGTGAAAACGGCATGGCAACCGGTTTGAAGCGGGCCATGGGGCCATTTTGCAACTGGCGCAATACCGTATCGCGCTCGGCTTTCATGGGGTTGACGCGCAGATCCAGCAAGGCCTGCTCGTTCATGGCGGCCATCAGCTTGTAGGAATCCGGGATCTCTTTCAGACGCTCTTCCAGCCACTCGGGCAGACTCAGGCGTACGCCAACCGGCAGACCGTCCACGTTCAGGGCACGGATATGGCCCAGCCACTGGCGCTCTTCTTCCGTCAACCCCAAAGACAGGGATTCCTGACCGATTGCGGTAGACAGGCCCAGAATGGCCAGACGACGGGTGGATGGGCCTACGCCGCTTTCCGCCCAGTTACGGTACTGGCGCAAGTGGCGCAGCACATCGAACACAGCTTCGCGAATCTCGGCACGGTCACGCGAGCCCATTTTGGGGCGGGTACGCGCCCAGCGTGTCAAGGCCAGGTCGGCGGGGTGCTTCCACTGCAAAACTTCACCCAGGGCGCTGGAGACCTGCTCCAGACGGCGCTGTGCCATCGCTCCCGGCTCGGGTGGACCCGAGGGCTTGTCGCGGCGTGCTGCATAAGGGCGACCACGCGCTCCGGACTCGTTACGTTGGGTAGACGAGGACGGGCGCTTGCGGTCCGAGCGGCCGCGGGATTGTTGGTGATCAGACATGAATATTCAAAAATTCCAAATAGCCCGCTCAATCAGGCGGGAAAATAAAAGCCGCGATGCGCAAGTCCGGCAACCTCGACACGGCCATCAGCCTGTAAACGCACTCGCCCCTCGATCAGCCAGCGGACGGCCTCGGTATAGACGTGGTGTTCGGTTGCCAATACGCGCTCTGCCAGGGTTTGTGCATCATCGTCGTGCAGGACGGGCACGATACTTTGGGCAAGGATGGGACCATCATCGAGCACAGGGGTCACAAAGTGCACCGAGCAGCCATGAAACTGCACGCCCGCGTCAAGTGCCTGTTGATGGGTATTCAAACCGGGAAAGCTAGGAAGCAAGGATGGGTGTATATTGATGAGCTTGCCTGCATAGTGCTGAACAAAATCGGTGCTCAGGATGCGCATGAATCCCGCAAGTAGAACATAATCTGGCTGGTAGCGGTCAATCACGCGTGCCAAAGCCTGATCAAAGGCTTCACGTGTTGCAAATTCGCGATGCGAAACCGTCTCGGTAGGCAGCCCTTGACGCTGCGCCCATTCTAGTCCGGGCGCATCGCCCTTGTTAGAGATGACCGCCTCAATACGGCCATTTAAGCCCGCTGTCTTGATCAGTTCGCCAATGGCCTGCAAGTTGGAGCCCCGGCCTGAAATAAGCACAACAAGGCGACAAGGTAGGGTGGAATCGGTCAAAATCCTGTTTCCCGAGAAATAACGAATCCAAAATTGTAAACTCTCGCTTGTGAAATCTGATCTAAAACTCTATCGCTCTCTGCCACGGCGCAACAGCACGGCCCGCAGCGCTGTCACCATTGGCAATTTTGACGGGGTCCATCTGGGCCATCAGGCCATCTTGCACCGCGTCAATGAAGTGGCGCGCCAGCAGGACCTGAGCTCCTGTGTGATGACCTTTACGCCCCACCCGCGTGCCTTTTTTGCGCAGCGTGGCCAACGGCCCGAACTGATCCCCACGCAGATCAGCGGCCTGCGCGACAAGGTCGAAGCCCTGCACCAATGCGGCATTGAACAAATTTATCTGGCCCGCTTCAATCAGGCCATGGCCGATATGTCGGCCGCCACCTTTATTGACGAGATTCTGGTCCAGGGCCTGAACACCGGCTGGTTGCTGGTGGGCGAGGATTTCCGCTACGGCCACAAACGTGCCGGCGACATTGAAATGTTGCGCCAAGCGGGCAAACGCCATGGCTTTAGCGTCGAGACCTTGCACGATGTGGCCGATGCCGATGGCCGCCGCATCTCCAGCTCAGAAGTGCGCACCGCCCTGGCCGTGGGCCAACTGGACCGCGCCCGTGCTCTGCTGGGCAAACCCTTTCATATTAGTGGTCATGTCATTCATGGCCAGAAGCTGGGTCGGGACATTGGCTACCCGACCTTGAACGTGCGCGTTCCCGAACACTGTGCCGCCCGCTCCGGCGTGTACGTGGTCCGGGTTCACGGACTGACCGGACAGGCTCTGCCCGGCATTGCCTCCTTGGGGGTACGCCCAACCGTCATCGACCAGGGACGGCTGCTGTTAGAGGTGCATTTACTGGACCAACGCCTGGATGCTTACGGTAAACTTGCCCGTATAGAATTTCTGGAATTTGTCAGGGACGAAGAAAAATTCCCGGACCTCATCACAATGATCGCCGCCATCGACAACGATGCACAACGCGCTCGCGACTACTTTGCTTCAAATGGACTATAAAAACTCTCTCAATTTGCCCGACACTCCCTTTCCCATGCGTGGTGACCTCGCCAAACGTGAGCCGGGCTGGATTAGCCAGTGGGAAGAAAACAAAGTCTATGCAGCAATTCGACAAGCCAGTGCCGGTCGTCCCAAATTTATTTTGCACGACGGCCCTCCCTATGCGAACGGCGACATTCACATTGGTCACGCGGTCAACAAGGTTCTGAAAGACATCATTGTCAAAAGCCGCAATATGGCCGGCTTTGACGCGCAGTACGTGCCCGGCTGGGACTGCCACGGCATGCCCATTGAAGTCCAGATCGAAAAGAAATACGGCAAGAACCTGCCTGTGGCTGAAGTTCAGGCCAAGGCGCGCGCCTACGCTCTGGAACAGATCGACAGCCAACGCAAGGACTTCAAGCGTCTGGGCGTGCTGGCCGACTGGGACCTGCCTTACCTGACCATGAACTTCAGCAACGAAGCCGACGAACTGCGCGTGCTGTCCAAGATCATGCAAAAAGGGTTTGTGTTCCGTGGCCTGAAACCCGTGAACTGGTGTTTTGACTGTGGTTCCGCCCTGGCAGAAGCCGAGGTTGAGTACGCGGATCGCACCGACCCGTCCGTGCACGTGGCCTTCCCCTTCGCCCAGAAAGACAGGCTGGCAGCCGCCTTTGGCGTGGACAGCGTGGACGATGGCGCCATCGTCATCTGGACCACCACCCCCTGGACCATCCCTGCCAACCAGGCGCTGAACGTACATCCTGAAATCAGCTACGCTCTGGTCAAACTGGACAGCCCACGTGCTACCGGCTCCATGCTGATCGTGGCCGAAGATCTGGTGAAGTCCTGCCTGGAACAATGGGGCCTGAGCGGCCAGGTTGTAGCCACCGCCACTGGTGAAGCCCTGAACCTGATCGAATTCAATCACCCTCTGGCCCACGTGGACGCAGGCTACCAACGCCGCTCCCCTGTGTATCTGGGCGACTACGTCACCCTGGACAGCGGTACGGGCGTGGTGCACTCGGCTCCTGCCTACGGTATTGAAGACTTTATCTCCTGCAAAGCCCATGGCATGAAGGACGACGATATGCTCACGCCCGTGATGGGCAATGGGCATTACGCCGAGAATCTGCCCCTGTTTGGCGGCCAGATGATCTGGAAGGCCAATCCGCAAATCGTGGAAGCCTTGCAGAACGCCGGTACTTTGCTGAAAACCGAACAGCACCCGCACAGCTACATGCACTGCTGGCGTCACAAGACGCCCATCATCTACCGTGCCACCAGCCAATGGTTTGCCGGCATGGACAAGGAAAACAGCAGCGGTCGTACCTTGCGTGAAATGGCGCTGGAAGCCATTGATAACACCGAGTTCTACCCCTCCTGGGGTCGTGCCCGCCTGCACGCCATGATCGCCAACCGCCCTGACTGGACCTTGTCGCGTCAGCGTCAATGGGGTGTGCCCATGGCTTTCTTTGTGCACAAGGAAACGGGTGAACTGCACCCCCGCACGCCCGAGCTGATGGAACAAGTAGCTGAGCGCATCGAAAAGAGCGGTATCGAAGCCTGGCAAAACCTGGACCCACGCGACCTGCTGGGTGACGAGGCCGACCTGTACGAGAAAAACCGCGACACACTGGACGTATGGTTTGACTCGGGTACCACGCACGCCACCGTGCTGGGCGGCAAGGATCACACTACCCACGGCTCGCACGCTGACAAACTGCAATGGCCTGCCGACCTGTACCTGGAAGGCTCGGACCAGCACCGTGGCTGGTTCCACTCGTCTCTGCTGACTGGCTGCATGCTGTATGGCCGCGCACCCTACAAAGCCCTGCTGACCCACGGCTTCGTGGTGGACGGCAATGGCCGCAAGATGAGCAAATCGCTGGGCAATATCATCAAGCCGCAAGAAATTGCCGACAAGATGGGTGCCGAGATCATGCGCCTGTGGGCCGCCTCTACTGATTACTCGGGCGAGCTGTCCATCTCCGACGAAATTCTGAAGCGTGTTGTGGAAGGCTACCGCCGTATCCGCAATACCTTGAAGTTCCTGCTGGGCAACCTGGCCGACTTCGACGTCACCCAACATGCTGTACCTGTTGATCAACTGACCGAGATCGACCGCTACGCCCTGCAAATGACCGCCGACATGCAAGCCGAGTTGCTGGAGAACTACAAGCGCTACGAGTTCCACCCCATCGTGGCTCGCTTGCAGACCTTCTGCTCCGAAGACCTGGGCGCGTTCTACCTGGATATTCTGAAAGACCGTCTGTACACCACCGCCAAAGATGGTCTGCCTCGTCGCTCGGCTCAAACAGCGCTGTATCACCTGACGCAGACCCTGCTCAAGCTGATGGCTCCTATCCTGTCCTTCACGGCAGAAGAAGCCTGGCGCGACTTGCACGGTGGTTCGGTTCCTAGCGGCACCATCTTCACCGAGCTGTTCCATTCCCTGCCCGAGCAAGGCGAACAGTCTGCACTGAGCGCCAAGTGGCAACGCTTGCGCGCCATCCGTGCCGACGTGATGCGCCGCATTGAAGATGTCCGTAGCACCGGCGCCATCGGCTCCTCCCTGGCTGCCGAGATCGACATCTACGCCAAGGGCCAGGATCTGGAATTCCTACAGTCCCTGGGCGAAGATCTGCGCTTCATGCTGATCGTCTCGCGTGCCGACGTGCACGCTGGCGAAGGCGATGTGCGCATCGACGTTACTCCTACCGAACAGGCCAAGTGCGAGCGTTGCTGGCACCACCGCCCAGACGTGGGCCAGAGCGCCGCGCACCCCACCCTGTGTGGTCGTTGCGAGGACAATCTGTTTGGCCAAGGCGAAGTGCGTCACCATGCCTGATAAGGACATGGCCCCTTCTCCCGGCCAGGCCCGACTGCCCTCGCGGCAGTTCTGGGCCTGGATTGGTCTGGCCGCCTTTATTGTCGGTCTGGACCAATGGACCAAACAGTATTTCGACACCAACCTGTTCTATCAGGAACGTTGGAATATCCTGCCCTTTTTTGATTTCACCCTGGTCTACAATCCCGGCGCCGCTTTCAGCTTCCTGGCCGGTGGCCAGGGTTGGCAACGCTGGTTCTTTGTCGGCATTGCCGCTATTGCGACCGTCTTTATCGTGACCATGCTGCGCCGCTCGGCCAAACAGCCCTTGTTTTGCCTGTCACTTAGCCTGATTCTGGGCGGTGCCATTGGCAACGTGGTCGATCGCCTGATGCACGGCCACGTGGTGGATTTTTTGCTGTTCTACTGGAATCAATCCTACTTTCCGGCTTTCAATATTGCTGACGTCGCCATCAGTTGCGGCGCTGCCTTGTTAGTGCTGGACGAGTTCATGCGCATGCGCCGCAACAAACGACAGCGCTCCTGAGTCTGTAAGGATCATGTCCTATGATTAGCAATAAAAAACTGGTGTTTGGCATCACCGGCGGCATCGCTGCTTATAAAACCGCCGAACTCTTGCGTCGCAGCCAGGACCTGGGTGCCCGGATTGATGTAGTCATGACCGAATCGGCCACACGCTTCATCAGCCCGGTCACCTTTCAGGCCTTGTCGGGCCGTACTGTCTACACCGACCTGTGGGATGCGCGTGTTCCCAACAATATGGCGCACATCCAGCTTAGCCGGGATGCCGACGCCATTCTGATCGCCCCCGCCAGCACCAACTTCATGGCCAAGCTGGCCAACGGTCTGGCCGACGACTTGCTCAGCACCTTATGCGTGGCCCGTGGACACTGCCCCCTGCTGATCGCCCCGGCCATGAATCGGGAAATGTGGCTGCACCCGGCCACTCAGCGCAATGTCGAACAACTGCGCCGCGACGGCGTGCATATTCTGGGCCCCGGCAGCGGCGACCAGGCCTGTGGTGAAACCGGCGACGGTCGCATGCTGGAACCGGCCCAACTGCTGGCTGAACTGACCGCCTTCTTCCAACCCAAACTGCTAGCCGGTAAACGAGTCCTGATCACCGCTGGCCCGACCAGCGAACCTATCGACCCGATCCGTGTCATCAGCAACCGCTCCTCCGGCAAGATGGGCTACGCCATTGCGCGTGCGGCTCAGGAAGCCGGCGCACACGTCACGCTGGTGTCGGGTCCGGTAGCGCTGGAAACGCCCTACCAGGTACGCCGCATCAATGTGGAAACGGCCCGCCAAATGCATGCCACTGTCATGTCCAAAGTGGATGATGCCGATATCTTCATCAGCGTTGCAGCGGTAGCAGACTGGTACGTCAGCAATGCCAGCGACATCAAGATCAAAAAGACCTCCGAACAAGCCACGCCAGACCTGCAATTCAGCCCCAACCCCGACATTTTGGCCGAAGTTGCCGCACTGAAGAACGGTCCTTTCTGTGTCGGCTTTGCCGCCGAGACCGACAACTTGATCGAGCACGCTCAAGCCAAACGTCAACGCAAGAATGTTCCCTTGCTGGTTGCCAACCTGGCCCAGCGCGCCATGAACGCCGATGACACCGAGCTGGTGTTGTTCGACGAGCAAGGCCATATGCACTGGCCTGCCCAGGATAAACTGCTGGCGGCGCGCCAACTGGTTCAAGATATCGCCCAGCGGCTTTAAACTCTTTTCTCTTTTATGATGACGGGCAGCGCTAAAGCAGGTGCGCTGCCTCTCTTTTTTTCAGGATACCGTCTATGCACCGCCGTATTGAAGCTCGCATCGTCAATGACTTGTTGGGCACCACTATTGAAGCCCCCAGCTATGCCACAGACGGCTCGGCCGCCATGGACCTGCGCGCCTGCCTGAGCGAAGCCGTTACCCTGCCCGCAGGCGGCCGTACGCTGGTTAAAACCGGCCTGGCCATCAATATGATGGACCCTGGCCTGGTGGCCATCGTCGCCTCGCGCTCGGGCCTGTCCTTGAAGCATGGCGTGCGTGTTGCCCAAGGCATTGGTGTGATTGATGCCGACTACCACGGCGAAATCGGCGTGATTCTGGCCAACGACAGCGACCAGGATTATGTGATCCAGCCCGGCGAGCGTATCGCCCAACTGATGTTCCAACCCGTGGTGCAAGTAGCACTGCAATTTGTGAATGAGTTCTCTACCGAGACCGAGCGTGGTACGGGTGGGTTCGGCAGCACAGGCAAGAACTAAGCATTAAAACTAGGGAAAGATGCGATGCAGAGCGACGTAGTACAGCAAGCATCGCTCCTTCCTTAGTCCTGGCACTTTGCTTTAACAACGTACTAGTGCCACGACTCAGACTTACCCAGGCCAATTTCGGACTTCAATGCGCTCTTCAAAAACAGGTAATTCCAAGGCTGAATTACCCACTTCCAACAGAACAGCGGCCCAGCTCCACCCGCGCAACCGCCATCAGGGCCGCTACGACTTTGACGCTCTCATCAAAGAAACGCCCGAACTGGCCGCTTTCGTTTTCTTGAATCCGTACGGTGATCAGAGTATCAACTTCGCTGATCCGAATGCCGTCAAAACTCTGAATCGCGCCCTGCTAAAGAGCTTTTACGGCATAGCGTATTGGGATATTCCTGCCAATTACCTGTGCCCTCCCATTCCGGGTCGAGCCGATTACGTACACTACCTGGCCGATCTGCTGGCTAACAGCAATAAGGGGGCCATTCCTAATGGTGAGGCGGTACGTGTCCTGGATATTGGCGTAGGTGCAAATGCCATCTACCCGTTGATCGGCCATGCCGAATATGGCTGGCAGTTTCTAGGCTCGGACATCTCGGCTGATGCACTGACATCAGCACGAAGCATTATTCATGGGAATCCTGGTTTATCGGCTGCAATCAAGCTACGCCAACAAAAATCGCCCAGACATATTTTCAAGAGCTTGCTGGGCACAAACGATTACTTTGACCTGACGCTGTGCAATCCACCCTTCCATTCCTCGCAGGAAGAAGCGGTAAGCAGCAGTCAACGTAAATGGCGTGGCTTAGGCAAGGCTGCACCTAAGCACAATGCTCCTGTATTGAACTTTGGTGGGCAGAATACGGAGCTATGGTGCGAAGGCGGCGAGGCGCTTTTTATCCGCCGCATGATAGAAGAAAGCATGACCGTAGGCGGGCAAGTGCTTTGGTTCAGCACCTTGGTGTCCAAAGCATCGAATGTACCCGGTGTGTTGAATGCCTTAAAGAAGGCCAAGGCGGTTAAAGTCAAAACCGTAGAAATGACGCAAGGACAAAAGCAGAGCCGCTTCGTAGCTTGGACTTTTCTTGATGCGGAAGAGCAAGAGGCTTGGCGCAAGGAGCGTTGGAAGTAGACTTACCTCAAATGTTTAGCGAAACAGAAGGTGAATAAATAGCTCTTTCCGCGCTAAAGGTGATGAGTAAAAACAGGTTTGACGGGTGTAAATCGCTGAAGATGTCGGCTCACGGCTAGAAGCAGCCATCTCAAGATGGCTATGGGCACTACACAGCACCTGAGGGTGGAAGACCCCCGTAGACGGAAAGGTAACAATAGGCTACCGTATTTGATCAAATGCAGAGGCTTTTCAGGGCGTCAGATTCATATCCAGTGGCCACTGATCGAAACTGATAGATAAAGTCTTGCACCTCAGATCTGTCTTCAGCGCGGGAAGGATATGCATGATTTACCAATGCCACGGATGCAACAGAACAACTTTTGAGACGGCCTGCCCTTGGTGCAACAGCTCCGACACATCACCGTCTGCTGCGCTGTCAACTCAGCAGTTGACCCCGCTTGACCCCTCTTTCTACCCTGACTTTCAGTATCAGTCCAAAGGACTTATCAAAGATTTTCTGGGTAAGAAGAAAGAGCAAGCACAGTTGAACGATTTGCTTAACAATGTACTGAGAAAATACGCGCAGCTTAAGCAGCCTTATTTCACAAATTTCATCCATACCACCCGGGAAACTGCGTCAACGTCCAACGACGTCGGGATGCCGGGGCCTAGGCCCGAAGGTATCTACACTGAACGTGAGCTCTTCAGAGAGGTGCTGATTCGTAAGGGGTTTGATGAGCTTGAAGGCTTGCCCTCACTGCTGGACAAGCTGCTTCTGACGACTTCGTTCAACTCAACTTACCTTGGCTTCTCCAGAGAGCTCAGCCGTCACATAAAAGCCGACCTGACCGAGACTCTTCGATCATGGATCGACGAGGCTGGAACGACGTTCAGATCCGATCTTGCTCTGTTTTATTACTACCTCTGGGAAAATGATATTTCCTACCCGGATATTCAATTCAACGCTCAAGCGAACGCAACGGTGAATATTCCTCTGATTTCCTTGTCCGCCTTCCTATCAGGGCTGAACCATTGTGAGCAGGTCTACTTCGACGTTCTCGTCGAGCGGCTGGGGAATCAGCTTGAACACTTCAATCCGAACCGGTTCATCACGATGTATCTGGTGGACGCAATGGACGGGTTCCAGTTCGAGGCCTTTTTGATGGAAGTTTTCCAAACCATCGGTTTCGACGTGAAAGAAACGAAGAAGACCGCTGACCAGGGTGCCGATTTGTTTGTGAGTCGGTTCGGCAAGAATATGGTGATCCAAGCAAAAAATTACACTGGCTCCGTTGGGAATGCCGCCGTTCAACAAGCGATCTCGGCCAAGGCATTCTACGGTTGCGACGAAGCCATGGTCGTGACCAATTCCTATTACACGAAATCGGCCAAAGAGCTTGCTTACACAGCTGGTGTTCGCCTCATCGATCGTGAAGGCTTGCAGACTTATCTGGATGATTACAATCAGAAGCTGATTGAGGTCTTCCAGGCTGAATCGGAGGATGAGGATGAAGAAACAATGGCGTAATTTGACAGTTCAATTAACTGCCTGATTGACCCTCACGGAATTGATTGAGCGTTTCGATGACCATTGAGCGGCAATGCCCATTCTTGATCACAACTGCTGTTTCGCTAATGTGCAACTGAAAAAGCCTCGTTTTACATGCCAGGAAGCGAAGCCATACAGGGCAAGCACAGTGCACCAAAGCACCAGGCAGTGGTCAACGTTATCAGTCTATGTTGTGGTCGGAGAGATGCGCGAAGCAGCGAAAGCCGATGATGGGCTAAGGATAAGGGTCTAACCATTTCACTTCAATACATGCCGTCTGGCCCGTGGCGACGTGGCTGGCTGCTTTGGATCGATCACAGTCGCTCACTAAAGACGGCTATCGGCTAACCAAGCAACAAAAATCACTGCACCAACGATGCTGCTCACAGCATCGTTGGCTAGGCGGGTTCACCCCAACATCTTCAGCAAGGCCTCGGCGGCGGGTCTGGATGACGCCGGATTCTGACCGGAGATCAGCAAGCCATCGCTGACCACATGAGGTTGCCAGTCGCTGCCTTTGCTGTAATTGCCACCATTTCCTTTCAACATATCTTCCACCAGAAATGGCACGACGTCGGTCAGACCGACAGCCTCTTCCTCGCTGTTGGCAAAACCTGTAACCGACTTGCCTCGAACCAGCGGTGTGCCGTCAGCCGATTTCACATGGCGCAACACGCCTGGAGCGTGGCAGACGGCAGCAACCGGCTTGCCTGCGGCCAGCATGGTTTCGATCAATGCGATCGATGTGGGATCTTCGGCCAGATCCCACAAAGGCCCATGGCCGCCCGGATAGAACACGGCATCAAAATCGGTGGCCACAACGTCCATGAGCTTTTGCGTCTCGGCCAATACGGACTGAGCCGTCGGATCATCCTTGAAACGGCGGGTGTCATCGGTTTGCGCCGCTGGATCATCGCTCTTTGGGTCCAGTGGCACTTGTCCACCCTGCGGCGAGGCGACCGTGATCTGCGCGCCCGCGTCCTTAAAGACGTAGTAAGGCGCGGCGAACTCCTCCAGCCAGAAACCCGTTTTTTGGCCAGTGTTGCCCAGTTGATCGTGCGAAGTAAGAATCATCAAAATCTTCATGGAGCACCTTCTTTGAATGGAGGATAGGAAAGCAAGCAGTCACGCCAACGAGGTCTTACTCGCTAACGATGCCAATCACCAGCTTACCAAACGGCTGCTGGTAAGTATGCCGATCAAGGCCTGCGACGGCTGCCGAGATCGTCGTCCATGCCGTTGCGAGACAGAACCATGCCTTCCCGCAGCCACTTAAAATGATCACGTTGCGGCACCCACATTGCTAGGTCGTCCGTTCCAGGCTTGCTTGAACCCAAGCTTTACTCAAACAGACAGACGGCGAATTTAACATTGCCAGTCTGGCTAACGTCAGTCAGGAACAAAGGAAGGATTTTGTATATGGATTCACCGCCGTTTCCTGCTAAAAACAAGGTACTGAAGAGACTGTTAGCGTCAACATCGAATTACTATTGATCCAAATACTTTCTAATTACATGCCGAGACTGAAAGCGCGTGCTTAACGTAAGCGGGTCATTCGTCACACCACCGGTTCAGTACGTAATCACACATCAACCTGGGTCTACCCATGAGACATACAGAAAGACACAAGACGCACCGGACAGGATGGCTTCGTGCTGCGGTTCTTGGTGCGAATGACGGGATTGTCTCTACAGCAAGCTTGGTCTTGGGTGTGGCCGCCACAGGAGCAAGCGCAAAGAGCATTCTTGTGGCCGGCGTTGCCAGCCTGGTCGCTGGGGCCATGTCTATGGCGGCGGGTGAGTATGTGTCGGTCAGCTCCCAAGCCGATACAGAGAATGCGGATCTGGCCCGCGAGAAGGCAGAGTTGGCTAAGGACCCCGAACAAGAACATGCAGAGCTCACTGCTATTTATGTCAATCGGGGCTTGGATGAAAACCTGGCTTCAAATGTAGCGACCCAGCTCATGGCTCACGACGCACTCGGGGCCCATGCACGAGACGAGCTTGGCATATCCGAGACCTTGGCGGCCAAACCGGTACAGGCTGCACTGGCCTCCGCTACGACGTTTGCAGCCGGCGCCCTGCTTCCTTTGCTTGTGGTTCTGCTGCTGCCAACGGCTACACTCATGTGGTATGTCGCAGGCAGCTCACTGCTTTTTCTGGCACTGTTAGGCTTGATCGCTGCCAAGGCAGGCGGCGCTCCTCTATTTGTCTCGACCGCCCGCGTGACCTTCTGGGGGGCATTGGCGATGGGACTGACGGCTGGCGTCGGTGCCTTGTTTGGCGTTGCTGCTTAATTGCAGTTCGTTCTTTGGCAATCATAGGCCCGAACACAAAATTTCCGACACTCTCTCAGCTACCCACGCTAAGACCCACGACTCCTAAACCTTTCGCCCAACAACTACGCCCAACAAACATCGGCCCTAGCGCGCATACAGCCTGAATTAACTCGACTGCAGCAAGGAAGTTTTGCTCCAGAGCGGCTTGCCAATGAGAAGTCTCCAACTGAGCAAAAGGCATAGACGGATGCCCGCCCGCATTGGTCACCAGAATGTCGATGTCCGAGCACGCGGCAGCTACGGTTTTTCTGTCGGCCGCCTGAGAAAGATCGGCGGCAATCCATTTGGCTGCGGCACCAATAGAGGCTTCAATCTGTTTGGCGGCTTCTTGCAACTTGTGTTCGCTGCGAGATACCAGGGTGACTTGCACGCCTTCAGCGGCTAGTGCCTGGGCACACGCCAGCCCCAAACCACTCGACGCCCCACAGATTAACGCGCGTCGTCCGGTAATTCCTGAATCCGTTTGTATTCTTCTTAGTGGAGCTTTACAACCGAGTCGTTCACATAGAAGTACCATTACAACTCACTATTTTTTTGGATAGAGCAAGCTCGCCCTATCCACATAGCTGCCTATCAGACATATCAAAACTGGTTTTTTAAAGGTTTACAGTCCCCCCTAGAGTCCGCTCAAAACTCCTAACGACTATTTGCATCGTATGTATCTACCAACAAATAGCTATCTACAAAAAACCATTATCCAATGCCACCGAACGATTCAGTTTTCTATTTATTCGATGTAGAGACACATTTCTTTTTGTTAGTTATTATTCTGTCTGCTTTCGGCCAGAAGCTGACGGTCAGCAAATAAGCCCAAAAGCTGCTGCTCGCGCCCTACAACTGTATGCTTACGGGGGCATTTGTGTGCTGCTGCTTTTCATTCCCCATTTGGTAGGGTAAAAACCCTTGAAAACCTAGGCTAGGAGCCAGTCGCCTCGTGATTCGAGCCGAAATCTTATACGGCAAAATTGCTACCCAAATTTATAGTTAGCCCTTATGAGAACAAAATCACCTCACCGCTCTAGCATCGTCGAAGAAATCCTAGCTGGAAGGGGCGCATTGGCAGAGCTTTTTGTAGCTACCGTATTGCTTGCATTGGGCGTTAACGTTCTCGCCTCAGCAATGGCGGCCATTCTCGGGATTTCAAATGAAGGGCTCCTTTTACTGGGCCTGTCTATGGTGCTCCTCGCATTTGCACTTATCTCTCGAAAGTTTATTGAAAAGCGACGTGTTCAACGCTCGTTTGAGGGATTGTTTGCCTACAGAAAGAACGAAAATATTCTTGTCAAGATCCCTCGCTACGATTTCTCTGAGTCATTAACCAGCTACTTGCAGAGTCTATTTGCTGAGAATGAAGCAATAAAAAAACTCTGGGATAAAGAACCACTCTCCGGAATTATTGAGTATGACAAGGACTCTCAGAAACTGAATTTTAAGAACGTCGCCTCGAAAGCTCTGATTGCGGAAGCCACTGAGTACTATCTTCTCGACATGCTTTCAACCCATCTCAAGGACTTCTTTAACCAACCTCCATTCGACGATGCTCTTCTCGTGGAGTTCGGCAGAGAAGACGTTCCATCCGTTCTTTTCAAGAACAGATTTCTAGATACGTTTTCTAGGCCAATGATAGAACGGCCTGCCTTTGTAGATTCAGCCATGTCAGACAAACCGAATCACGGGAGGATCGTAGTTTCCTATGGCCCAAACAATGTTCGCTTTGAGTCCTTCGACCTGGTTCTGCCTAGCGAAGCAACAGTCACGCGTATATCTGAGCGGCGAATTGAAATAGACACACCGAAATTTTGCTTGCATTTGGAAGTGAGCTTTCCTGGTGTTAATGCAAATCTTCCGAGAGGGTTTGAAAAGCTTTACTTAGAGGAGGAAGATCAGCTCTCATTAAGCGTCTATCAGATAGAAGTACGCATTTCTGTCGAATTCAAAGCTCTTGCATTGCTTACGCGAGCTGGCTGGGAGTACCACATGTGGCTTGACTCCTTCATCGCCTCCTTTGAGCGTAAATTCGCACAAGATTCATTCTTCGAAATGATCGACTGGGATAGAGCCATGACCGTCGCTCGGGTAATGCACAGAGCTTCTACGGTATCGAAAAAATCTGCAAATGTGCCTCAGGACTAACCAATCATTCCACTGGACTTGCGCGAAAAGCCCCGCATACCGGTGAATACAAACGTTGCTAAACGTTAGCTTCTCCATAATGTCGTCAATTACCGCTTAGGGTCGAAAGCAGACACCTATACGTTAATCTGCGTCACTAAGTAAGACTCAGCACAAAAAAAAAGCCAATCAACCCAAAGCTGATTGGCTTTTTCTTCAACCCTGAATCCTACTTACGCAGCAAAATCCTCTTCCCCCAGATAAGCCGCCCTCACCTTCGGGTCATGCAGCAACTGCGCAGCCGGGCCTTCCAGGATAATCTGGCCTGATTCCATCACATAGCCTCGATCCCCAAGTTCTAAAGCCAAGCGCGCATTCTGCTCAATCAGCAAAATCGTCACGCCTTCTTTAGCAATCGTCTGGATCAGTTCAAAAATCCGTTCAACCATGATCGGCGCCAAGCCCATGGACGGCTCATCCAGCAGCAGCAATGAAGGCCGGGATATCATGGCTCGTCCCATGGCCACCATCTGCTGCTCCCCACCGGACAAAGTCCCTGCCGATTGTTTCTTACGCTCGGCCAGACGCGGGAACAAGGTATAGATACGCTCGATATCCTGGCGGACTTCGTGGTGGTCCTTACGGGTATACGCCCCCATGGCCAGGTTTTCTTCGATCGTCAGTTGCGGAAAAATCCCCCGCCCTTCTGGCACCATGACCACCCCACGGCGCACCAGTTGGTGCGATGGCAGGCCGATGATGCTTTCACCTTGATGTTCGATCTGTCCTGCAGCCGCAGGCACCAGGCCTGTGATCGCTCGCAGCGTGGTGCTTTTACCGGCGCCGTTGGCACCAATCAAGCAAACCAGTTCACCCTTGCCCACTCGCAGGTCCAGGCCGCGTACCGCCCGAATGCCGCCATAAGCTACATCCAGACCCCGAATATCCAGCATCAACGGTTCTGTGCTCATGACTTTTCCTCTTCAACGGTAATACCCATGTCTTTGGCGGCACCTGCGCCCAGATAGGCTTCAATCACACGCGGGTTGTGTTGGACTTGGGCGGGTTTGCCTTCGGCTAGTACCTTTCCATACTCCAGCACCAGAACTCGATCACACAGGCCCATCACCAGCTTCATATCGTGTTCGATCAGCAGGACGGTAATGCCGTCACCACGGATTTTTTCAATCAATTGGCGCAGGACGACAGTCTCGGACGGGTTCATGCCGGCAGCGGGTTCGTCCAGTGCCAACAGCATAGGATCCGTTGCCAGTGCACGGGCGATTTCCAGGCGACGTTGGTCGCCATAGGACAGGGAGCGCGCAATCTCGTTGGCGTGCTGGGCAATGCCGACGTAATCCAGCAGCTCGTAGGCGCGGGCCTCGATCTGCTCTTCTTCCTGACGGGTAGCACGATTACGCATCACGGCCCCCAGCACGCCAGCACGGGTGCGGACGTGGCGGCCGATCATGACGTTTTCCAGGGCAGACAGGCTGCCGAACAAGCGGATGTTCTGGAAGGTACGCGCAAAACCGGACTCAGCGATTTGATGGGGTTTGCAGTCGGTCAGGTTGCGACCGGCAAAGGCACAGCGGCCCGACTCGGGGATGTACAAGCCCGTCATCACATTGAACAGCGTGGTTTTACCCGCTCCGTTCGGACCGATCAGACCGTAGATATCGCCCTTGCGAATGCTGAAACTGACGTCGGACAAGGCCTGCAAACCACCGAAGCGTTTGGACAAGCCTTCTGCCTGCAGCAGCACCTCACCGTCTTTTACGTGTTGGTTCATGGTCAGACTCATGCTTGCACCTGCTTCATTTTGCGCTCACGACGACGCACCGCAGAGGGCCACAGGCCTTCAGGGCGATAGATCATGACCAGTACCAGGGCAAAGCCAAACAGCAGCATACGAATGCCGTCCGGATCCAGAATCACATCACCAAACACGCTTTGCTGCAGCGGAACCACAACCGAGCGCAACAGCTCCGGGAATACGGAGAGCAGCAAGGCCCCCACGATCACACCAGGGATATGGCCCATGCCGCCCAGCACCACCATGCACAGCACGGAGATCGATTCGGTCAGGCTGAAACTCTCTGGGCTGACGAAGCCTTGCATGGAGGCAAACAAGCCCCCTGCCACGCCACCAAACGTTGCACCCATCGCAAACGCCAGCAGTTTGACGTTACGGGTATTGATCCCCATGGCCTTGGCCGCGATTTCGTCTTCACGAATGGCTTCCCAGGCACGGCCAATACGGGAGTGCTGCAAGCGTACGCAGATAAACACAATCAACAGCGTGATCAGCAGGAGCAGGTAATAGTATTTCTCTGGCCCGGTAATCCGTATGCCAAACAGGGTTTCCGCCTTGCCGAAAATGAAGTCGCCAATCTTGAAGGTATCGACCCGGTTGATCCCTTGCGGGCCGTTGGTGATATTGACGGGCGCATCCAGGTTATTCATGAAGATACGGATAATTTCTCCGAATCCCAGCGTCACAATGGCCAGATAGTCGCCTCGCAAGCGCAGCACCGGAAAGCCCAGCAGCACACCGAATACGGCCGCCAAGGCGATCCCGGCTGGCAGCACCATCCAGAACGGCAAGTGCAGACCAAAATGTGGTGAGGCCAACATGGCCCAGACATAGGCCCCAACGGCATAGAAGGCGATATAGCCCAGATCCAGCAAACCCGCAAAGCCCACCACAATGTTCAGGCCCAGGGCCAGCATCACATACAGCAGGGCAAAGTTCAGCGTGCGGACCCAGCTTTGACCGGCCATCCCCAAAACAAACGGCAGAATGGCCAGCACCACACCGATAAGAAGCGCACCGACCCAGACTTTAGCGGGTGTTGCGGGACGCTGTTTGGAGCCAGCGCCACTTAGGGTTTGATTCAGACTCATGCGCGATCTCCCACACGTTCACCCAATAAGCCCGAGGGACGGAAAATCAGCACCAGGATCAGCACGATAAAAGAGAACACATCCTGATAGTTACTGCCAAAGACCCCATTGGTCAGGTCACCGATATAGCCAGCGCCCAAAGCTTCGATCAGGCCCAGCAGCAAGCCCCCCAGCATGGCGCCGCCCAAATTGCCAATGCCACCCAAAACAGCGGCTGTAAAGGCTTTCAGGCCCAGCATGAAGCCCATGGTGTATTGGGCAACACCGTAGTAGGTCACGATCATGACGCCTGCGACAGCCGCCAAGGCCGAGCCAATCACAAAGGCTGCGGAGATCACCGTATTGATGTTCACCCCCATCAAACCGGCCACTTCCCGGTTCTGGGCGGTGGCACGCATGGCCGTGCCCAGACGGGTACGGTGCACCAGCACCATCAGGCCGGACATGATCGCAGCGGCACCAACAATAATCAGAATTTGCAGCAAGCTGATGCGCGCTTCGCCCAGTTGGAACACCATCGGCTCAATAATGTGCGGGAAGCTCAAATAATTGCGCCCCCAGATCATCATGGCCAGATTCTGCACAATAAAGGACACACCGATAGCCGTGATCAATGCCGCCAGACGGGGAGCACGACGCAAGGGACGATAGGCATAACGCTCTGCCGTCCAGCCTATGCCCATGCAGACCGGAATCGCGGCCAGAAGAGCCAGTCCCACCATCAGCCAGGCGGACAGCCCTGCCGGGTCCGCGCCGACCAACGACAACACCACTGTCGTAGCCAGCATCGCCCCAACCATGACGACATCACCGTGCGCAAAATTAATCAGGCCAATAATTCCATACACCATGGTGTAGCCCAGCGCCACCAGGGCGTAGACACTGCCCACGGTCAGGCCATTTATTAGTTGTTGTATCAGGATTTCCATAGATTGGGACTCGTGGTCATTGCTCCCTGCCCTGGCGCATGGCGATAGAACAGGGAGCGTGGGCCTGCCAAACACAGGCCACGGTAAAGATGAGCCCCATAGGGCTCAAACTGCAGGATCAAACGCGCTTAGTTAGCCTGACTGACCATGGTTTTTACCATCGTCCACTTACCATCTTTCACTTCATAGATGGTGACGGCAATTTCTTTCAAGTCGCCGTTCTGGTCGTAGGCAATGTTGTTGCTGGTAGCGCCGTTGCGTTTCAAGGCGGCCAGCTTGGGCAGATAGTCTTCTGCTTTGGAGGAACCCGCTTCTTTCATGGCGGTGATCATGTTCCAGGCACCGTCATACGCGTAAGGCGCGTAAACACCAGGATCAGCCTTGAAGCGGGCCTGGTAGTCCTTGGCGAACTTCTCACCAGCGGCCATGGTGGACAGCGGCACACCGGCCAGGGACGCGTAGGTGCCGTCAGCCGCATTGCCAGCCAAGCGCAGGAAGGTGTCGCTGCGGGTCATTTCGCCCGAAACCAGCGGTGCCTGAATGTCCAGAGTCTGCATCTGGCGCTTCATGGGGCCGGACTGCGCATCCAGACCGCCAAAGAAGATGGCATCGGGCTGTTTGGATTTGATGTTGGTCAGAATAGAGGTGAAGTCGTTGGCTTTGTCCGTGGTGTATTCACGGGCGACGATCTGGCCACCGGCTTTTTCTACCGCACGGGCCACCTGATCTGTCAGACCTTGACCGTAGGCGGTCCGGTCATCGATCAACGCCACTTTCTTGGCCGCCAGATCCTTGACGATGAACTGACCCACAGCGGCACCTTGCTGGGTGTCGCTGGTCATCATGCGGAAGGTGTTGTCGTAACCTTGCTGGGTGTACTCAGGCGAGGTTGCCATGGCAATCTGGGGGATACCCGCGTCATTGTAGACACGCGAGGCGGGAATGGTGGTGCCCGAGTTGAAATGGCCCAATACACCATCCACCTCATCGTCCACAATTTGCTGAGCCACCTGAACGGCGGTACGCGGGTCAGCCTGATCATCCTTGGCGACCAGCTCAAAGCGGGCGGTTGCACCGTCAATCTCAATCTTTTGGGCGTTGGCCTCTTCCAGCGCCAGCACCAGACCGTTGCGCATATCTTCACCGTAGTGAGCTTGCGGGCCGGTCAGGGGAGCCGCAAAACCCAGCTTGATAACTTTGTCAGCGGCCAAGGCGGGGCTAGCCGCCAATGCACCGAAAACCGCTGTCGAAACCAAGGCCAATTTAAAGGTCGTGATGGACTGCATATTGTTCTCCTTCGTTTTTAATATAGCCGCGCTACAAGCCGGCCCTTGCCGTGAGAATAGACGCCGGGCCGCCGCTCCAGGTGAAATGTGCGACCAAACGTGTGCATAGAAATGAGTGCCCGCCAAGATCAACCAACCATCATCAAACTGGCATTGCCTCCAGCTGCCGCTGTATTGGTACTAACTGAGACTTCACGCAGCAAACGCTCGATCACGTACGCTGCGCCCTCCTCCAATTCCTGTGTCAACAGCCCCTGAACCCCAACAATGGGACCAGGGCGTTCAGCCACCTGGCCCAGCACGTGCCGGAGTTCATCGCTGTCGCCTTCAAATAAAACAGCATCATAATCTGCCTCACCCAAATCGGACATGGTGATTTGCTCGGCAGGGGCATCGTGCCAATTGCCCAGACCCAAACGGTCCAGCAAGATGGCCTGGTTGCCGCTTTGTGCGCAGGCCTCACGCTGAGCGCGCCAGCCAGGTACGCTAACGGGCATGCACAGAACGCGCCCCCGTGGGTACAGCCGATACATATTGGATTCACCTGTCGGGCCGGGCAAGACCACGCCCTGTTCCTGCCAAGCTTGCAAGGGCAGATTCTGCGGACAACGGCTAAGCAGTCGGCGCAGGTACAAGGGGCCGCCCGCTTTGGGCCCCGTACCCGACAAGCCTTCACCACCAAAAGGCTGTACACCTACCACCGCGCCTACCATATTGCGGTTCACATAAACGTTACCGGCGTGAATGCGCGAAACGACACGATCCACGGTTTCGTCCAAACGAGTGTGAACGCCAAAGGTCAGGCCGTAACCACGTTCGTTGATCTGATTGATCAGGCTGTCCAGTTCGCTGCGCTTGAAGCGCATCACATGCAGTACGGGGCCAAAAATTTCACGTTCCAGATCCTTGACCTGTTCGATCTCAATAATGGTCGGCAAGACAAACGTCCCTGTCTGGATACGGTTTTGCTCGCTTTGGGTAATGCGGAAACCCGCCTCGCGCATGGCGCTGATGTGCTCTTCAATACCGGAGCGGGCTTCTTCATCAATCACCGGGCCTACATCGGTACTGAGCAGATCGGGATTGCCCACACTCAGCTCCTGCATGGCACCGTTGAGCATGCTCAGCACGCGTTCGGCCACATCCTCCTGAATACACAGCAAACGCAAAGCGGAACAACGCTGACCGGCCGAGTCAAAGGCCGAGTTCAAGACATCAAACACCACCTGCTCAGGCAAGGCCGAGCTGTCAACCACCATGGCGTTCAAGCCACCGGTTTCAGCAATCAGCGGCACGGCCTGACCGTCTGCCGTCAGGCGTGTGGCCAATTGACGGTTCAAGCCCTGGGCCACGGCGGTCGAGCCGGTAAACATGACGGCATTGACCTGCTCACTGGCAGCCAAAGGGGCTCCTACGGAAGGGCCATCACCAGGCAGAAGCTGCAAGGCACCGGGAGCAATCCCGGCTTTGTGCAACAACTCGACCGCGGCCGCCGCAATCAGGCAGGTTTGCTCAGCGGGCTTGGCCAGCACGACGTTGCCTGCCGCCAAAGCCGCCGAGACTTGACCCAGAAAAATAGCCAGGGGAAAGTTCCAGGGGCTGATGCACAGCACCACGCCAACAGGACGATATTCGTCATTATCAAAGTCGCGCAAGACTTGTCCCGCGTAGTAGCGCAGGAAGTCCACGGCTTCTCGCACTTCAGCAATCGCATTCGCATAGGACTTGCCGGCTTCACGTACCAGCAGGCCCATCAGATCTTGCATATGATCTTCCAGCAGTTGGGCGGCTTGCTGCAAGGCGGCGGCACGCTCTTGTACCGGCGTGGCCTGCCAGATAGGCGCATAGTGGCTAGCGGCTTCCAAGGCCTGCTCCACATCCTGCGCCGTAGCAAACATGACCTGCCCCACCACATCCTGATGATTGGCTGGATTGCGCACCATCGTTGCCTTGGACTCATCCCAGACCGGATTGCCCTGCCCCAGGATGGGCTGAGCCTGACGTGGCAAGGCGGCGGTTTGCATCAAGGTCGCGGCCAAGGAACCCAGGCGATGCTCATTGCTTAAATCCAGACCGGCCGAGTTCAAGCGCTGCTCGGCATCCCAATACAACTGTCGCGGTAGAGGAATCTTGTCATGTGGGCGACCCAAGGGTTGCAGGCTCAAGGCCTGGGCGACGGGATCGGCAATCAGTTGCTCCATGTTCACATCGGCATCACCAATCTGATTCACGAAGGAGGTATTGGCACCGTTTTCCAGCAAGCGACGCACCAGGTAAGCCAGCAAGGTTTCATGCGAACCCACAGGTGCGTAGATACGGCAAGGACGATTCAACTTGCCGTCCTTGGTCGGGCCGACCACTTCGTCGTACAAGTCCTCACCCATGCCGTGCAGGCACTGGAATTCATACTGGCCGGTGTAGTAGTTCTGACCGGCCATCACGTAAATGGCGGCCAGAGTTTGGGCATTGTGTGTCGCAAACTGCGGATACACGGCTTCGGGGGCCTGCAGGAGTTTGCGAACGCAAGCCAGGTAAGACACGTCTGTATGCACCTTGCGAGTGTAGACGGGGTAGTCTTCCAGGCCATCAACCTGGGCACGTTTGATTTCCGAATCCCAGTACGCGCCTTTCACCAAGCGGAGCATCAAGCGGTGCCCGCTACGGCGGGCCAGGTCAATCAAGTAATCGATGACAAAGGGTGCGCGTTTTTGATACGCCTGCACCACAAAACCAATGCCGTTCCAACCTGCCAAAGACGGGTCAAAACACAGCTTGTCCAGCAAGTCCAAGGACACTTCCAGACGGTCCGCTTCTTCTGCATCAATATTCAGGCCCACATCGTAGTGGTGAGCCAGTTGCGCCAAGGACAGCAGGCGCGGGAAGAGCTCATGCATAACACGATCGCGCTGGGCACGGCTGTAGCGCGGGTGCAGAGCAGACAGTTTGACGGAAATGCCGGGGCCTTCGTAAATACCGCGGCCCTGGCTGGCACGACCAATCGCGTGAATGGCCTGCTCATAAGCCTGGTAGTAGCGCTGGGCATCTTCCGCTGTCGTGGCGGCCTCACCCAACATGTCGTAGGAGTAACGGAAGCCCTGCTCTTCAAATTTGCGGCTATTAGCCAGTGCCGAAGCAATGGTCTGCCCGGTGACGAACTGCTCGCCCATCATGCGCATGGCAACGTCCACGCCTTTACGAATCAGGGGTTCGCCACCCTTACCAATCATGCGGGTTAAGGCAGAGGATAAATTCTTTTCGCTGTTTACGCTGACCAAACGACCTGTCAGCATCAACCCCCAGGTCGCGGCGTTCACAAACAGCGAGGGAGACTCGCCCATATGCGCGCGCCAATCACCGTGACTGATCTTGTCGCGAATCAAGGCATCACGCGTGGCGCGATCAGGGATGCGCAGCAAGGCTTCGGCCAGACACATCAAGGCCACACCTTCCTGGCTGGACAGGGAAAACTCCTGAATCAAACCCTCGACCCCACCACCACGGCGCTTGGCGCGCAGGGCTTTGACCAAACGAGCGGCCAGTTCCTGGGCACGCGCGCTTTGGGACGCACGTGCGGCGCTCAGCAGCAAAGGCAGGCAATCAGTTTCGGGACGGCGATAGGCGGCCGTAATGGCAGCACGCAACACGCTTTGCGGTTGCACATCTTGGGCAAAGCCATAAAACGGGATCGACGGCATCAACACACCGTCCTCAAGCGCCTCGGCATCGCCCCCACTACGCAGAGCCAACTCGCTGGGCAACACACCACGCTCTATCCCTTCGATATAGGACAGCAAAGCCTGCTTGTGCAGCCAATGTGGGGTGCACTGCAACTGATCAGCCGCACGCCGCAAACGTTCGCGCAGCTCTATATCGACTTTGATCCCTAAGGTTGTGCTCGCCATGCTTCTTATCCCGGTTACGCTTTTTTGACTGCGATATGCCGAAATAATACTGACGGTTAACCCAATTTCGTATTCAGGTTAACCCGTGCAAGAAAAAGTTAACCCTAGCATTTAACTCACGCAGATCATGGCCTTGCCCAACATCGCAGGAACAGATTTGCCTTGCATTTGAGCTGCCAGCGCATCGGCCCAGCGCTGCTGCAATTGACGATGTGCCTGCACCAGTTCTGGAACAGTAGACGCCGGCTCGGAGTCCAGCCAGCGGCACTGTTGGGTTTTCCCCTCAAAACCAATTGGCGTCAAGGTCCAGCTCAATTCCAGGGTGGCGCGTTCGCCATAGACAGACTCAAAGCGCTGCACCAACACATCAATCTGCCAGTGAGGTGTTTTCGCAGCGGTACTGGCCAACTGAGGAACGCTCAGGCGATCCTGCAAACCGGACACCAAAGCCAGGGACATTTCATCGGGCAAAGGCGATGCCCACTGGCTATCGTTCAGCAAATTAACCTGTCCACCGGCCGCCTGCGTCAGCACAAAGGCTCGGCGATCCAACTGGGCGGGCATATCCATACGCCGCAACTGAAAGCCCTTCCATGCTTGTGTGGATGGGGCTGCAGCCGCCGGAGCGGCATGGGCGGTTTGCAAGGTGTAGTAAGTAGGCGTGGTCGAGGCGCAAGCCGTCAGCAAACCGGCAAACGCCACGGAAATCAGAAAACGGGACATCATGGCGCAGGCTCCGGCAGTACGTCAGGAGAACGACCTCGCAATATTGCCGAGGGCTGGCTTTGCAAGGTATCACTTAAATCACGCAGGGATCGCAAGGAGCGTTTCAGCTCGTTCAAGGTTTGATCCACCGAGGTATTGAAGGAAGAGTCCGAGTCCAGCATGGCGCCCAGTTTCTGAACTGCTGCATCCATGGATTTGAGAGCCCCATTCAATTGCGGCACCGTCGTCTTGTCCAGTTGCTTGAGCACCTGGCTCAACTCCGTCAGCCCGCTTTGCAGATTCTTGCCAATCTGATCGAACGGAATCGCTGAAATCTTCGTGACAATGTCGCTGACCTGCTCTTGCAAGCGATCAAAATCACCGGCGATCACGGGCACCACCAAGGGTTTGGCCGTCTCATCGAACTCGACCTCATCGGCCTTATCGAAAAACTCCAGGGCAATGTACTGCTGACCGGTAATCAGGCTGGCAGGACGCAACTGGCCCCGCAACCCACGTTCAACCATCGGTTTAAACAAAGCACTTATCGGGTCTTTTTCGTCTGGTCGAGTTTCTACAATCCGCTCGTACAGGTGACCGAAGCGTTGCGGATAAATACGCGCTTTTACTAAAGCGAAAAAGCGTTTGCGCTCAAAGTCGAACTCCAGATCCACGTCGTAGACCTGGCCCAGTTCCAGGCCCCGGAATTCAACCTTGGAACCCGGCCTCAAACCGCGTACAGACTGATGGAAATGAAAGCGCAGCTCCACCGCCGGGCCGTCCGGCTCGGCCATGGCACGATCTTGTGTAGGGAAGAGCTCGTATTGGGTATCTGCTGCTGCTACTTCCGTAGGCTCGCCTTCCATCTGATCAAAAGCCAGACCGCCTGCCAAAGCAGAAACCAAGGAGTGCGTACGGACATTGAAACCCGTGGAATCCAGAGACATATTTACACCACTGACGTTCCAAAAGCGCGAACCCTGGGTCACGAATTTATCATTGGGTGCATCCACAAACACCTGTACACGCACCCCATCACCTTCTTCGTTCAGCTCGTAGCTGCTGACCTGCCCAACCTGAATACCTTTGTAGTACAGGGGGGAGCCCAGATCCAGCGAACCCAGTTCCGATGCGGTCAGCACATAGCGTTTGCCGGCACGGCCACTAATCACTTCGGGTGGGCTTTCCAGACCCACAAAGTTCATTTTCTGCGCCTTTTTGTCCACTTCAAAAGGCGCGTCTACACCGATATACACACCCGAGAGCAAGGTCCCCAATCCCGACACACCACTTAAGCCCAAACGTGGACGCACCACCCAAAAGCGCGTGTCTTTTTGTGTGATGAATTCAGAGCCATCGCGCTCTAACTGTGCGGTCACCAAGACTCCCTTACGGTCCGGGGCCACCTGAATGTCGGAAATCGTGCCCACATCCACTTCGCGGTAACGTAGCTTGGTCTGGTCTACCGCCAAGCCTTCGGCCGAGTCGAAGCTGATCGTGATACGCGGCCCGGTCAACATCCAGTTTCGCAGTACCAACGACGCCCCCACCAAAGCAGCGGCGATAGGCAAAATCCAGATCCAGGAGAATCGGGATCGCTGCGCGGGAATCAGTCTTGGCTGCGCGGGCTCGGTTTGACCGTCAGGCTGATTAGTTGTGGGATCGTGCACCTTGTTTCCTTCAGGAAGTCGCCTGTGATGCAGGCGAAGACAGCTTGGTTTGCGGTTCTATTGTTTGTTCTTCGTCGGTGTCCTGGTCCCAGCCCTGACGCGGGTCGTAGCTAAGTGCGGCCAGCATGGTCAAGACCACGACCATGCCAAAGCTCAAGGCCCCTGCCCCAGGAATAATTTGTGACAGTCCGGGGAAGTTGGCCAGCGCTGCCATCAGGACCACCACGAATACGTCCAGCATGGACCATTGCCCAATCAGCTCGACCATATCGTAAATACGGTTACGTTGACGCTGTACACCATTGCCCCGCCAACGACGCCCCACCAGCAGAACCACCAAAGCCAGGAGCTTGGTAATGGGGACGACAATACTGGCGATAAACACGATCAAGGCCAGGTCCCAGGAGCCCAGTTGCCAAAGCTGAATCACCCCACCCAAAATCGTATGGGCACTCGTACCCATAATGCTGCGCAGCTCCATCACCGGCAAGACATTGGCGGGAATATAAAAGACACAGGCCGTCAGCACCAGGGCGGCAACCCGCCTGCGGCTATTGGGTTTGCGTTTGTGGACAGGGGCTGCACAGCGATGACAGCGTGTATTCTGGCTGGCTTGAACAAAGCCGCAATAGGTGCAGGCGCTCCAGTCCGGATGCGCGTTCAAGACCTGGCGCGTGGCAACTGGAACCAGCTCACGATCCTCCGCCCAGCGCCAAAGACGAGCTGCGGTAATACGGCTCAGGCCCGTCAACAGGAACGTCAGCGCAAAAAATGCGTACAACCCTGGTGCCACAGTCAAATGCCCAATTCCGGCAAACTTCACAATCGCCACAATCAAGCCCAGGAACAGTACGGCCGTCATGGACCAATGCTCCAGATGACTCAGAACACGCAGACCGATGCCAAAATCGCCCGGCAAGGGCTTTTCACGGGCAATCAAACCCAAGGCCCAGAACTGGAAGATCAGTTGGAACAGCGGCAGCCAGAAACCGACCAAACCCGCCATCACGGACAGGCCCCAGTACCCCTGCTGCCAGATCAGCAACAAGGCTTTGGGAAACGTGGGCGATACTGTTTTACCCGCCATGCTTAGATAGACAACGGGAAACAGATTGGCAATCAGGAAAAGGATGAAAACCGCCAGAACCAGCGCTTGCCATTCACGTGGCGAAAAGCGGCTGTGGCGGTAAAGTTCGGTATCGCAACGTACACAACGCGCGAGCCCCGCTCCTGGAACGGGGACTCGCTCGTGTACGGTGTCACAGTGCGTACAGACGATTAAGGGGCGCGATGCCCTCACGGCTTAGTCGACTAATTCCGGCTCGGGACGCGAGGAGGTCTTGCTGCCGGGTTCGTCGGGTCCCGAAGAAGGATATTCCAGTACCACCTCGCCATTCTCGTCCAGATCAACCTCGACCTGACCACCATCGACCAGGCGGCCAAACAGCAGCTCGTCAGCCAGAGCACGGCGAATGGTGTCCTGGATAAGTCTGTGCATGGGGCGGGCACCCATGGCGGGATCGAAACCCTTGGCCGCCAGATGCTCGCGCAAGGCGTCCGAGAAGGACACTTCGACGCGCTTCTCGTGCAACTGGTTTTCCAGCTGCATCAGGAACTTGTCCACCACGCGCAGGATAATGTCGCGCGACAAAGGCTTGAAGCCAATAATCGCATCCAGACGGTTGCGGAACTCTGGCGAGAAGTGACGCTTGATGTCCTGCATTTCATCACCCGAGCGCTGCGGCTGGGTAAAGCCAATGCTGGTTTTGTTCAGCGCTTCGGCACCCGCGTTGGTGGTCATGATCAGGATGACGTTACGGAAATCTGCCTTGCGGCCATTGTTATCCGTCAGCGTGCCATGATCCATCACTTGCAGCAGGATGTTGTAGACGTCCGGGTGCGCTTTCTCGATCTCGTCCAACAACAGTACGCAGTGCGGCTGTTTGGTAACCGCTTCGGTCAGCAAACCGCCCTGGTCAAAGCCCACATAGCCGGGAGGCGCACCGATCAGGCGCGACACGGTGTGACGCTCCATGTACTCGGACATATCAAAGCGCAGTAGCTCTACCCCCAGCACGAAGGCCAACTGACGCGCCACTTCGGTTTTACCCACGCCGGTCGGGCCGGAGAATAGGAAGGAACCGATGGGTTTGTCGGGTAGACCCAAGCCGGAGCGCGCCATCTTGATGGCCGCTGCCAGGGCGTCAATCGCCACATCCTGACCAAACACCACCGATTTCAGATCGCGTGCCAAGGTTGCCAACTTATTGCGATCGTCGCTGGAAACGGTCTGGGGAGGAATGCGGGCAATACGCGATACCGTCGCCTGGATGTCCGCCTTGCCGATAACCTTTTTCTGCTTGGAGCGTGGCAGCAGACGCTGCGCCGCACCGGCCTCGTCGATTACATCGATAGCCTTATCAGGCAAAAAGCGATCGTTAATGTAACGGGCAGACAACTCCGCCGCCGCGGTCAGGGCAGCCGCCGAATAACGCACCCCGTGGTGCTCTTCAAAACTGGACTTCAAACCACGCAAAATCTGGATGGTCTGTTCCACCGTGGGCTCGGCCACATCAATTTTCTGGAAACGACGCGACAAGGCGTGGTCTTTCTCGAAAATCCCTCGGTATTCCGAGTACGTGGTTGCTCCAAGACATTTGAGCTGACCGGAGGACAG
Organism: Alcaligenes aquatilis; assembly: GCF_003076515.1. NCBI lineage: Bacteria > Pseudomonadati > Pseudomonadota > Betaproteobacteria > Burkholderiales > Alcaligenaceae > Alcaligenes > Alcaligenes aquatilis. The sequence continues at coordinate 665,350 of NZ_CP022390.1, read as the reverse complement.
CGCAGGTTTGAGCAGATTGGACGCATCCAGCGTACCGCCCGAAGCCGAACCGGCTCCGATCAGGGTGTGGATCTCGTCGATAAACAAAATGGACTGCGCTGTTTCCTTGAGCTGCTTGAGCACCGCTTTCAAGCGTTGCTCGAAGTCGCCCCGATACTTGGTACCGGCCAGCAAGGCCCCCATGTCCAGCGCATAAACACGCGCTTCGCTAAGAATGTCCGGCACATCACCACGCTGAATGCGTAGGGCCAGGCCTTCAGCAATCGCGGTTTTACCCACGCCAGCCTCACCCACCAGCAAGGGATTGTTCTTGCGGCGACGGCACAGAACTTGGATGACGCGCTCCACTTCCTTTTCACGGCCAATCAAGGGGTCAATACGACCCAGGCTGGCTTCAGTGTTCAGGTCCGTGGCATACAGATCCAGTGGCGACTTCTGGGCGTCCGAGCGGGTATCCGCTTCCGCCGCCGCAGCGGCCTTGGGAGGCTCGGGAGCGGCGGGCTCCGGATTGGCCTTGGTGATGCCGTGCGAGAGAAAATTGACGACATCCAGGCGCGAGACACCTTGTTGCTGCAGGTAATACACCGCATGAGAGTCTTTTTCCCCGTACATCGCCACCAGCACATTCGCGCCGGAAACCACGTTTTTACCGGAGTTGCTGGACGATACGTGCATGATGGCACGTTGTATCACTCGCTGAAATCCCAGCGTGGGTTGGGTGTCAACCTCGCCTTCACCAGGGAAAGTGGGCGTATTTTCGCTAATGAATTTACGCAGATTCTGGCGCAGTGCATCAATATCGGCAGCACATGCTTTCAACACTTCCAGCGTGGAGGCGTTATCGAGCAGGGACAACAGCAGATGCTCTACCGTGATGAATTCATGGCGCGCGGCACGAGCCTCGACAAAGGCCATGTGTAGACTGACTTCAAGTTCTTCGGAGATCATGCTTCCTCCTACACGGCAAGAGTAAAACTAGGGGTTAAAGCTATTCTATGACTAATTTGCCTGATCTGAACAATACGGTAAACCACTAAATGGTCAAGCATCAGGCACCGGCTCCATCACACACTGCAAAGGATGCTGTCGCGACTGCGCCAGTTGTCGCACAATTTCCACCTTGGTGGCCGCGATATCGCGCGGATACACACCACAGACAGCCCGACCCTCGTAATGTACTTTAAGCATAAGCTGTTCGGCCTGCTCCGGGGTCTTGGCAAATACCCGCTCCAGTATATTCACCACAAATTCCATGGGCGTGTAGTCATCATTGAGCAAGATGACCTGATACATGGGTGGTGGGGCAAGCCGCGCGGATTGGCGCTCTACCGTTGTGGCGCCTTGCTTATCGATCTCAATGGCCATAATACAGAACTAGGTGCTTTCCATAGGTTGACTGGGGGGAACAAAATTCAGCATCATCCGACTGATCGTGTCAACTTCACAATAAAAAGTGGGGTGCCGCGATCACAGGCCCAGGGAGGGGCCGAAAAAAGTATCAACCATACACTAAGTTGAGAGGCAGCAAGCATGTCGGAAACTACCACCACCGCAGGCACTGGAGACAATCAAAAACTATCCGGGACCGTTAAGTGGTTCAATGATGCCAAAGGCTTTGGGTTTATTACACCCGATAACGGCGGCGAAGATCTCTTCGCTCATTTTTCATCCATTCAGATGAACGGGTTCAAGACTTTGAAAGAAGGCCAGAAAGTTCTGTATGAAGTTGCCCAAGGCCCTAAAGGCAAGCAGGCACTTAATATTACTTCGCCTTAAGATCTCTTGCGCTCTCGATTCTAACAAAAGCAGGTTCGCAACACACATGCAGTATCGCACGACGACTACGGGGCCTGCGCGCCCTGTTTTTTTTGCCTGTCTTCTGGCCGCGTTTTGTATCAGCGCCCCGGCCCAGGCCAAAGAGACTCTTCCCACCCTGACCCTGAGCCTGGGTTCCAAACAAATTCAGGCTGAAGTGGCCGATCGCGACGAGACTCGTGCTCAAGGTTTGATGCATCGAGAAAGCCTGGCCCCCAATCACGGCATGTTATTTGTATTCGAGCAAACCGGAATGCCTTGCTTCTGGATGAAGAATACGCCCTTGCCGCTGGATATTGCCTTTATTACCGATGAAGGCA